>JASLEG010000265.1 GCA_030151225.1 Burkholderia sp. | reverse complement strand
GTCCGGATCGATCGCGAGAAAATTGGGACCTTCACGGAAGCAATCCACCGGGCATACATCGACGCAATCCGTGTATTTGCACTTGATGCAGCCTTCGGTCACAACGTGAGTCATTCAAAACGCTCCTGCTTGGCGATGATTTTGTGTGGGGGGAGGCTTTGCGCCAAATGCGGCATTGTAACTGAAGCGCAAAACCCGCATCGAGCCGCCTCGGCATTGGCTTATACCGTTTCGTGATTAGTTTATGTCGCCGACGGCACCGGCCTCGCGACGGCGATGGTCGGTCCCGCATTCGGGTAACATGCGGCTGGCAGAGCGGGGCGGCGCGCCGGAGACGCGCGGACGCTGCGGCTTTGCAGTATCGATCGCGCGCGCCGCCGCCGCCGAGGGCGCCGGGCGCGCCGATCTCGCCGATTCCGTATCAGGCAGTTCCAGCCAGGCCGTCCCGAACATGATCATTACTTCGCTGCTCGACACCGATCTCTACAAGTTCACGATGATGCAGGTGGTGCTGCATCACTTCCCGGCCGCCAACGTCGAATACCGGTTCCGCTGCCGCACGCCGGGCGTGGATCTGGTGCCCTACATCGACGAGATTCGCGACGAGGTGCGCGGCCTCTGCCATCTGCGCTTCACCGAGGCCGAACTCGACTACCTGCGCCAGATGCGCTTCATCAAGGGCGATTTCGTCGAATTCCTCGCGCTGTTCCATCTGAACGAGAAGTACATCGAGATCTCGCCGTCGCCGAAGGGCAACGGCGAGATCGACATCGCGATCCGCGGGCCGTGGCTGCACACGATCCTGTTCGAGATTCCGGTGCTCGCGATCGTCAACGAGGTGTATTTCCGCAACACCCAGACCGAGCCCGATTACCGCGAGGGCCGCGGGCGCCTCAGCGACAAGATCCGCCTGCTCGGCGCGAAGCCGGAGCTGGCCGACTGCAAGATCGCCGACTACGGCACGCGCCGCCGTTTCTCGAAGGTGTGGCACGAGGAAGTGGCGCTGACCCTGCGCGACCAGCTCGGCCCGCAGTTCGCCGGCACCAGCAACGTGTACTACGCGATGAAGCACGGCATCACGCCGCTCGGCACGATGGCGCACGAATACCTGCAGGCCTGCCAGGCGCTCGGCCCGCGCCTGCGCGATTCGCAGATCTACGGCCTCGAGATGTGGGCCAAGGAATATCGCGGCGATCTGGGCATCGCGTTGTCGGACGTGTACGGCATGGATGCCTTCCTGCGCGACTTCGACATGTACTTCTGCAAGCTGTTCGACGGCGCGCGCCACGATTCGGGCGATCCGTTCGAATGGGGCGAGCGCATGCTGCAGCACTACGAGGCGAACCGCTGCGATCCGCGCACCAAGGTGCTGGTGTTCTCCGACGCGCTCGACATCCCGAAGGTGCTGCAACTGTACGAGCGCTTCCGCGATCGCTGCCGGCTCGCGTTCGGCGTCGGTACCAACCTGACCAACGACCTCGGCTACCGACCGCTGCAGATCGTGATCAAGATGGTTCGCTGCAACGGCCAGCCGGTCGCCAAGCTGTCCGATTCGCCGGGCAAGAGCATGTGCGACGACAAGGCCTATCTCGCGTATCTGCGCCAGGTGTTCGGCATCGCGCAGCCGGCCGACGAGGAAGCCGGCAAGTAAGCGGGCCGGCAGGCGGGCGAACGCGCCGACGGCCGCGCCCCGGCCGCTATAATCGAGCGCGTTGTTTTCGCCACGTTCACGAGGACCGCACATGGACACGTCGGCCGCCCGCCGCCAGATCTTCGCGCGCATCCGCGCCGCCCAGGGCCGCCCGGCCGAGCCCGAACCGCACGAACGCGAGCAGGCCGCCGACTATCTCGCGCGCCATCCGGCGGGCCCGCGGCCGCCGTTGCCGGCCGATGCCGCGGCGCGCATCGAGCGCTTCGCCGACGAGGCGCGGCGCATGTCCACCACGATCGAGCTGATCGACACGCTGGCCGAGGTGCCGGCCGCCGTGGCGCGCTATCTCGGCGCGCAGGCGTTGCCCGCGCGCGCGATCGCGTGGCGCACGCTGGCCGATCTCGACTGGCAGGCCGCCGGCCTCGAAGTCGCATGCCGCAAGCCCGTCGACGGCGATCCGGTCGGCATCACCGGCTGCTTCTGCGCGAGCGCCGAGACCGGCTCGCTGGTGCTGCTGTCCGGTCCCGATACCTACGCGTCGGCGGCGCTGCTGCCCGACACGCACGTCGCGATCGTGCCGGCCTCGCGCATCGTGGCCGCCCACGAGGACGCGTTCGCGCTGATCCGCGCCGAGCTCGGCGAATTGCCGCGCGCGGTCAACATCGTGTCGGGGCCGTCGCGCACCGGCGACATCGAGCAGACCATCGTGCTCGGCGCGCACGGGCCGTATCGCGTGCACGCGATCGTAGTGCGCGGCGCATGAGCGCCGCCGCGTCGTTCTCCTTTCCGTCTCTCTCGCGTGCGATGCGGCCGGCCCGAGCCGGTGCGTCGCGACGCGGCTTTCCCGCCATGATCCGACACGTCTTCCCGCCCGTCATCGCCGCGCCCGCCGCCCTCGCGCTGCTGCTCGCGCTCGCCATCGCCCCCACGCCGGCCGCGGCCGCCACGCTCGACGGCGCGACGCTGTCCGCGCTGTGGGGCCTGCCGTTCGCGGGCATGCTGCTGTCGATCGCGCTGTTCCCGCTCGTGGCGCCGGCCTTCTGGCATCACCATTACGGCAAGATCGCCGCGGTCTGGGCCGTGGCCTTCCTCGCGCCGTTCGCGGCCGTGTTCGGCGGCGGCGTGGCCGGCGCGACGCTCGTGCATGCGCTGCTCGAGGAATACATCCCGTTCATCGTGCTGCTCGCCGCGCTCTACACGGTGGCCGGCGGCATCTGCGTGCACGGCACGCTGCACGCCTCGCCGGCGCGCAACACCGCGCTGCTCGCGCTCGGCGCCGCGCTCGCCAGCCTGATGGGCACCACCGGCGCGGCGATGCTGCTGATCCGGCCGCTGCTGCGCGCCAACGCGGCGCGCGCCAACGTCGTGCACGTGGTGGTGTTCTTCATCTTCCTGGTGGCGAACGCGGGCGGCGCGCTGTCGCCGCTCGGCGATCCGCCGCTGTTCCTCGGCTTCCTGAACGGCGTCGACTTCTTCTGGACCACGGTCCATCTCGCGCTGCCCACGGCCTTCGTCTGCGTGGTGCTGCTCGCGCTGTTCCACGCGCTCGACGCGTGGCGCTTCCGGCGCGACGGCGATGGCGCGCCCACCGCGCCGCAGGCCTCGGCCGCGGTGGCCGCGCCCGTGCGCATCTCGATCGACGGCAAGCTCAACTTCGTGCTGCTCGCCGCGATCGTCGCGCTGGTGCTGATGAGCGGCATCTGGAAGCCCGGCATCGTGTTCGACGTGTTCGGCACCCACGTGGCGCTGCAGAACGCGGTGCGCGACGTGGCGCTGCTCGGCGTGCTGCTGCTCTCGCTCGTGCTCACGCCGCGCTCGGCGCGCGAGGGCAATGCGTTCGACTGGGCGCCGATCGAGGAGGTGGCCAAGCTGTTCGCCGGCATCTTCGTGACGATCGCGCCGGTGATCGTGATCCTGCGCGCGGGCGCCGACGGCGCATTCGCGCCGATCGTGCATCTGGTGACGAGCGAGCACGGCGAGCCCGTGGTGCCGATGCTGTTCTGGGCGACCGGGCTGCTGTCCTCGTTCCTCGACAACGCGCCGACCTACCTCGTATTCTTCAACCTCGCCGGCGGCGACGCGCCGACACTGATGACCACGGGCGCCTCGGCGCTCGCGGCGATCTCGGCCGGCGCGGTGTTCATGGGCGCGAACAGCTACATCGGCAACGCGCCGAACTTCATGGTCAAGGCGATCGCCGAATCGCGCGGGATCCGCATGCCGAGCTTCTTTGCCTATCTGGGCTGGTCGTTCGGCATCCTCGTGCCGGTGTTCGCACTGGCGACCTGGTTATTCTTCGCCGCCTGAGCGCGGCACATTTCACGCGGTTTCGCGGCAGGCGCGACGCGGCCCGGCAGCCTTGCACGGCCGGGCGCGCGCGCATCGACGGAGGCAGGCAATGCAGAAAATCCTGGTGGCGCGTCCGATCTTTCCGGACGTGATCGAACGCCTGAAGCAGCACTTCGAGGTGGACTGGAACAACGGCGACGCGCTCGCGCCCGACGCGCTGCACGCGCGTCTGGCCGACAAGGACGGCGCGCTCACGGCCGGTGACACGATCGGCGCCGCGGCGCTCGCGGCCGCGCCGAAGCTGCGCGTCGTGTCGAACATGGCGGTGGGCTACAACAACTTCGACATCGCCGCGTTCAACGCCGCGAACGTGCTCGGTACCAACACGCCCGACGTGCTCAACGAGAGCACGGCCGATTTCGGCTGGGCGCTGATGATGGCCGCCGCGCGGCGCGTGGCCGAATCGGAGCACTGGCTGCGCGCGGGCAAGTGGCGGAAGTGGTCGTTCGACAGCTTCCTCGGTGCCGACATCCACGGCGCCACGCTCGGCGTGATCGGCATGGGCCGCATCGGCCAGGCGCTCGCGCGCCGCGCGCGCGGTTTCAACATGCGCGTGGTCTATCACAATCGCTCGCGGGTCGCGCCTGAGATCGAACGCGAACTGAACGCCGAGTATCTTTCGAAGCAGGACCTCCTCAAGCAGGCCGACCACGTCGTGCTCGTGCTGCCCTACACGGCGGAGAACCATCACACGATCGGTGCGGCCGAACTCGCGCTGATGAAGCCCACCGCCACGCTCACCAACATCGCGCGCGGCGGCATCGTCGACGACGTGGCGCTCGCGCATGCGCTGCGCACGCGCCAGATCGCGGCGGCGGGCCTCGACGTGTTCGAGGGCGAGCCGCGCGTGCATCCGGCATTGCTCGAAGTGGAGAACGTCGTGCTCACGCCGCATATCGCGAGCGCGACCGAAGCCACGCGCCGCGCCATGGCGAACCTCGCCGCCGACAACCTGATCGCCGCGCTCGGCGAAGGCCCGCGCGCGGGGCAGCCGCCCAATCCGATCAACCCTGGCGTGCTCGCGAAATGATCGAACTGCTGTACGGCGCGGTCGCGGTGCTCGCGGTCGCGCTGGTCA
>JASLEG010000229.1 GCA_030151225.1 Burkholderia sp. | reverse complement strand
CCGGCATCGTCTGCGGGCCGTCGAGATAGGCACGCACCGAGGCGGACGCGATCTGCCGCAGCTTCTCGGGCGGCGTGGCGGTGCGGCCGTCGGCCGAGTGGCGGAACTTCTCGATCTGGGTGGCGAGCGTGCTGCCGCCCGGCGTGGATTGCTTGTGGTTGACGAAGCGCAGCGCCTGATCGGACAGCGCGCGGCCGAAGCGGCGCCAGTCGATCGCGGGGTTGCGGTTCGGCGCATCGGGGTCGAGCAGGTAGCGATCCTCGATGAACAGCAGCGAGCGCGTGACGAGCGGCGGGATCGCGTCGAAGTCGGCGTAGACGCGGTGCGGGAAGGTGGCGTCGAAGATCGGCGCGCCGGTGGCGTCACGCAGCGTGAGGCCGGCCTGGTCCTTTTCCTCGTACGGCAGGAACAGGCCGCGGTCGGCCAGCGAGAGCAGGCGCTCGGAGTCGCGCGCCTGTGCCTCGATCGCGTAGCCGCGCGCCGCGAGGCGCTGCTCGAAGCGGGGCAGCAGGGCATAGCCGAGCCGGGTGTCGTAGGGGCCGTTCAGCGGATAGCGGATGCTGTCGCTCGGGCCGCTGCCGACCGTGTAGCCGACGTCGCCGGCCAGCTCGGAGAGATAGCGTGCCTGCCATCGCGAGGTCGCGAATTCGATCTGGCAAAGCCGCACCGCCACGACCAGTGCGATCAGCACGAGCGCGACGAGCAACCATTTCACGCGGCGCCATACCGGCACGGGTGCCGTGGTGCGCAGCGGGAACCGAATGACGGGCCGATTCATGGCATCTCCCCGGCAGCGCAAATCGTCCGACCCCTGGCGCCGCACTGAGGCTCAGTGTATGCCTGAAATGATGGTGTCGTGGCACAGAAAATGTTCGACTGTGACGCGTTTGCAACCGGCGAGTCGCGCGCTGCATCGCAGGTTGAACTTGACGTGCGCGGGGTGCGCTGGCGGGTGCCTCGAGCGGGCTATTGGGGCGGGATATCGAGGTGGAATATCGGTGCCGTCGAAGCGTTCAGCAATCCGAAAAGGTCGAGCACACGATGCGCACGTCGAACAGCTGCGCGATCGTGGTCAGTGCGTACAGAAGCGCGAACGAATGGCGGTCGGCGTAGGGCAGGGTCGGCTGGAACGCACTGCCGTGCCATTGCCAGTCCGCGTCGGCCTCGGTATCGCGGCGCGGGCGGTCGAACACGATTTCGATCTCGTAGCCGCCGGGCCCCTTGGCCGGAATGCCCACGTTCAGCGCGAAGCCGCCGAGCCGCTCAAGCGGAAACCGGAAGCTGTCCCGGCCGAGACGGATGCCGGCCCAGTGCGCGTCGCGGGTGCGGAACGCCACGAACAACGTGTCGCCGACGCGCTGGCGGGCCTCGAAGTGCTCGGGCAGATCGTCGAGCGGGGCGATCTCGGGGTGTGCCTCGCCGACGTTCGACTCCACGTCGACGTGCTTTTCGCAGGCTTGACGCAAGCCGTCGTAAAGCTCGCGAAACACTGTGGCCGCCGACGTGGCGCGTGCATCGATGTCGATGAAGATGCGCTGGTAGCTCGCGTAACTGCCGAGGTAGCCGGGCAGGCGCTGGCCGTCGTCGAGATCGGGCGAGGCCGGACGGCTGCCGATCGGGTTCGGCAGCAGATCGATCGGACGCAGGCGGTCGTCGGGGCGGCGCGCGCGGAACGCGGTGACGCGCCACGGCGGCGGTGCATCGGGTTGGAGCGAGGACGGTGCGGATGCATCGGATCGGGCTGGTGCTGCGCCGTCTGTCGTGTCGTTCGGCGTTGCCTCCGCCGGGGCGGTCGCCTCGGCCGCCAGCCGCGCCTGGCGCTTCGCCTCGCGCCGCTTGGCGAGCAGGCCGGCCACCGACAGCAGCAGCAATTCGAACACGGTGGCCACGGCCCCGGCGGCGAGGCCCGCCAGCACGCCATCGTTGGCGCCGACCAGCAGACCGGCGAAAAGCGGTATCAACAGCAGCAGCGCGAGCATCGGGATTCGGGAAGGGGGAAGCGGCGCGGGCGCGAGGCGCCACGGGTTCGGCACGATGATAAGCGGGCGGCGGGGCGGCGAACAAGCGGGAAAAGCGCGGGGCGCCGCCGCGGGCGGCCCGGTGCTGGACTCAGCTGCTGATCTGCAGGCAGCCGTCGACCACGGCGATGCGCGCGCCGCCGTTCGACAGCGCGGCCGGCGCATGGCGGAACGGATGCTCGGGCGCGTCGGTGGGGCGCCACGCATAGCGGCGCAGCAGTTCCAGGTAGCCGCCGCGGACCACGAAGCCGCCGCATTTGCCGGCGTAGTCGACGCGCCGCATCCGGTAGGCGCGCGGCAGCTGGAACCACGGCAGGCCCGGCAGATCGTGGTGCACGAGGTGGTAGTTGTTGTTCAGATACAGCAGGCGCATCGCGAAGCCGGCCTCGTTGATCACGATGCGCGCCTTAGGATGCGCGGCGGCGCGATGCTCGTACAGCGAGCGGATCATCGCCAGCGACAGCGCGGGCCAGCTCACCGCGAGCAGGTAGGCCCACCAGCGCACGCCGGCGAAGGCCTGCACCCACGCGAGCAGCGCCACCACGCCGGCGCCGTGTGCGAGCCACATGCCGAGCGTGCGCGCCTCGCCGCGCCGGATTCGTGCGCATGCATCGATCGCGGTGGCCGCCACGCTCATCGGCGGGCCCACCACCAGCCGCCCGAGAAAGGTCTTGCGCAGCACCCACAGCGCCTTGAGCCAGCCTGGCAGCGCCGCCCAGCGGCCGCGCGGCACGTAGTTGCCTTCCGGATCGACGCCGGGCATGGTCAGGTCCTCGTCGCGATGATGGGCGAGGTGCGTGTCGCGATAGAGCGGATACGGGTACCAGACGGCCAGCGGCGGGCTCGCGATCAGCTGGTTCAGCCAGGCGAGGCGGGTGGGATGGCCGTGCAGCAGCTCGTGCTGCAGCGACATCTGCCAGGTCACGATCAGCACCAGCGGCGGCACCGCCAGCGCGAACGGCATCGCCCGCGCGTGCAGCAGCCACAGCATGCCGAACCAGCCACCGTAGATCGTGGCGATCAGCAGCCAGGTCGGCCATTCGGTACGCGCGGCAAAGCGTGCACCGAGCGAGCGGATGGCGTTGGCGTGATCGACGTCGAAGTATTCGGCCATGTGGGGCGGGCTCGCCGGCGCACTTCCGGGGCACGATCGGCGAAAAGCATGCGATGACGGAGGACAAGCGCCCACTCTAGCGACGCCGGCGCGCCGCGCCAAACAATCGATTCGCATGTACTTATCACCGCGCGGGTCGGGGCCGGCGGCTTGTCGTGCCGCCCGGCGCTCCTTATAGTGACCGGCAGCCTTGCCCGATTTCCTCGGGCCACCGGGAGCCGAACCGCATGGACCGCCGCGTCGCCGGATTGCCGATGTACAACGTCACGCCGCGCCTGGGTGCGCTCTGGCGCGCGCTCGTCGCCGACACGCTCGACGCGTTCGCCCGCGCCGGCGGCACCCGCGAGGTGGCGCTGCTCGACGAGCCGTTCGGCGAGCTGATGCCGCTGTGGCGCCGGCCCGACCTGCTGCTGTCGCAGACCTGCGGTTACCCGTTCCGCATGCTCGGCCTGCGCGAGGTGACGCGGCTCGTCGCGACGCCGGTGTTCGACGTCGAGGGCTGCGACGGCGCGCGGTATTCGAGCGTGCTGGTTGTGTCGGCGGCCGCGCACGCGCAGGGCGCCACCTCGCTGGCCGCCTGCCGCGGGCTGCGCGCCGCGTTCAACGGCGCCGATTCGCACAGCGGCATGAACGCGCTGCGCCACGCGGTGGCGCCGCTCGCCGGTGGTCGCGATGGTGGCCGCTTCTTCGCCTCGGTCACGGCCGTCGGCTCGCACCGCAACGCCCTGGTCGCGCTCGCCGAGGGCCGCGCCGACTGCGCCGCGATCGACTGCGTCAGCTTCGCCTGCCTGCGCGACGCGCTGCCCGAGGCGATGCCGCGCGTGCGCACGATCGGCTTCACGGCGAGCGCGCCGGGGTTGCCGCTGATCGCCTCGAACACGCTCGGCGAGCGCGAGGCGGCCTGGCTGCGCGATGCGCTCGACCAGGCGCTCGCAGCCGATCCGGCGCGTGCGCGCGCGTTGCGGCTGCGCCGCTTCGAGACGCTGCCCGCCGGCGCCTACGACACGATCGCGCGCTTCGCCGACGAAGCCGCCGTGCTCGGCTATCCCGAGCTGGCCTGATCGGCCCCGCACCCGAATCCGCCCCGGCCGCCCGCCGAGGGTAAATACCGAGAAAACTGCCGACGCGCTGAAGGGATTCAGAAGGCGTCGGATTTCTATACTTGCCACCGTTGACGCGGCGCCTGCCCGCGACGCGCCGGAGCCTGCGGGCCGGCCGCGACGCGCGACAAGGACGCCGCGAGAAGGAGACAGCTTCCCATGCCCAACCCGATCCGCTCGCTTCGCCGCCGGCTTCGTCGCCCGCTCGCCGCCGCGCTCGCCTGCGCCGCCGCGGCGGCCGTGGCCGTCGCGAGCCCCGGCGCGCAGGCCGCGCCGATCAAGCTGATGATGGGCGGCATGTCCAAGATCGTCTACATGCCCGCGCTGCTGGCCGCGCAGCTCGGTTATTTCCGCGACGAGGGGCTCGACGTGCAGGTGATGTCGGTGCCGGCCGGCATCGACACGTCGACCGAGCTGATCGCCGGGGCGATCCACGGCGCGGTGGGTTTCTACGATCACACGATCGACCTGCAGAGCCGCGGCCAGGACGTGCTGTCGGTAGCGGTGTTCGTGCGCGCGGCCGGGCTGGCCGAGCTGGCCTCGACGCGGCGCACCGGTGTGCCGCTCGCCTCGATCGCCGACGCGAAGGGTCGCCGCTTCGGCGTGACCGGCTTCGGCGCGTCCACCTGGGTGCTCACGCGCTACCTGACCGCGCGCGCCGGCATCGCGCCGGGCGACTACACGGTGGTGCCGCTCGCCTCGGACACGCGCTTCGCCGAGGCGTTCGAGCGCGGCACGATCGACGCCGGCATGGTGGAGGAGCCCACCGCCACGCGCCTGCTGGCGAGCGGCGCGGCACGCGTGCTGGTGGATCTGCGCAGCGTGGAAGGCACGCGCGCGCAGCTCGGCGGCGCCTACGTGGGCTCGTGCCTGTACCTGCGCCGCAGCTGGGCGCTCGCGCATCGCGACGAGACCCAGCGCATGGTGCACGCGCTGGTGCGCGCGCTGCAGTTCATCGCCACGCACGACGCCGGGCAGATCGTGGCGGCGCTGCCGGCCAGCGCGCTCGGCGCCGATCGCGCCGCCTACGTGCGCGCGCTGACGCTGGCCAAACCGTCGTTCTCGCCGGACGGGCGCATGCCCGACGACGCGCCGCCGACGGTGCTGAAGGTTCTGGTGTCGAACGGGGCGGGCCTCACGGCCAGCCACGTCGACTTGTCGCGTACCTATACGAATGCGTTCGTCGATGGCACGCAGCGCGAGACGTTCCATTGAGGCCCGAGGTGGCCGACGGGAGCCGGTTTGAAGGAGTGGAAGCAGGCATGAGAGCGATTCGTATCGAGCAGCATGGCGGGCCCGAGGTGCTGCAGCGCGTGGTGCTGCCGATCCCCGCGCCCGGCGAGGGCGAGGTGCTGGTGAAGGTGGCCTACGCGGGCATCAACTTCATGGACGTGCACACGCGCCAGGGCAAGTATCGCGAGTCGCGCACCTACCCCGTGCGGATCCCTTGCACGCTCGGCATGGAAGGCTCGGGCGAGGTGGTCGAGGCCGGCCCCGGCACGCACGGCTTCGAGCCGGGCCAGCGGGTGGCCTGGTGCATCGCCTGGGGCGCCTACGCCGAATACGCGGTGGTGCCGGCCGCGCGGCTCGCGAAGCTGCCCGACGCGATCGCGCTCGACGTGGCCGCCGCCGCGATCTTCCAGGGCTCGACCGCGCACTACCTGCTCGACGACGTGGCCGACATCGGCGCCGGCAGCACCTGCCTCGTGCACGCGGCCTCGGGCGGCATCGGCCAACTGCTGGTGCAGCTCGCCAAACGCCGTGGCGCCACCGTGTTCGCCACCACCAGCAATGCCGAGAAGGCCGCGGTGGCGAAGGCGCACGGCGCCGATCACGTGATGCTCTACGAGAACGGCGGCTTCGCCGACCGCGTGCGCGCGCTGACCGACGGCCGCGGCGTGGACGTGGTGTTCGACGCCGTGGGCCGCCCGACGCTGCGCGACAGCTTCCGCGCCACGCGCAAGCGCGGCCTGGTGGTCAATTACGGCGCCGTGGCCGGCTCGCTGAACGATCTCGATCCGTACGAGCTCGGCGAGGCCGGCTCGCTGTTCCTCACCCGCCCGCGCCTGGCCGATCACCTCGCCGACGGCGACACCGTGCAGCGCCGCGCCGACGAGATCTTCGCGGCGCTGGCCGACGGCGCGCTGTCGATCGAGATCAACGGCCGCTACACGCTCGACGACGTCGAACTCGCGCACGCCGCGCTCGAGGAGCGTCGCCAGCTCGGCAAGGCCGTGATGCGGATCGGCTGAGGCCGCGCCGCCCGTTCGCCCACCAGCAGAAAGCCGGCACGACCGGCGCGCCATGCGAGCGCGCCACGTCGTGCCACCCCGTTTCGAAGCCGTGAATGCGCCCAGCGCGAGGACGTCCCCACCATGTCAGCCAGCCAAACCGTCGAACGCCGCGAATCCAGGGCGCGTTCGGTCTTCCGCGCCGTCAGCGGCAACTTCCTGGAAATGTACGACTTCACCGTGTACGGCTACTACGCGGCCGCGATCGCGGCCACGTTCTTCCCGGTCGGCAACGAGTTCGCCTCGCTGATGCTGTCGTTCTCGGTGTTCGGCGCGGGCTTCCTGATGCGCCCGATCGGCGCGATCGTGCTCGGCGCCTACATGGACAAGCACGGCCGCCGCAAGGGGCTGATCCTGTCGCTGTCGCTGATGGCGCTCGGCACCATGTGCGTGGCCTTCGTGCCCGGCTACCACTCGATCGGCCTGCTGGCTCCGGCCATCGTGCTGCTCGGCCGGCTGCTGCAGGGCTTCTCGGCCGGCGCGGAACTGGGCGGCGTGTCTGTGTATCTGGCCGAGATCGCCACGCGCGGCAACCGCGGCTTCTTCTGCTCGTGGCAGTCGGCCAGCCAGCAGGTGGCGGTGGTGTTCGCGGCCTCGCTCGGCGTGCTGCTGAACGTGCTGGTGCCGGCGCGGGAAATGACGAGCTGGGGCTGGCGCGTGCCGTTCGTGGTCGGCTGCCTGATCGTGCCGTTCCTGTTCTACATCCGCCGCACGCTGCAGGAGTCCGACGAGTTCGTGGCGCGCAAGCATCACCCGGGCATCGGCGAGATCACCCGCGCGATCTTCGCGAACTTCGGGCTGATCCTCGCGGGCATGGGCCTCGTGATCATGACCACCACCTCGTTCTACCTGATCACCGCCTACACGCCGACCTTCGGCAAGGTGGTGCTGAAGATGTCCTCGTTCGACGCGCTGCTGGTGACGGCCTGCGTCGGCATCTCGAACTTCATCTGGCTGCCGATCTCGGGCGCGGTGTCGGACCGCTACGGCCGTCGCCCGGTGATGCTCGCCTTCACGCTGCTGACCGTGTTCACGGCCTACCCGGCGATGCAGTGGCTGGTGGGCGCGCCCTCGTTCGGCAAGCTGCTGGCCGTGGAACTGTGGCTGTCGGTGCTGTACGCGTGGTACAACGGCGCGATGGTCGTGGCGCTGACCGAACTGATGCCCGTGAACGTGCGCACCACCGGCTTCTCGATGGCCTATAGTCTCGCCACGATGATCGGCGGCTTCACGCCGGCGATCTCGACCTGGCTGATCCACGAAACCGGCGACAAGGCTGCACCGGGCGCGTGGATGGGTGTCGCCGCCGTGTGCGGCATGATTGCGACGCTGCTGCTGTACCGCACCAAGAGCGCACGGGAACAGTACAAGCTCGCGTAAGGCAGGACGGAGGACGCGTGAGGCTGCTGCTCGTCGAGGACAATGAAGAGCTGGCGCACTGGCTGGCGAAGACGCTGACGGATGACGGCTTCGCGCTCGATCGCGTGGCCGGCGGCGAGGCGGCCGAGGATGCGCTGCGCGCGTCGAACTACGACGTCGTGCTGCTGGACCTGAACCTGCCCGGCATGTCGGGCAAGACCGTGCTGCGCCGCATGCGCGAGCGCGGCGACGCCACGCCGGTGCTGATCCTCACGGCCACCGGCGCGGTGGACGAGAAGGTGATCTGCCTGGGCGCCGGCGCCGACGACTACATCGTCAAGCCCTTCGACGCGCGCGAGCTGGTGGCGCGCATCAAGGTGCTGGCGCGCCGCCAGGCGCCGTCGCGCTCGAACCGGCTGCGCTGCGGCAACCTCGTCTACGACATGGACCGCCTGCAGTTCCTGATCGGCGAGGCGCCGCTCGTGCTCACGCCGCGCGAGCACGCGGTGCTCGAGGCGCTGATGCTGCGCGTCAAGAAGACGGTGTCGAAGGCCAGCCTGGCCGAATCGGTCAGCGCGGCCGACGCGCCCACCAGCGAGGACGCGATCGAGATCTACGTGTCGCGGCTGCGCAGGAAGCTCGAGGGCAGCAGCGCCACCATCATCACCCTGCGCGGGCTCGGCTATCTGCTGGAAGACGGCGACGCCGATGAATAGCCTGCGCGTGCGACTGCTGCTGTGGCTCGCGCTGCCGATGACGGTGTTCATCGTGGCGGCCGGGCTGATCACGCGCAGCAATGCGTGGCACACCGCCAACCTGCTGCAGGACGAGGTGCTGCTGTCGGCCGCGCGCGTGATGGCCGGCAACGTGGGCTGGGACGGCAAGGACCTGAGTGCCTCGATCTCGCCGAGCGCGATCGAGATCCTCAGCACGCCGCGCGAGGATCAGGTGTTTTTCCGCGTGCAGGAAATCGGCGGCCCGATGATCGCCGGCACCTCCGACTTTCCGCAGACGGTGCCCGACGTTTCCCCGAAGTGGTACGACGCGGTGATGAACGGCGAGCCGGTGCGCGCCGTGTCGGTGATCCGGCCCATGTACGATGACGGCACGACGCGGCGCGTGGTGATCTCGGTGGGCCGCACGCTGCACGAGCGCGACGCGCTGGTGCTCGCGCTGTGGCGCCCGCAGATGTTCTATTTCTCGGCGATCCTGACGATCGCCGTGGTGCTCGTGTGCCTGGGGCTCACGCTCGAGCTGCGGCCGCTCGCGCGGCTCGCGCGGCGCATGCCCGAGCGCGTGCAGACCTCCTCGGTGCGGGTGGCCGTGGAGCCGCTGCGCAACGAGCTGCGCCCGATCGTGCGCGCCTTCAACCAGTGCCTGGAAATCATCGAGAAGCAGACCGCGATGCAGCGCCGCTTCATCGCCGATGCCGCGCATCAGCTGCGCACGCCGCTCACGCTGCTCGGCACGCAGCTGCAGTACGCGCGGCGCCAGAACGATCCGGCCCAGGTGCAGGACACGCTGACGGCGATGGATCGCAGCAACCGCTCGCTGGTCGCGCTGACCAACCAGCTGCTCACGCTCGCGCAGGCCGAGGCGGCCGATTACGCGCAGTACGCGGGCGTGACGATCGACCTGCGCGAGATCGCCACCGCCACCATCGAGCAGCTCGCGCTGCTGGCCCAGCGCCGCCGCGTGGAACTGGTGGCCACCCTGGCCGAGCCCGAGGCGGTGCGCGTGTCGGGCAACGAGCAACTGCTGTCGGTGCTGGTGTTCAACCTGCTGGACAACGCGATCCGCTATTCGCCCGAAGGCGGCACCGTCAGCATCTCGATCGACGCCGCGCCCGACGCGATCGTGCTGCGCCTTGCCGACGAGGGCGCCGGTATCGACGCCGCGTTGCGGGAGAAGGTGTTCGAGCCGTTCTTCCGCGCCTCGCCGCAGCCCGGCAGCGGCCTGGGCCTCGCGATCGTGCGGGAGATCGCGCGAGCGCATCGCGCGAGCCTGCGTCTCGAGGACGGCCCGCGCGGTCGCGGGCTCGTCGCGATCGCGGCGTTTCCTCGCGCCTGAGCGAGCGCGGCGCGCGCGTGGCCGCGCGGCAGCGCTTCGGCATGTCGTTCCGCATGTCCTCGCTCAGCGCCGCGCCGGCTTCCAGTCGAGCACGGCTCGCGCCTTGTCGTTCGAGACCAGATCGTTGTCGTCGACGATGTTGTACGCGCCGGTCGCACCGGTGCGCAAGGCGAGCAGGGTGGCGCGCGCGGCGTCGTCGACGTGCAGCGCCGGTGCGTCCGGCGCGGTGTCCGCGCCCGTGCCGGGGCCGTACAGCCGCCCGTAGCGCAGCACCGTGCCCTGCAGCGGCGGGGTGGCCAGCACCGCCAGTTCGAGCGCGGCGACGCCGCCCACCGAGATGCGGCGCCCGCCCTCTGCCTCGAGGTCGAGCGCGTGGGTCTCGCGATACGGCATGTCGCCGGGCGCGTAGGCCCAGGCGATGCTCTGCGCGATCATGCGCCGGCAGCCCGCGGTGAGCGTGGCCAGCACCAGGTTCAGCGTGCCTTCGCTGCGCACCCGCGCGTTGTCACGGATCGCCTGCGCCATGCGCGCCGGGTCGAGATCGCGCGGCAGGTCGGTCAGCTGGTGGATCACCGCGTCGGGGGCGATGCGCTCGAGCGTGGCGGCCAGCGCCGCGTTGTCGAACACGTCGACGATCGCGGCGCGTGCACCGAGGCGCTCCAGCAGCGCCGCGCGTTCGGGGCGGCGAGTGGCGCCGTGCACCGTGTAGCCGGCTTCGACGAGCAGCGGCACGAGCGCGCGGCCGATTACGCCGGTGGCGCCGGCGAGGAACAGGGTCTGATTCATGGAGGGGCTCCGGACGAGGCATTCGGGGCGGCACGGGAAGGCCGCAGACCCAGTCAGCGTATCGAGGCGATGTCACGGCCGGTAGGTACAAATTTTCGCAAAACGACCATGACAAGACGCGGGGCGGCCCGGTGCGCCGCCGGCCGCTGCGTCCCGGGCCGCCCCGCGTTGCACGCGTCGCGGCCTTGTGCGACCCTTGGCGCGCCGCATGCCGCCACCCACGAGGAGTTCACCGAATGCGCCTTTCCTGCCGGATCGAGACCAAGCTGCCGCAAAGCGGGATTTCCGTCTTTTCCCGCATCGCCGAGCTGGCCGCGCGGCACGACGCCGTGAACCTGTGGCAGGGCGCACCGTCGTTCGCGCCCGATCCGGCGCTCGTCGCGCGCGCGCAGGACGCGATGCAGGCCGGCCTGAACCAGTACGCGCCGATGGCGGGCTTCCCGCCGCTGAAGGTCGCGCTGGCCGAGAAGACCGAGCGGCTGCATGGAGCGCGCTACCGGCCCGACACCGAGATCACCGTGACGGCCGGGGCCAGCGAGGCGATCTACGCGGCGATCGCCGCGCTCGTGCACGCCGGCGACGAGGTGATCTTCTTCGAGCCGGCCTTCGAGGTGTACGAGCCGTCGATCCGGCTGCAGGGCGCCACGCCCGTGGCGATCGGCATCCATCTCCACACGCTGCGCATCGACTGGGACGAGGTGGCCGCCGCGCTCACGCCGCGCACTCGCATGATCATCGTCAACACGCCGCACAATCCGACCGGCGCCGTGTTCGACGCCGAGGACGTGGCGCGGCTCGCGGCGATCGTGCGCGACACCGACATCGTGATCCTGGCCGACGAGGTGTACGAGCACATGGTGTACGACGGCCGCGAGCACCTGAGCCTCGCGCGCCATCCCGAGCTGGCCGAACGCGCCGTGATCGTCGCCTCGCTCGGCAAGACCTATCACGCCACCGGCTGGCGCGTCGGCTACTGCCTCGCGCCGGCCGAGCTGAGCACCGAGATCCGCAAGGTGCACCAGTACGTGGTGTTCTCGGCACCCGCGCCGCTGCAGGCCGGGCTCGCCGGCATGCTGGCCGAGCCCGGCAGCTATCTCGGCCTCGCCGCGTTCTACCAGCGCAAGCGCGACCTGCTGGTCGAGGCGATGGCCGGCTCGCGGCTCGCGCCGCTGCCGTGCAGCGGCAGTTTCTTCCTGCTCGCGCGCTTCGGTCATGTTTCCGACCTCGACGACGACGCCTTCGCGTTCGACCTGCTGCGCACCCACGGTGTGGGGGCGATTCCGCTCGCGAGCTTCTACCAGGACCGGCGCAACACCGGCATCGTGCGGCTCGCATTCTGCAAGGACGACGCCACGCTGCGCGAGGGCGGCCGGCGACTCGCGGCCGTCTGATTCATGCGGATCGGACGATGGGCCGGCCGGGCGCGCAGGCACCCGCGTGGTGCGACGATCGCACCAATCGCGGGCTGGTAGCGGGATTTCAGCCGATCGACTGCGGTCGCGTCGATATGGCCCCGATTCGTTTTGCAAAATGTTGCTTCGCAGGATTTCCGTGCAGATACAGCCAGCTAGCATTTTGGGGTGCGATCACCGCGCGTCTTTTTCTGGAGGAACTGTACTAATTGGTCCGTTGCTTGCTTGAATCCGACGGAAATCAGTACAAAACCACAAGCAACAGACGGGTGACACACATGGCCAATCCACGCGCAATCGTTGATCTGACGCACGAGGTTCGCAGACTCGCCACCGGCAAGATCGGGGACATCAACGACATCAACCGCGAGACGACCTTTCTCGCACTCAACGCGCTGATCGAGGCAGCACGCGCCGGCGAGGCCGGCAAGGGGTTCGCCGTGGTGGCGAACCAGGTCAAGCACGTGTCCCAGCGCATCGGCGAGATCACCCACATCCTGAACAAGGAGCTGGCCGGTTCGCTGCTGCGGCTCACCGAGCTCGGCGACAGCATGATCGACCGCATGCACGATCACGACGGCCAGCGCTGCGCCGATCTCGCGCTGAACATGATCGACATCGTGGACCGCAACCTGTACGAGCGCTCGTGCGACGTGCGCTGGTGGGCCACCGATTCGGCGCTGGTCGACTGCGTGACCTACGACAGCGAGGCGCTGAGCCGCCACGCGAGCGAGCGGCTCTCGGTGATCCTCGACAGCTACACCGTCTACAAGGACCTGTGGGTGGTGGACGCGCAAGGCACGATCGTGGCGAGCGGGCGAGGCGACACCTATCCGGTGGCCGGCCAGCAGGTCGGCAACGCGCGCTGGTTCCAGGCCGCGATGGGCACGGCGAGCGGCGCCGACTACGTGGCCTTCGACGTGGAGACGCTCGGGCCGCTCAAGAACGCGCAGGTGGCCACCTATGCCACCGCGATCCGCGAGGGCGGCCACGCCAACGGCCGGGTGCTCGGCGCGCTGGTGATCTTCTTCGACTGGGCGCCGCAGGCCAATGCCGTGGTGAAGGGCGTGCGCCTGAGCAGCGAGGAATGGTCGCGCACGCGCTGCATGATCGTGGATTCGTCGTTCCGCGTGATCGCGAGTTCGGACGGGCAGGGCGTGCTGCAGGAAACCTTCCGGCTGCGCACCAACGGCGCGAACGCCGGCTTCTATCGCGATTCGGATCAGACCACCGTGTCGTTCGCGGCCACGCCCGGTTATGAAACCTATCGCGGGCTCGGCTGGTACGGCGTGATCTGCCAGAAGCCGGCGCCGAGCGCGGTGGTGGCGACGCATTGAGGCGATGCGGACGTGCCGCCGGTCGGCCGGAACATCGGAGGCGGGCGGTCGAGCGGGCGGGGCCGAAGGCGGCCGATCATCCGTGGTACCGGTGAGGCAGCGCCGAGTGGGCTTGCGAGGCGGCCGAAGCCGACGGGTTCGATCTGCTCTGCCGCGCCTGAGAAATGCGGTGACCGGCCCGGCGATTCCCGAAGGCCGATTCGACGAGTTCTTCAGGGCGCTGCAACTCGACATGATCGAGGCGCTGCGCCGGCTCGACGCCGCAGGCCTGTTCGGCACCGGTGCGGAGCGCGAGCGCTTCAGCCGGCGCTGTTGAAGACGAGGGGCGCACGGAAAAGACAAAAGCCCGCGACTCTTGCGAGTGCGGGCTTCTGCGTAATGAATGGTGGCGAATCAGGGATTCGAACCCCGGACCTGCGGATTATGATTCCGTCGCTCTAACCGACTGAGCTAATTCGCCAACAGAAGAAAGATTATGGAGAGGGGTCGGGCGCCTGTCAACAACTTTCTCGGAAAATTTCATCGAGCGTGTCGCTGCGGGCGCCGCGGCCCCGCCATCAGTCCTGCGAGTAGATGTTCGAGCCCTTCGTCTCCTTCACGAACAGCAGGCCGATCACGAAGGTGGCAAGCGCGATCACGATCGGATACCAGAGCCCCGAGTAGATATTGCCCTTCGCCGCCACGATCGCGAACGCGGTGGCCGGCAGGAAGCCGCCGAACCAGCCGTTGCCGATGTGATACGGCAGCGACATCGAGGTGTAGCGGATCCGCGTCGGGAACATCTCCACCAGCATCGCGGCGATCGGGCCGTACACCATCGTCACGAAGATCACCAGGATGGTCAGCACCACGATCGTCATCGGCCAGTTGATCTGCGACGGATCGGCCTTGGCCGGGTAGCCCGCGCCCTTCAGCGTGGCCGCCAGGGTCTTGTCGAACGCCGAGCCCTTCGCCTTGGCGTCGCCGGCCTTGCCGTCGTAGGTATCCACCGCCGTGTCGCCCACCTTGATCTGCGCGAGCGTGCCGGCCGGTGCGGCCACGTTCTCGTAGTTCAGGCCGGCCTTCGAGAGCGCGGCCTTGGCGATGTCGCACGATGACGTGAACTTCGCCGTGCCCACCGGGTTGAACTGGAACGAACACTCGTCCGGATTCGCGATCACCGAGATCGGCGCCTTCTGGGTGGCCGCCTCGAGCGCCGGGTTCGCGTAGTGCGTGAGCGCCTTGAACAGCGGGAAGTAGGTCAGCGCCGCGATCAGGCAGCCGGCCAGGATGATCGGCTTGCGGCCGATGCGGTCCGACAGCGAGCCGAAGAACAGGAAGAACGGCGTGCCGATCAGCAGCGCCACGGCGATCAGGATGTTGGCGGTGGTGCCGTCCACCTTCAGCGTCTGCGTCAGGAAGAACAGCGCGTAGAACTGGCCCGTGTACCAGACCACGGCCTGGCCGGCGGTCAGCCCCACCAGCGCGAGGATCACGATCTTCAGGTTCTTCCACTGGCCGAACGCTTCCTTGATCGGCGCCTTCGAGGTCTTGCCTTCCGACTTGATGCGCAGGAACACCGGCGATTCGTTCAGCTGCATGCGAATCCACACCGACACGGCCAGCAGCAGGATCGACGCGATGAACGGCACGCGCCAGCCCCAGGCGCCGAAGGTGTCCTCGCCCACCGCGGCGCGCACGCCCACGATCACCAGCAGCGACAGGAACAGGCCCAGCGTGGCGGTGGTCTGGATCCACGCAGTGTAGAAGCCGCGGCGGTTCGACGGCGCATGTTCGGCCACGTAGGTGGCCGCGCCGCCGTATTCGCCGCCGAGCGCGAGGCCCTGCAGCAGCCGCATCGCGATGAAGATCACGGGCGCCGCGATGCCGATCGTGGCGTAGCCGGGCAGGAAGCCCACCACGAAGGTGGAGATGCCCATGATCACGATCGTGACGAGGAACGTGTACTTGCGGCCCACCATGTCGCCGAGCCGGCCGAACACGATCGCGCCGAACGGGCGCACCGCGAAGCCGGCCGCGAAACCGAGCAGCGTGAAGATGAAGGCGGCGGTCGGATTGACCCCGGAGAAGAAGCTCTTGCTGATGTAGGCCGCGAGCGAGCCGGCCAGGTAAAAGTCGTACCACTCGAACACGGTGCCGAGCGACGACGCGAAGATCACCTTCTTCTCTTCGCCCGTCATCGGCGCGTGCGAAATTTGCCCGCCTAACGTTGCCATGAGTCGTCTCCAAGTCCCTTGATTTAGATGTGCGGCCGCCTCGGGTAAGCGGGCCTGTCGAGGATTATTGGTACGGAAACTTACGGCCGACTGACTCGCGCGTGCAAAAAGTCTGCGCGTTAACCCGCGTCGAATCTGTCGCTTTGTGTGTCTA
>JASLEG010000227.1 GCA_030151225.1 Burkholderia sp. | reverse complement strand
CAGCTGCACGGCTTCGAGGAGCGCCTGACCACCGACATCTACCCGGCCGATTTCGGCTGGGTGCCCGACTGGACCCAGCCGGCCGACCGCCCGAGCTGGTATCACAACATGGGCTCGGTGCTCGACGCCGGCCCGTGCGTGCGCACCAACCAGCTCGACTTCGACGACGAGGTGACCTTCGCGACGCGCCAGAAGCTCTACGATCTCGCGCGCGAGAAGGAGATGGGCACCGAGACGCGCCCGTTCTGTCTCGTGATGTCGCTCACGCACCCGCACGATCCGTACGCGATCACGCGCGAGTACTGGGACATGTATCGCGACGAGGACGTGCCGATGCCGGCCGTGACGATGAGCTACGACGAGAGCGACCCGCATTCGCGGCGCCTGCGCGGCGTGAGCGAGATCGACCGCACGCCGCCCACCGAGGCGCAGGTGCGGGCCGCGCGGCGCGCCTACTACGGCTCCACGTCGTATGCCGACGCCCAGTTCGGCGCGGTGATGAACACGCTCGAAGCCTGCGGGTTCGCCGACGATACGATCGTGATCGTGACCGCCGACCACGGCGACATGCTCGGCGAGCGCAGCCTCTGGTACAAGATGACCTTCTTCGAGGGCGGCTGCCGGGTGCCGCTGATCGTGCACGCGCCGCAGCGTTTCGCGGCCGGCCGCGTGGCGGCTTCCGTCTCGCATCTGGACCTGCTGCCCACGCTCGTGGAATTCGCCACCGGCGGCACGCCCGACCAATGGCCCGATCCGATCGACGGCCGCAGCCTGCTGCCTCACCTGACCGGCGGCACGGGCCACGACGAGGCGATCGGCGAATACCTGGCCGAAGGCGCGATCGCGCCGATGGTGATGATCCGCCGCGGCGACTGGAAGTTCATCCACTCGCCGGTGGATCCGGACCAGCTGTTCAACCTGCGCGACGACCCGCGCGAGCTGAACAACCTCGCCGTCGACCCCGCGCTGGGCGCGCTGGTGGGCGAGTTGCGCGCCGAGGTGGCGCGCCGCTGGGATCTCGACGCGATCCACGCCAGCGTGCTCGCGAGCCAGCGCCGCCGCCGCTTCCACTTCGCCGCCACCACGCAGGGCCGCATCCAGTCGTGGGACTGGCAGCCGATGCAGGACGCGAGCCAGCGCTTCATGCGCAACCATATCGAACTCGACACGCTCGAAGCGATGGCGCGCTACCCGCGTCCGCAGCGCTGAGCACCACCCATCATCCATCCACACGGGGAACACGCAATGACACGACACCTTCGCATCGCCGCACCGGCGCGCTCGCTGCGGCGCACCACCCTGGCGCTCGCCGCCGCGCTCGCGGCCGCCTTCGGCTCCGCCCAGCCGGCGGCGCAGGCCGCCGAGCCGGCCTCGTGCAGCGACGTGCACATGGCCGGCCCGGGCTGGAGCGACATCGACGCCACCAACGCGACGGCCGGCGTGGTGCTCGACGCGCTCGGCTACCACCAGCGCGTGGCGAACCTGTCGGTGCCGATCACGTTCCAGGGCCTGAAGAAGGGGCAGGTGGACGTGTTCCTCGGCAACTGGATGCCGGCGCAGGGGCCGCTCGTGAAGCCCTTCGTGGACGAGAAGTCGATCGAGGTGCTGCACCCGAACCTCACGCACGCGAAGTTCACGCTCGCGGTGCCCGACTACGTGGCGGCGGCCGGCGTGCACACCTTCGCCGATCTGGCGAAGTACGCGGATCGCTTCGAGGGCCGCATCTACGGCATCGAGCCCGGCGCGCCCGCCAACCAGAACATCAAGCGGCTGATCGCCGACAAGGGCCTCGGCAGCGCCAACTGGCAGATCGTGGAGTCGAGCGAGACCGGCATGCTCACCCAGGTCGAGCGCGCCGAGCGGGACCACAAGTGGATCGTGTTCCTCGCATGGGAGCCGCACCTGATGAACACCCGGTTCCACCCGGTGTATCTGTCGGGCGGCGACGCCTACTTCGGCCCCGACTACGGCAGCGCCACCGTCAACACCGTGGCGCGTGCCGGCTACGCGGCCCAGTGCCCGAACCTCGGGCGCCTGTTCAGGCAGATCACCTTCAACGTCGATCTCGAGAACGCCATGATCGCTTCCACGCTGGTGGACAAGCTCTCGCCCACCGACGCGGCCAGGCGCGCGCTGCAGGCGCATCCGGAGCTGCTCGACAGCTGGCTGGCCGGCGTCACCACGGCGAGCGGCGCCCCCGCGTTGCCGGCCGTGAAGGGCGCGCTCGGCCTGCATTGACGGGCCCGCAACGCGCTTCCCGCACGACCGGTCGCATACAGACCATTTGATGTCGTTCGTGGACGGGTCGCCCATAAATTGGGTTTGTATTTTTTTCCTGCGTGTCCGTATCTCGAATCGATGCGCGAGTTCGCTCCCGCATCGGCCCGCGACGGCCGCGCGGCATTGCCCGGTTTCATGCAAGACGCAGGGCCCGCGCATGACGCGGGTCGTTCATCCAACAGGAATGCAGGTTTGGGGTTGCCACGATATGAATAAAAGAAAGCAAGTTGCCGCCGCAGGCGCGGCCGCGCTGGTGCTGGCCGGCGTGTCGTCCACGAGTCATGCGCAGAGCAGCGTCACGCTGTACGGCATTCTCGATGCGGGCATCACCTACGTGTCGAACACCGGCGGCGCGCACGTCGTCAAGTTCGACGACGGCGTCTCCTACGGCAACCGGATCGGCTTCAAGGGCGTCGAGGATCTCGGCGGCGGCCTGAAGGCGGTCTTCACGCTGGAAAGCGGTTTCCACCTCGGCAACGGGCAGCTCGGCTTCGGCGGCGCCGAATTCGGCCGCCAGGCTTATGTCGGACTGCAGAACGAATGGGGCACGCTGTCGTTCGGCGACCAGCTCGACATGACCGAGGAGATGGTCTATCTGACCAACGTGTCGGCCTGGGCCAGCGGCTACGCGATCCACCAGGGCGACTTCGACCGCTTCAACGGCGACCGCCTGCCGAATTCGGTGAAGTTCCTGTCGAACACCTTCGGCGGCTTCAAGTTCGGCGGCATGTGGTCGTTCGGCAACGTGGCCGGCAACTTCCACCGCAACAGCGCCTACAGCCTCGGCGCGAGCTACGCGAACGGCAACTTCTCGGCCGGCGCCGCCTACACGCAGCTGAACAACCCGAACGGCATCTACGGTTTCGACCCGTACGCGATGATCGGCACCAAGACCTTCCTGGGCCAGCCGACCGTCAGCGTGAACGCCACCACCGGCGCGATCACCGACCTGTACAGCAGCACCGCGATGGCCGTGGACAAGCAGGGCACGGCCGGCGTGGGCGCGAGCTACACGATGGGCAAGCTCTCGCTGATCGGCAACTTCACCTACACGACGATCAAGGGCTTCGGCCAGAGCTCGCACATGCAGGTGTACGAAGGCGGCGCCACCTACCAGCTGACGCCGGCGCTGAGCGTGATCGGCGGCTACCAGCACACGCGCTTCGAGGGGCACCACTGGAATCAGGGCTCGGCCGGCGTGCACTACCTGCTGTCCAAGCGCACCGACGTGTACCTGTCGGGCGACTACCTGCGCGCCTCGAACGGCGTGAACGCGGTGATCGGCTACAGCTTCACGCCGTCCACCACGCAGACCCAGGCCGACGTGCGGATCGGCATGCGCCACTCGTTCTGATCGCCTGATCGCTCGGTGGCAAAGGGCCGGGCGGCGCGCGATGCGCCGTGCCGGCCCTTCGTGTTTTCCCCGCACGCGTGCCGGGCGTTCAGCGCTGGACCTGCCGGTCGTTGCGCGGGCTCGCGCCGAAGCGCGCGCGGTAGCTGCGCGAGAAATGTGACGGCGATTCGAAGCCGCAGGCCACGCAGATCGCCGTGATCGTCATGTCG
The DNA here is from genome assembly GCA_030151225.1 of Burkholderia sp. Classification (GTDB taxonomy): domain Bacteria; phylum Pseudomonadota; class Gammaproteobacteria; order Burkholderiales; family Burkholderiaceae; genus Burkholderia. The sequence goes on along the minus strand of JASLEG010000227.1, from coordinate 28,044 downwards.
GTCTGCTGCAGCAGCTCGCGCGCGCGATCGAGCCGCAGCTGCATGTAGAAGCGCGCCGGCGTGTCGTCGAGGATCGCGCTGAACAGGCGCTCGAGCTGGCGGCGCGTGATGCCGACGTCTTGGGCGAGCGCGTCCGAGGACAGCGGCGTCTCGGTGTGCCGCTCCATCGCGCCGATCACCTGGATCAGCTTGCGGTTGTGCACGCCGTAGCGCGCCGCGATCTCGAGGCGCTGGCGATCCGAATGCTGGCGGATGCGACCCACCACGAACTGCTCGGAGATGGTCGCGGCCAGATCCGCGCCGTGCCGGCGGCCGATCAGGTCCAGCATCATGTCGATCGACGCGGTGCCGCCCGCGCAGGTGATGCGCCGGTCGCCGGTCTCGAACAGCTCCTGGGTCGCGTTCAGGCGCGGGTAGCGCTCGCGGAACGCGGCCAGCGCTTCCCAGTGCAGCGTCAGCGAATGGGACGGATCGAACAGCCCGGCCTCGGCCAGCACGAAGCTGCCGGTGTCGATCGCGCCGATCGTGGCGCCGCCCAGATGCTGGCGGCGCAGCCAGTCGCCGAGCGTGCGCGTGTAGCGCGCGAGCGGCTCGAAGCCGGCGATCACGAATACCGTGCTGGCGCGCGTGACGTCGGCGAAGGCCGCGTCCGCATTGAGCGCCACGCCGTTGCTGGCCACCGCCGGCGCGCCATCCATGCTCAGCAGCTGCCAGCGATAGAGATCGGGGCGAAAGCGGTTGGCCACGCGCAGCGGCTCGATGGCCGACATGCAGCCGAGCGCCGAGAAGCCGGGGAGCAGCAGGAAGTGGAAGGTTTCCGGCATGGCACGGGGAGGTGAGGGGAGCGTGGCGTCGAGGAACGGGGCGCGACGATTATAGAGCGCGGGCCGGCCTCCCGGTCACGGCGCGTCACCTCGCCGAGGCAGCGCCCGCCCCCCCCTTCATCAACCGGTTCCGTCCTCCCCCGCGAAGCCCGCGCCACGAAACACCCGCACCGGGTTGCCACGTTCCACCGCGAAGTGCTGCATGCGCCGGTCCTGCCGCTCGCGCCCCGCGCGCTGCTCGACCTGCTCCTGCAGGCGCCACGTCAGCAACTGCATCGCGAGCCGGCGATTCGCGTGCTGGCTGCGCTCGCTCTCCACGCGCACCGAGATGCCGCTGGCCAGATGGGTGGCGCGGATCGCCGACGCCGTCTTGTTGACGTGCTGCCCGCCGGGCCCGCGTGCGCGCATCGCCTCGATGCGCACGTCGCCGTCGGGCAGCGCCTGCGCCACGGTGCAGGGCGCCACGCCGACGTACCAGTTGCGTCGCGGATGGCGGGGCCGGTACGGGCTCTCGCAGGTCCACTGCACGGTGCCGATCCAGCGCGCCGCGAGCGATGCCGCCTGCTCGCCGTCGAGTTCGATCAACACCGAGCGGAACGTGCCGTCACGCTCGCCGGGCACCGCTTCGAGCAATGTCAGCGTGGCGCGGCAGGCATCGGCTTCGGTCTGCAGCCGCCGCAGCGCGTGTGCCACCGCGAGCTGGCATTCGAGCGGCCCGTGAGCCGAGGAAATCTGCAGCATCATCAGCAGCACCCCCCGGCGGTCTTGTAGGTCAGCACCGGCGCGAGCCGCGCCAGCCGTCGCGCGAGCCCGGCTTCCTCCAGCGCGTCCACCACGCTGTCGATCGGCTTGTAGGCCTGCGGCGCTTCCTCGTACAGCAGCTCGCGGTTCTCGCAGATCACCTGGCTGCCGAGCCGCGTGCGCGTGAGCTGCTCCGGCGAGAAACGCCGTTCCAGCCGGCCGCGGCAGTCGCCGCGCGCCCACTTGCGGCCCGCGCCGTGCGCGAGCGATGCCAGATGCGCGGCGTCGTCGCGCGGCAGCGGCTGCACCAGATAGCTGTAATCGCCGCGCGAGCCGGGGATCACCACCGGCCCCGCGTCGGCCGGCGTCGCGCCCTTGCGATGCAGCCAGCCGGTCATGCCGTCCACCTCGGCCGGCTCGACGAAGTTGTGGTTCACGTCGAGCAGACGCGTGCCGTCGCAGCGCCAGCGCTCCAGCATGCGGCGCGCGATCAGCTCGCGATTGGCCACCGCGTAGCGCAGCGCGTCCTGGTGTCGCGCGAGATACGCGGCGCAATCGTCGCCGGTGTCGTCGAGGCCGCGATAGCCGTGGCGATGCGTGTGCTGCTCGAGGATCGACTGGCCGAAGCCGCGCGAGCCGCTGTGCACGAGCAGCAGCAAGTGTTCGCGATCGATGCCGAGCGTCTGCAGCGCGGCATCGTCGTACGCGGCATCGAGCTTCATCAGCTCGGCGAAATGATTGCCGCTGCCGATCGTGCCGAGCGATGCGGCAAACGGGTGCCCGGCCAGCCCGGTCGCGTCGACGCTGGCGTGCCAGCTCGCGTCGAGCGGGCCGTCGATCGAGCCCAGCCGGCTCGCCAGTTTGCCGGTGGCGGCGCGGCGCGCGTCGAGCGCGGTTTGCCACAGCGCCATGCCGCAGCCGATGTCGCCGCCGATCAGCGCCGGATACAGCCGATCCGTCGAGAAGAACGCGGCGCCAACCGGATAGCCGCGCCCCGGATGCAGGTCGGGCATGCCGGCCACGCGCCGCATGCCCGGCAGCGTGGCCGTGAGTGTCAGTTGTCGGATCGCTTCGCCTTCGATCCAGGTGGCCGGGGACGCGCACAGCGTGACGCCGTCCGCCAGCCTTTGCAGGGGAGTGCCCATGAGTGATTCCGTTCGATGAGAAAGAGGGAACGGCGGGTCATGGCACGGGCAGCGCGAATGCGATCGCTGCTCGATGAATGAGATCGGAGAGGGAAACCCTGCACGACGTTCGACGCACCCCGATCAGGATCGGGATGGCGATGGCGGCACGGCTGCGATACGCGGAATGAAAAGCGGAAGGACGCGATCGACCCGGACTACGACCCGCAACGGGAGGAGGCTTGGCGTAACGTCATGATGCGGTTCTCCCTGGCGAGTGGGTGGATCGGAAGGCTGTGAATCTAGCATGCACGCTTTTCGCTCGGCAAGCGGTGCAGGGCAGGTGTTGCATCCGGTGCACACGGCACATGCGGGCAACTGGATGCGAACACAACGATCCGGGCTGCCGCGCGCACGATGCGCCCCGCGCTTTGCCACGCCCGGCGCCGGCTTCGCTCGCGACTGCGTTGTCACGCCGCATCGGGGCAAGCCGCAGTCGCGCGGTTTCGCCGGCGGCCCGCGCTACGCGGGGCGGCATCGCCGGAATCAGGGTTTCCACCGAAGGTCGCTGACAGTCAACTAGATGTCGCCGCCGGTCGCCTTGCGCCGAATATGGCCCGTTATTTTTTCATCCACGGTGCAGGTCGCCTCACTCCAACTCAACCGCCTGCGAGACACCGCCGAACAGGGAGCCACCATGAAGTCGTGCAAGACCCTCGCGCTGGTCGCGGCGCTGGCCGCGGCATCCGCGATGCCGTTGCCGTCGTTTGCCCAGGATTCCGACGCATGCCGCACGGTGCGTTTCTCCGACATCGGCTGGACCGACATCACGTCCACCACGGCGCTCGCCTCGATGCTGTTCGACTCGCTCGGCTACAAGCCCACCACCACGATCTCGTCGGTGCCGATCTCGTTCGCGGGCCTGAAGGCCAGGCAGATCGACGTGTCGCTCGGCTACTGGTGGCCGGTGCAGCAGAAGCAGATCCAGCCCTTCCTCGATTCGAAGTCGATCACGGTGCTGCAACCGCCCAACCTGTCCGGTGCGAAGGCCACGCTCGCGGTGCCGAGCTACGAATACGATGCGGGCCTGAAGAGCTTCGACGACATCGCCAGGCATCGCGCGGAGCTCGACGGCAAGATCTACGGCATCGAGCCCGGCAGCAGCGCGAACGCCACGATCCAGAAGATGATCGACACGAATCAATACGGGCTCGGCGGCTTCAAGCTGGTGGAGTCGAGCGAGGCGGGCATGCTCGTGACGGTGGATCGCGCCGTGCGCGACAAGAAGTGGGTGGTGTTCCTCGGTTGGGAACCGCACCCGATGAACATCCAGCTGAAGATGAACTACCTGTCGGGCGGCGACGCCTCGTTCGGCCCGAACTACGGCGAGGCGCGCGTCTACACGCTCACCTCGACCGGCTACGCCGAGCGTTGCCCGAACGCGGGCAGGCTGGTGTCGAACCTGCGCTTCACCACTGACATGGAGAACCAGCTGATGCTGGCCGTGGTGAACAAGGCGCGCCCGACCGATGCGGCCAGGGACTACATCCGCAAGCATCCGCAGGTGCTCGACGGCTGGCTCGCGGGCGTGAAGAGTTTCGACGGCAAGGACGGGCTGGCCACCGTCAAGGCGGCGCTGGGCCTGTAAGCGGCGCGGTGCGCCCGCCGTTCGGGCGCGAGGATATCCAAGCAGGCAACGAGGCAGAAGCCATGAATCATGATGTGATAGTGACCTGCGCCGTGACCGGCGCGGGCGATACGGTGGGCAGGCACCCGGCGATTCCGGTCACGCCGAGGCAGATCGCCGAGGCCGCGATCGAGGCCGCGAAGGCCGGCGCCACGGTGGCCCACTGCCACGTGCGCGATCCGCAAACGGGGCGCGGCAGCCGCGATCCGAACCTGTACCGCGAGGTGGTGGACCGGATCCGCTCGGCCGACGTGGACGTGATCATCAACCTGACGGCCGGCATGGGCGGCGATCTCGAGATCGGCGCGGGCGAGGCGCCCATGCAGTTCGGCCAGGGCACCGATCTGGTGGGCGGCCTGACGCGGCTCGTGCACGTGGAGGAACTGCTGCCCGAGATCTGCACGCTCGATTGCGGCACGCTCAATTTCGGCGACGGCGACTACATCTACGTATCGACGCCCGCCCAGCTACGCGCCGGCGCGAAGCGGATCCAGCAGCTCGGCGTGAAGCCCGAGCTCGAGATCTTCGACACCGGCCATCTGTGGTTCGCCAAGCAGATGCTCAAGGAAGGCCTGCTCGACGATCCGCCGCTGTTCCAGCTCTGCCTGGGCATTCCGTGGGGCGCACCGGCCGATACCGGCACGATGAAGGCGATGGTCGACAACCTGCCGCCGGGCGCGCACTGGGCCGGCTTCGGTATCGGCCGCATGCAGATGCCGATGGTGGCGCAGGCGATGCTGCTCGGCGGCCACGTGCGCGTGGGTCTCGAGGACAACATCTGGCTCGATCGCGGCGTGCCGGCCTCGAACGGCTCGCTGGTGCAGCGTGCGCGCGAGATCGTCGAGCGCCTCGGCGGCCGCGTGCTGACGCCCGCCGAAGGGCGCGCCAAGCTCGGCCTGCCGCCGCGCGGCGAGCGGCTGCTCGAGCGCCGCGCGATTGCCGAATTCGCTTGAAATTCGGAATGACATTCAGGATGACAAAGGATCGTTCATGACAGTGATCACCGACATCAGGACCTTCGCCGCGATCGGCACCGGCGTGATCGGCAGCGGCTGGGTGGCGCGCGCGCTGGCGCACGGGCTCGACGTGGTCGTGTGGGACCCGGCGCCGGGCGCCGAGCAGCAACTGCGCGCCAACGTGGCCAACGCCTGGCCGGCACTCGAACGCGTGGGGCTGGCGCCCGGCGCGTCGCCCGAGCGGCTGCGCTTCGTGGCGACCATCGACGAGGCCGTGGCCGACGCGGACTTCATCCAGGAAAGCGCGCCCGAGCGCGAGGCGCTGAAGCTCGAACTGCACGAGCAGATCAGCCGCGCGGCCAGGCCCGACGCGATCATTGCCTCGTCCACTTCGGGCCTGCTGCCGACCGATTTCTATGCGCGCGCCACGCATCCCGAGCGCTGCGTGGTGGGGCATCCGTTCAACCCGGTGTATCTGCTGCCGCTGGTCGAGGTGCTCGGCGGCGAGCGCACCTCGACCGAAGCCGTGGATGCGGCGATCGCGATCTACGCGCGGCTCGGCATGCGCCCGCTGCGGGTGCGCAAGGAAGTGCCGGGATTCATCGCCGACCGCCTGCTCGAGGCGCTGTGGCGCGAGGCGCTGCATCTCGTGAACGAGGGCGTGGCCACCACCGGCGAGATCGACGACGCGATCCGCTTCGGCGCCGGCATCCGCTGGTCGTTCATGGGCACCTTCCTGACCTACACACTCGCGGGCGGCGAGGCCGGCATGGGCCACTTCATGAAGCAGTTCGGGCCCGCGCTCGAACTGCCGTGGACCAAGCTCGTGGCGCCCACGCTGACCGACGAGCTGATCGACCGCGTGGTGGAAGGCACGGTCGAGCAGCAGGGCGAGCGCAGCATCAAGGCGCTCGAACGCTATCGCGACGACTGCATCACCGAGGTGATCGCCGCGATCGCCAGGGTGAAGGCGCGCCACGGCATGCGCTACGAGGACTGACGATGCCCGTCGACACCGCCCTGACGATTCATCGCGACGTGGTGCGCGCGGAGTGGGTCGATTACAACGGCCACCTGCGCGACGCGTTCTACCTGCTGATCTTCAGCTTCGCGACCGACGCGCTGATCGACCGGATCGGCCTCGACGACGCCACGCGCCGCGCACGCGCTCGCTCGATCTACACGCTCGAGGCGCACGTCAACTATCTGCAGGAAATCCGGCTCGGCACCGCGGTACGCGTCGACGCGCGCGTGCTGGCCGTCGATGCCAAGCGCATCCACCTGTACCTGGAGATGTTCGCCGACGGGATCGACGGGGCCGTGTCGGCCAGCGAGCAGATGCTGATGCATGTCGACACGCGCGGGCCGAAGTCGGCGCCGTTCGATGCCGACGTGGCCGCGCGGCTCGCTGAATGGCATGCGTTGCAGCGCGACTTGCCGGCGCCGGCCTGGGCCGGGCGCGTGATCGGCCTGCCGCCGGCACGCTGAGGCAGGCGACATGGCACTCGAACCCGAAATCGCCGCGTTCGTCGCGCGGGTGGCTTCCGAGGGGGATGGTGGCGGCGAGCCGCATGCGCAGTCGATCGACGTGCTGCGCGCCGGCTACGAGCGTTTCGCCGCGCGCTGGACGCCGCCGTTGCCCGATGGCGTATCGATGGAGGACGCGTCGTGGTGCGCGCCGGCTGGCCATTGCGTCGCATTGCGACGTTATCGTCGATCGGCGTCGCCGCCCGGCACGGTGCTGTTCTTCCACGGTGGCGGCTTCGTGCTCGGCTCGCTGGCGAGCCACCAGTCGGTCGCCTCGCGCATCGCGGCCGACACCGGCTGCGACGTGATCGCCGTCGACTACCGGCTCGCGCCCGAACATCGCGCGCCGGCTGCGCACGACGACGCGCGTGCCGTCACGCAGGCGGCACTCGAAGGCGGCCTGCCGTTCGGTGGCACCATCGCGCCGGTCGCGGTGGCCGGCGACAGCGCGGGCGGCACGCTGGCCGCGAGTGTGGCGGCGTGGTTCGGCACGCGGCTCGCGGCGGCCGCGCTCGTCTATCCGATGCTCGGCCTCGAGCCGCAAGCGCCCGCGCGCGACACGGAAGCCGATGCCCCGATGCTGACGCTTGCCGACGTGCACACCTATCGGCGCTTCTACTGGGGCGATGGCATGACGAGCCAGGATGGCGAACCGCCGCCGGCCGGCACCGTTCCGCTGCTGGCCGAGCGCTTCGACGGCTTGCCGCCGGTCCTGGCGGTCGGCGCCGAACACGATCCGCTGCGCGACGACGCACGCGTCCATATCGAAATGATCTGGGCCGCGGGCGGGGATGCGCGCTATCTGCTGGCGGAGGGGATGGTACACGGCTGCTGGCGCGCGCTCGACGTCAGCCCGGGGGCCGCGGCCATGCACGTGAGCGTCTGCGCGTTCCTGCGCGAGCGGATCGACGCCGCGCGTCCGCCCAGCCGCGCATAAAAAAATACCTCGGGCCAGCATCGGACCGAGGTCGAGTGCATCCTGTCCATTGGCACGAGTCGGATGCGGCTTGAAGTATAGGAAGCCTTACGATCGCTTTCAATCGATCGAGTCGAGCAGGCACTCTGAATGGCGACCCGCGCCCATGAAAAAACGGCACGAACCCGCGAGGGATTCGTGCCGTTCGACTACTGCGTTTCAGGCTGGAAGTCGTGGCGCTGGCGACAGGGGAAGCCGGCACCGTCACGACAGGATTCCAGACAGATCAAGAAACGCATTGTTGCAACATTGCTAACAATGAATCAGGCCGAAATCGGAAAAAAGGCCCGGGCGCCCGGCGCCCGGGCTAAGCCATTCCTGATGGAACGGCGGAGGTTTGGGGCCTGAAAACGGCAACGAGTCCGATGCCGGACTCGCTGTCGGGACGGAGTTGCCGACTGGGCAACCCCGTGGGCTTGCTTGGCTTAGTGACCGTAGTAGACCGAGTCACGCGGCGTGGCGGCGACCGGTGCAACCGGGCTGCCCGAACGGACCACGGCTGCCGGCTGCGAGCCGTAACCGCTGTTGTCCGGGCCTGCCACGCGGGCTTCAGCGGCCTGGATGTCGTTCGGATAGTACGGGCTGGCGACGCCCGGATGATAACCGGCCTGCTCGAGTTGCACCAGTTGCGAACGAACTTCGGCACGCGTGACCGGGCCGTTCGTGGTGGTTTGAGCGAACGCGGCAACCGAAGCGGTCAGGGCGGTAGCGGCAACAACTGCGTTGATGAGCGATTTCATAACGACCTCCGATATTTGTCTGGTTTGGACGCTGCGGCGTTTTGTCGTCAGCGGTTGAGATGAATCTTAGGCGTCCGCTTACCTAGGGTAAATGCTGGTTTTGGTCATAGATCGTTGCTTAAATCGATAAAATCGCTCGGTGAAAATTGTCTGATGAATGAGGCCGGCGGATGCGCGCCGACGACGCGAGACGGCAGGCTCTCGGGCGAGCACCCGACATCGTGTACGGGACGGATGGAGAAGAAGTCGGGACGTGGACGCGGCGTGCGCGTCGAGTCGAACAGCCCGCAGCGAGGCCGGGGAGCGGGCGCCGATTGGCGTGCGGATGCGTGGTGCGTGGGCACCAATGCAAAACGCCGCGAACGAATCGCGGCGTTGTGTTCGGCAGCCCTTACTTGCCGCTGTGCAGACCGAGCACCTGGGAGGCGGAGATCATCGCACCGGCGTTGGCAGGGGCCGGGCGCTCGGCCGGGCGGAACACTTCCTCGCCACGCTGGATCACCTGTCGCGACAGGGCGCACGTACCGGTGCGTTGCGCGAAGCGGCGGCGCCAGCGTTGCTCGCCGTAGTGGCAGCGCCCGGGTTCGACCCAGCGCACGACGAGCAGCGTGTCAGATTGTTCGAGGATTTCGACGTGAACGTCGGCGGCATCGAGCAGAGGCATTGATTTGGAGGACTTCATTTGCCGTTTCCTAAAGCTCGTGCGGTATCGGCCTAGGCAGTATTTGCAACTGCGGTTTGTCGATTCCGTAGCGGTTTCCAATAAGAATCTGGGGCTAAATGTAAGCGCATGCGACAAGAAAAAACATCCTGTCTGGATCGAATTACATTTTGTCGATTTAGAAACAATCGACCGCTCGTGCTTCTCGGCCTGCAAAGAAAAAACCCCGGAGGGGATCCGGGGTGGAAAAAGGAGCGAGCCACACGGCAGGTGCCTTACTCGCATAGGTGCCTGGGGTGAATACCGCGTGCTGAGGTGCTCGCCCTTGGAGACGGTTCAGGTTCAGTGCACGTCGTACATCGAGCGGCCGTTGATCGCGAACGGGTCGCGGGCACGCCTGCCAGCCTCGACCGCGGTGCGCGCCTGCGAGCCGTAGCCGGCCTGCTCGGTGGCGTCGGGACCGGCCGGCTGGGCCGATGCGGCCGCCTGCGGTGCTTGCGCGGGCGAACTGCCGTCGGCTGCGAAGGCCGAGGACGCGGCGGCCAGCAGCGCGAATGTCGCGGCGAAAAGTCCGGATCTGCGCAACATGTTCGACTCCTTGCAGGGGATGCGGTCGGCATCGGGCGGCGACGGATGCCGGGGTCGTGCAACCGAGTACGGACGCATGATGCCGCGCGCCGACCGATAGCAGCGTGACGCCAAAATGGCAATTCCGTCAGAAACGTCGGACGAATGTGCGGACGTGTGCGATATCGGACGGAAAAGCCCGCTTGGCCGAACAAAGGCGGGTCGAATAACGCGAATAGTGCAATCTCAAAAACACTGCGTTGCAGATTCAGCCCTATGCGGGACGAATCGAGCCCCGTCTCGGCAAACGGCATTCGATTGTTTATTCGCGCGACGCGAATGCGCATGGCAAAGCGCACTCGCGTGCCACTCGTCGGCAGGGGCGTTCAGCGGGAAAAGCGCGCGGCGTCGAACGGTGCGAGGTCCACGTCGGGTCGCTCGCCGCAGATCGCCTGTGCGAGCAGGCGCCCGGTGATCGGGCCGAGCGTGAGCCCGTGATGATTGTGGCCGAACGCGAACCACATGCCGGGATGATGGGGCGCCGCGCCGATCACCGGGCGCATGTCGGGCGTGCAGGGGCGAAAGCCGAGCCAGGGCGTTGCGTCGAGCCGCTCGCCGAGGCCGAAGGCGGGCCGCGCGATGCCTTCGGCGCGCGCGAGCTGGATGCCGGTGGGCGGCAGCGTGCGCGCCGCGAGTTCCACGCCGGTGGTGAGTCGCAGCCCGCGCTGCATCGGCGCAATCACGTAGCCGTGCTCGATGTCGACGACCGGTGCCGACAGCGGCGCGACGTCGGCTGGCGGCGCGTAATGCATGTGATAGCCGCGCTTGTCGCGCAGCGGAATGCGGTAGCCGAAGCGCGCGAACACCAGATCGGACCACGGCCCGAGCGCGACCACCACCTCGCGCGCGGCGGCCGTGCCGTCGGCCGGGTGGATGCGCCAGCCGCCGTCGATGCGTTCGAGCGTGGCCGCGTCGCCGCGCAGCAGCGTGCCGCCTTCGCGTGTGAACAGCGCCGCGTAGGCCGCCACCAGCGCGCCGGGATTCGAGACTGCCTTCGGATCGAGCCAGTGGATGCCGCCACTGAAGCCTGCGCGCAGCGACGGCTCGCGCGCGCGCAGCGCATCCGCATCGAGCACGACGTGGCGCAGGCCGTGGGTGTGCGCGAGCGCGTCCGCTTCGCGCGCGCCCTGCTCGAGCGCCCGAGGCGAACGAAACGCCTCGATCCAGCCGCTGGCGCGGATCAGCGCGGCCGCCTCGGGGCTGCGCGCGGCCAGCGCATCGTGCTCGATCACGCTGCGCTCGATCAGCGGGCGCATGTCGCGTGCGGCCGCCGCATGACGCGCGGGCGCCGATTCGCGCCAGAAACGCAGCAGCCACGGCGCGAAGGCCGGCAGCGAGCGCGGATGCCAGTACAGCGGCGTGGCGCGGTTGACCGCGTAATGGAGCAGGCTGCGCGCGCTGCGCGGAAACGCATACGGCATCACCGACGAGCGCTCGATCAGCCCGGCGTTGCCGAAGCTCGTGCCCTGGCCGGGCGCCTGGTGGTCGATCAGCGCGACACGGCGGCCGCGATCCTGCAGGTGCTGTGCCACGGATACGCCGACGATGCCGGCGCCGAGCACGATGACGTCGAAATCCATGTCGATCGTTGGGCGAGAACGCAGTGAGAACGGGAAGAGGGAAACGAGGCCGCGCTTTGATCAGGGTGTCACGAGCGAGGCTTCGTCGCAGGCGATCACGAGATCGGATGCGGCGATCGCCACGCACGGCAGGATCCAGCCTTCGCGCCTTTCGTCGGCGCTGACGCCGGGCCAGTCGATGCGGTAGCGGATCTCGCCTTCGAGCAGACGGCACAGGCAGGTGCGGCAGGTGCCGTTGCGACACGAGCGTGGCAGTCGCACACCCTCGAAGCCGGCCGCCTCGAGCAGCGACAGCGAGTCGGGAGCGTCGAAGCTCGCGCCGAGCGGTTCGACGCTGACGCGGAACGTGCGTTCGGGTTCGTTCATCGGGAAGGCGGGTGGCGGGCGGCTCGGGCGGGACGAGCCACCAGCATACCCGAAGCGCGGCGGGCGCAGGCGCGCCGCCGCACGGGCTCAGCCGCGCTGGCGGCGCAGGTGCCGGTACACGGTGTTGCGGGCGAGGCCCAGCTCGCGCGCGGCGGCCGACACGTTGCCCCGATGGCGGGCCAGCGCGCCGTCGATCAGCGAGGCCTGATGCGCGTCGAGCGTGGTGCCGCATGCCGCGGCAGCAGGGGCCGTGGCGGGTGCGGTGAGCGCCACGGCCGGGGCGTTCAGCGCCGAACCGTCGGCGGCCGCTTCCGCGCAGTCGAGCCAGAAATCCTCGGGCAGATGCTCGAGGTCGATCTCGAGCGCCTCGTCGGCGAGCATGCCGGCCGTGCGCAGCACGTTCGCCATCTGGCGCAGGTTGCCCGGCCAGCGGCAGCGCGCGAACGCGGCCAGCACGGCCGGCGACACGCGCGCGGGCAACTGCTCGGTGCGCGCGAGACGCGTCAGCATGCGCTGCACCAGCTCGGGCAGGTCGCTGCGCTGCGCGAGCGGCGGCAGCGTCACGACGAGCCCGTTGATGCGATAGAACAGATCCTCGCGGAAGCTCCGCGCGGCGATCATGGCGCGCAGGTCGCGGTGCGTCGCGCACACCACGCGCACGTCCACCGGCAGCGCGCGCCCGCCGCCGAGCGGCGTCACGGCGCGCTCCTGCAGCACGCGCATCAGGCGCACCTGCTGCGCGAGCGGCATGTCGCCGATCTCGTCGAGGAACAGCGTGCCGCCGTCGGCCTGCACGATGCGCCCCGGGCTGCCACGCCGGCGCGCGCCGGTGAAGGCGCCGTCCTCGTAGCCGAACAGCTCCGCCTCGATCAGCGAATCGGGCAGCGCCGCGCAATTGACGGCGACGAACGGGCCGTCGCGGCGCGGCGAGGCATGATGCAGCGCGCGGGCCAGCCATTCCTTGCCGGTGCCGGTCTCGCCAAGGATCAGCACCGGCAGGTCGCGGCCGCGGATCTTGCCCACGCGTTGCAGGATCGCGCGCATGCGTGCGTCGCCGCTGTCGAGCGTCGCGAAGCTGATCGCATCGGCTTGCGCGTCGTCGTCCGTGCGCGGTGCGCGTGCGGCGGGGGCCTCGGGCCGGGGTGGCGGCGCGATCGTCGGCGTGCGGGCGACGCCGCGCGCCTCGGCATGCTCGCAGCGTGCGAGCACGCGCACGCCGCTCGGCAGCGTGAGCGCCATGGTGGCGCCGGCGTCGCGCGCGGCCTGATCGGCGAGCCGCGCGAACGACACGCCGAACAGCGCCTCGCAGCCGAGGTCCTGCAGCGCGTCGAGCGCCGCGCCGAACTGGAACTGCGCGCTGCGGTTCGCGGCCAGCAGCGTGCCGTCGGGCCGGAACGCTGCCAGCCCGCCGAACAGCGAATCGACGAATTCGGCGTGTGCGTGGAAATGCACGCGCAGGGCGGTATCGCAGGCGCTCGTGAACAGGTGGTTCTCGATCAGCTGCGCCGACATCTTCACGAGCGCGAGCGTGTGCGGGCCGAAGCCGCGCGGGTCGCCGCTCACGTCGAGCGCGCCGAGCAGCCGGCCGAACGGATCGACGATCGGCGCGCACGAGCAGGACAGGATGTGGTTGGCGCGCAGGAAATGCTCGTCGCCGTGCACGGTGATCGCCTGGCGCGCGGCCAGCGCGGTGCCGATCGCGTTGGTGCCGCGCGCGGCCTCGGCCCACGACGCGCCGGGGCGCAGCGCCACGCGATTGGCCTTCTCCACGAAATCGGCGTCGCCGATGCTGTGCAGGATCATGCCGTCGTGATCGGTCAGGAGTACGAGGCTTTGGGTGTCGGCGATCTGGGTGTGCAGCGCCTCCATCACGGGGCGTGCGAGCGAGTAGAGCGAGCGGCTGCCGTCGATCAGTTCGCGCAGCGCGAGATCCGACAGCGGCGCGTAGTCGGGACGGTCGCCGGTGCGCAGGCCGACCGAGGTCGAGCGCGCGCGCGCCTGCGCGAGCACGTCGAGTCGGCTGGCCGTGGCGGGCAGCGCGGAGGATTGCGGCATGTCGTGTCTCCAGGGGGCCGTCGGCGGCACTCGGTTCCTTGTTGGGTGCGGCGTCGGGCTCGCGCGCCGCACGCGCCATGATACAAGCGCCACCGATGCCGCGCGACCGCGATTCGGCGCTGCGGCGGTGCAGCAGGGCGACGCGATCCCCGTGCGAAGGCAGGATTCTGCCGATGCGCGGTGATTCATGGCGCACCGCAAAAATCGCGATCGAGATGCGCCCCGCGCGGCACGTTCAAACAGCGGCTGCTGAATACGGGGCGGGCACTGGCGCGTGCCGAGCCGCCCCGGGCCGGGGCGCCGCCGGATTGGAGGCACGCGCGCCTTGCGTGTGCGGCGAAAGCGTCTACAGTGAAAGGCAACCCGGCTCGACCGGCCGCGCCCGAACCCCGCGTGCCGCCTGCCGGCGGTTCCGCGCACACCCGGCCGCGTCTGGCCTCAGGCGGTGAGCGCGGTCTTTTGCATTCTCGTCACGACAAAGGCGCGCCCATGCAGATCCATTTCCCGAACGAAGTCCCCGAATATTCGGGGCTTGAATTGACGCTGGCCTTCGCGGCGCTGGTCGATGGCGAGCGGGTGCGTTGCGAGATCACCGCCGAGGCGCTGGAATCGCATTTCGGCGCGGCCTCGGCGCGTTTCGAGGACATGCTCGGCGCGTTCTCGAATCATCGCGACCGCATCGAATCCGCGGCGCGGCGCCTGCTGGCCGACACGCATGCCCGCTGCGTGACGCTGCGCAGCGGCTACGTGCGCTTCCACGAGGCGAACCAGCGCTGACTGCGCACGGCCGGCTGCCCGCAGCCGGTCCTTCCCCTTGCCGGCTTCAGCGCGATCGCGACATCGATCGGCGGTCCAGCGTTTGCGCGTCCGACGCAGCTTGCGGCTGCGTGTCGATGTCGAGCACGCGATCGAACTCCCTGGCACGCACGCGAATCCGTTCTGCATAGGCGGCACCGCCGCCGTAGTGGCGCATCGCCGTGTCGAGATCGCCGTTCGCGCCCTGCATGTAGCCGTACAGAATGGCCGAGCCGATGCGGATGTTGGTGGTGGGTTCGGTCAGATCCTGGTTGCGGATCAGGGCGCGGTGCGCGGACGGCACGACCTGCATGAGCCCGGTGGCGCCGTTGCCGCCGCGTGCCTTCTCGCGGAAGCGCGATTCGGTGGAGATGATCGCGAGCAGCACGGCGGGCGGCAGCGAGTATTTGACCGATGCGATGGTGACCGCGTCGGCGATCTTCTCGGCCTTCTGCCGGGCCACCCCGAACTTGCGGATCAGATAGCTGATCACGGGGCCGCGCTGTTTTTCGGTGTCCGCCGCGAGCGTGCCCGACGCGGCGACACCGGACGCAGCCGACGAGACCGACGCGGCGAGCGTCGCAGAGGCGGGCAGCGCCGCCTGTTCGGCGAGCGCCGCCGAGGCCGTGTACACGCAGCTCAGCAGTAGGAGGGTCGAGCAGGCGAGCCGCCGCATGGATCTCGGAAATGGAAACCGGGGGCGCACAGTATATGCGCGTTCGGCGGCCCGAACACAGGCGTGAAAGCACCGACGCCGCCCGCGGGCGGCGTCGGTCGCGAGCTCAGTCGGCACCCAGGTAGAAGTACCGGAACAGGAACACCACGGCGATCACCCACACGATTGCCTTCACTTCCTTCACGCGGCCCGTCAGCAGCTTCAGGCCCGCATAGCTGATGAAGCCGAACGCCACGCCGTTCGCGATCGAGTAGGTGAACGGCATCAGCAGCGCGGTCAGCGCGGCCGGCACCGCTTCGGTGGCGTCGTCCCAGGCCACGTCCACCACCTCGCGCAGCATCAGGCAGGACACGTACAGCAGCGCGGGCGCCGTCGCGTAGGCCGGCACCACGCCGGCCAGCGGCGCGATGAACAGGCAGGCGAGGAACAGCACGGCCACCGTCACCGCCGTCATGCCGGTGCGGCCGCCCGCCTGCACGCCCGAGGCGCTCTCGATGTAGGCGGTGGTGGACGAGGTGCCGAGCACCGAGCCGGCCACGATCGCGGTGCTGTCGGCGAGCAGCGCCTTGTTCAGGCGCTGCATCTTGCCCTCGACCAGCAGCCCGGCGCGGTTCGCCACGCCCATCAGCGTGCCGGTGGCGTCGAACAGCTCCACGAGGAAGAACACCAGGATCACGTTGATCACGCCGGTGGACAGCGCGGCCTTGATGTCGAGCTTGAACAGGGTGGGCGAGATCGACGGCGGCGCGGAAAAGATGCCGTGGAACTGGTTGCCGCCGAAGAAGAAGGACAGCACGGTCACGGCCACGATGCCGATCAGGATCGCGCCGCGCACGCGCAGCGCGTCGAGCGTGACGATGATGAAGAAACCCACGATCGCGAGCAGCGTGGTGGGCTCGTGCAGGTTGCCGAGCGTGACGAGCGTGGCCGGGCTGCCGGTGATCACGCCGGCCGTCTTCAGCGAGATGATGCCGAGGAACAGACCGATGCCGGCGGTGATCGCCACCCGCAGGGTGTTCGGTATGCCCTTGATGATGGCCTCGCGCACGCGCAGCAGCGTGACGATCAGGAACAGACAGCCCGACACGAACACGGCACCGAGCGCGGCCTCCCAGGTGAAGCCCATGCCCTTCACCACCGCGTAGGCGAAGTACGCGTTCAGGCCCATGCCGGGCGCGCAGGCCACCGGGTAGTTCGCGTAGAGCCCCATGATCAGCGTGGCGAGCGCGGCCACGATGCAGGTGGCCACGAACACGGATTCCTTCGGCATGCCCGCATCGCCGAGAATCGCCGGATTCACGAAGATGATGTAGGCCATCGTCAGGAAGGTGGTGACGCCTGCGAGCAGCTCGGTGCGCAGGTCGGTCCCGGCTTCCTGGAAGCCGAAATACCGTTTGATCGATTCCATGAAGCGGATTCTCCGGTCGGTGGTCGTGTCGTGTTGGAGGTGTCGTCGCGATGCCGGGGCAGCGGCCCGCGGCATCGGCGGGCGCGTCTGTCAACGCAGCGCCGGTGCGGTGCCGCACGACGCGCCATTGCGCCCTGGCATGGCGCGCCGCTACGATAGCGCGTCGATACGATAAGTCGCCAAAATACCTGAGAGATGATGCCCGCCATTCCTGCCGTCGCCCGCGCGCGGCCGCCGTTCCGATCGTGCATCGAAACGCGTCGCCGTGCCCGTTTGTTTCGCCGGGCATTGCCCGAAAATGCGGCGCGCCTTTCAATTCCATTGACGTCGAGCGGCGACGCACGGTGCGCCGAACGGTTGCACGCACAACCATATCGAAATGCGGGGTGCCGCGCATGACGGCCGGCATCGTGTCGGTGCCCGCCTGGATGCCGATCGCGCTGGCCGAGGTGGGCGTCGCGCGCTTCGAGGCCGGCCGCAGCAACCCGCGCATCGTCGAGTACAACGGTGCGACCGATCTGGCGGGCTACGACGACAAGATCTCGTGGTGTTCGTCGTTCGCGAACTGGTGCATGGCGCGCGCCGGCGTGGCCGGCACGGGTTCGGCGCTGGCGCGCTCGTGGCTCGGCTGGGGGTGCGTGCTCGAGGTGCCCGTGTTCGGCTG
This sequence comes from Burkholderia sp., assembly GCA_030151225.1. Taxonomy (GTDB): domain Bacteria; phylum Pseudomonadota; class Gammaproteobacteria; order Burkholderiales; family Burkholderiaceae; genus Burkholderia. Next base: position 10,637 of record JASLEG010000227.1, on the reverse strand, counting down.
CGTGGCGGTGCTCACGCGCGGCGATCCAGCCGGCTGGCGCGGCCACGTCGGTTTCTACCTCCGGCATCACGGCGATTCGATCGTGCTGCTCGGCGGCAATCAGCTCGACGAGGTGCGCGAGCTCGCCTACGACGCGTCCGAACTGATCGGCTATCGCTGGCCCTCGTAGCCGAACGCGCCGCCGTCGTCGCGACACCGCCCGGTATTTCACGCACCGCAATTGTGCATCGCGTCAGGCACGCAAAATGTTGCACAACGAACAGATTGCACCGGTCATCGCGACGAATCTGGCACGCAGCGCGGCAATCCGGAACACCGATGCGTATTGCGTCATCGCCACGCAGGTAAAAATCGGGTTCGGGATGTAAAAGATTGCAAGGCGCGCTCGCGGAAAACGGGTTTGGACTCTACGATGATTCGGTGGATCGAAGGAGGTCGTGGCCGGAATCGGGCGCCGCAGCAGGCGCGCCGGTCGGCACGACAGCTCGCAAACCGGTATGCGCCGGGCGACCACGGCCCGGCTTTCCGATCGAATTCTACGGTCGATACGGAGGTCAGCATGGTGAACTGGATCAGTCGTTGGGCAATGCGTCACGCACCCACTCCCGAGAAAACTGCCGCTTCGATGCTCGTCACGGCACGCATGGAATTGTTCGCCGCCGAGCAGCGCGTGATCGACGCGAAGCTGCAGTCCGATTACTGGCGCACGCGCGTCTCGTTCCTCGAGGAAGTGCAGCGGCAGGGCATCGAGCCGTGGGTCGGCATCGGCGATGCGCCGGCACACGATTCCGCGCCGTCCACGCCGTCGTCCGTCGCGCGCGGCAAGGGCGGCCCCCGCCTCGCGGCCAGCACCTGACGCGGCGACACGGGCGGCGCGCGCCGCTCATTCCTTTCCTTCTTCCCGCTCTTCGCCTGCCGCATCGGTCCGGCTGCCGCGCCAGGCAGCCGGGCTCATGCCGCTCCATCCCCGGAACGCGCGATAGAACGCGCTCGGCTCCGCGAAGCCCGCCGCGGCCGCCACGTCGGCCACCGTCTGCGCCGGATCGGCCAGCGCCGCGCAGGCGATCTCGTGGCGCAGCGCATCCTTGATGTCCTGATACGACGTGCCTTCGTGGCGCAGCTTGCGACGCAGCGTGGCCTCGGCCACGTGCAGGCGGGCGGCGATGCCGGCCGCGTCGGGCCAGCCGGCCGGCGCGCTCGCGCGCAGCAGCGCGCGCACGCGGCTCGCGAGCGAATCGGGATTGCGGTACTTCACGATGAAGTTGCCGGGCGCGTCGCGCAGGAAATGCTTGAGCGAGGCGTGCGTCTGCACCACCGGCAGATGCGCGAAGGCCGGATCGAAGTCGACGAACGACTCGGCCGAGTCGAACTGCAGGTCGTCGCAGAAGATCTGCCGGTAATCGCGCGCCACCTCGGGCGGCGCGCTGCGCAGCTGCGCGCTCAGCACCGGGATGCGGCGCCCGATCAGCCAGCTCGTGAGCCCGTACACGAGGATGAAGAAGGTGGCGTACGCGAACGCGGGTGGCCGCGCCTGCGGGTCGCGATGCACGAAGCGCAGGCGCACGTGCGCCTCGCTCGTGTCGAGCTCGGCGTGCAGGTCGTCGAGCACGCAGCGCATCAGGTTCAGCGCGCGCACGAGCGCGCCGCGCCCGGTGCGCGCGCCGAGCGCGGCCTCGCTCATCGCGATGAACGCGCCGCTGCGCATCGGGTGCGAATCCTGGCCGAAGAACTCGTCGTCGAGCGTGCGCGCGATCGTGTTCCACAGCGCGCCGTACTGGCGCGCGCTGACATGCGCGTCGGGCAGTTCCAGCGCGGCCGGCGCGATGCCGGCCGCGGCCAGCAGGGTGGCCGGCTCCGCGCCGCGCCGCTGCGCGAGCGCGAGGCTGGTGGCCACCAGCCGGATCGATACGGTGCCGCGGTCGGTGGTCTTCATGATGGGCAGGCTCGGCGCGGTCGGCGCAAGCGGCTCGGTGGCCGGCGCGAACACGATATGGCAAAAGCGATCATTGTAATTGAGTGCGGCGAGCATCGATGCGGTGGCCGTCGTTGCCTACACTGCGGGTAACGCCGCCCGCCTCGCCGGGGCGCGGCAGGCACCGACACGACATCAGGAGACACGGCCGCCATGGATGCGCTCTATACCGAAGATCAACGCATGATTCGCGACAGCGTGCGCGATTTCGCCACCGAGGTGCTGGCCCCGAACGCCGCGCAGTGGGACCGCGACGGCGCGCTGCCCGACGAGGTCGTGGCGCAGATCGGCGAGCTCGGCCTGCTCGGCATGGTGGTGCCGGCCGAATGGGACGGCTCGTACAGCGACTACACGGCCTATGCGCTGGCGGTGGAGGAGATCGCGGCCGGCTGCGCCTCGTGCGCGACGCTGATGAGCGTGCAGAACTCGGTGTGCTGCGGCCCGCTGCTCACGCACGGCACCGACGCCCAGCGCGAGCGCTGGCTGCGCCCGCTCGCCTCGGGGCGCATGGTGGGCTCGTTCTGCCTGACCGAGCCGCAGGCCGGCTCCGAGGCCCACAACCTGCGCACCCGGGCGGTGCTGAAGGACGGCCGCTGGGTGCTCGACGGCGCCAAGCAGTTCATCTCGAACGCGTCGCGCGCGGGCGTGGCGATCGTTTTTGCCATGACCGATCCCGAACTCGGCAAGCGCGGCCTGTCGGCCTTCCTGGTGCCGGCCGGCACGCCCGGCTTCACGGTGGGCAAGCCCGAGAAGAAGCTCGGCATCCGCGCCTCCGACACCTGCCCGATCACCTTCGAGAACTGCGCGATCCCCGAGGAGAACCTGCTCGGCGCGCGCGGCGAGGGCCTCAAGATCGCGCTCGCGAATCTCGAGGGCGGCCGCATCGGCATCGCCGCGCAGGCGGTGGGCATCGCGCGGGCGGCGTTCGATAAGGCGCGCCGCTACGCGGCCGAGCGCGTGCAGTTCGGCAAGCCGATCGAGCAGCATCAGGCGATCGCCGAAAAGCTCGCCGACATGGTCACCCGGATCAACGCCGCGCGCCTGCTCGTGCATCACGCGGCGCGGCTGCGCACCGAGGGGCTGCCGTGCCTGTCGGAGGCGTCGCAGGCCAAGCTGTTCGCCTCGGAGATGGCCGAGAAGGTATGCTCGGATGCGATCCAGATCCACGGCGGCTACGGCTATCTGGCCGACTACGACGTGGAGCGCCATTATCGCGACGCGCGCATCACGCAGATCTACGAAGGCACGAGCGAGGTGCAGCGCATGGTGATCGCGCGGCAGCTCTGAAGGCTCCGAGCGTCCTGAATCGAGGCGGTACCGCAGCACCCGAACCACCACGCCACGACGCATGCCCGACGTTGCGCGACACGGAAGGAGACGAGACGATGACGGCCCAGGCTTTCCTCGAGGCGCGGGATTTCCTGCTCGCGCACCGCACCGATTACGACACCGCGTATCGCGACTTTCGCTGGCCGCGCGTCGAGGCGTTCAACTGGGCGCTCGACTACTTCGACGTGATGGCGCGCGACAACGAACGCCCCGCGCTGTGGATCGTGGATGCCGCCACCGGTGCGGGCGAGCCGGTGTCGTTCGCGCGCATGTCGGCGCAGTCTTCACGCGTGGCCAATCATCTGCGCGCGCTCGGCGTGGGCCGCGGCGACCGCATCCTGCTGATGCTGCCGAACCGCGTGGAACTGTGGGAAACCATGCTCGCCGCGATGAAGCTCGGCGCCGTGGTGCTGCCGGCCACCACGCAACTGTCGGCCGACGACATCCGCGACCGCGTGACGGTGGGCGGCGCGCGCTACGCCGTGATCGATGCCGACGAGGCCGAGAAGTTCGATCAGGCCGGCGTGTCGCTGACGCGCCTCGTGGTGGGCGGCACGCGCGACGGCTGGCTGCGCTACGAGGACGCCTATGCCGGCTCGCCCGAGTTCGTGCCCGGCGCGCCCACCCACGCCGACGACACGCTGTTGCTGTACTTCACGTCCGGCACCACCTCGAAGCCGAAGCTGGTCGAGCACACGCATCGCACCTATCCGATCGGCAGCCTCTCCACGATGTACTGGATCGGCCTGCAGCCGGGCGACGTGCACTGGAACATCAGCTCGCCGGGTTGGGCCAAGCACGCATGGAGCTGCCTGTTCGCGCCCTGGAACGCGCAGGCCTGCGTGTTCGCGTTCAACTACACGCGTTTCGACCCGATGCAGGCGCTCGACGCACTGGTGCGCCACGGCATCACCACGCTGTGCGCGCCGCCCACGGTCTGGCGCATGCTCGTGCAGCAGCCGCTGGCCGATCACGCGGTGAAGCTGCGCGAGATCATCGGCGCCGGCGAGCCGCTGAACCCCGAGATCATCGAACGCGTGAAGCGCGCCTGGGGCATCACGATCCGCGACGGCTACGGCCAGACCGAGACCACCTGCGTGATCGGCAATTCGCCGGGCCAGCCGGTGGTGGCCGGCTCGATGGGTCGGCCGATGCCGGGCTACCGCGTGGTGCTGCTCGATCACGACGGCGCCGAGGCGGAGGAGGGCGAGGTGGCGCTGCCGCTCGGCGGCGAGCGCCCCGGCGGCCTGATGACGGGCTACGCGAACCACCCCGAGGCGACCGCGCATGCGATGCGCGACGGCCATTACCGCACCTCCGACATTGCGCTGCGCCGCAGCGACGGCTATTACCTGTATATCGGCCGCGCCGACGACGTGTTCAAGTCGTCCGACTATCGGCTGAGCCCGTTCGAGCTCGAGAGCGTGCTGATCGAGCATCCGGCGATCGGCGAGGCAGCCGTGGTGCCGAGCCCCGATCCGCTGCGGCTCGCGGTGCCGAAGACCTTCATCACGCTGCGCGCCGGCTACGAGCCGGGCCCGGCGCTCGCGCGCGAGATCTTCCGCTTCTCGCGCGAGAAGCTCGCGCCGTACAAGCGGATCCGCCGGCTGCAGTTCGCCGAGCCGCCGAAGACCATCTCCGGCAAGATCCGCCGCGTCGAGCTGCGCCGCCGCGAGATCGAGCGCGAGGCCGATCCGGCCGCGCGCATGCCGGACGAATACTGGGAAGAGGATTTCCCGAATGAATGACGCGCGCGGAGCCCGGCCTCCCGCATCCGACCCACGGCAAACAGGAATCCCGATGATCGAACTGACCCATCTCGACGACGGCGCGATCGCGCTGCTCACGCTGACGCGGCCACCCGCGAACGCGTTCACGGCCGACGGCCTCGCCGCGCTCGAGCGCACCGTGGCCGAGCTCGACGCCGCGCCGCAGGTGCGCGCGCTGGTGGTGACCGGCGACGGCCCGAAATTCTTCAGCGGCGGTGCCGATCTCGACAGCTTCGCTTCCGGCGACCGCGCCCACGCGCGCGCGATGGCCGCGCGTTTCGGCGCCGCCTTCACGGCGCTGCAGGGCGCGCGCTGCGTGACGATCGCCGCGATCAACGGCTATGCGATGGGCGGCGGGCTCGAATGCGCGCTGGCCTGCGACATGCGCATCGCCGAGCAGCATGCGCAACTGGCGCTGCCCGAGCCGTCGGTGGGCCTGCTGCCGTGCGGGCTCGGCACGCAGCTGCTGCCGGCGCTGGTGGGCGAGGGCTGGGCGAAGCGCATCGTGCTGGCCGGCGAGCGCGTCGATGCCGATACCGCGCTGCGCATCGGCCTGGTGGAGCAGGTGGTGGCCAGCGGCGGCGCGCGCGAGGCGGCGCTCGCGCTGGCGCGACGCGTGGCGGGCCAGGCGCCGCGCGCGACCGAATCGAGCAAGCAGCTGATCGCGCTGGCGCGCCACGGCGTGCCGTTCGAGGCCGCCGTGGCGCTCGAGCGCGAGCGCTTCGTGGATCTGTTCGACACCGCCGAGCCGCGCGAGGGCGTGGCGGCCTTCTTCGGCAAGCGCCGGCCCGACTGGCGCGCCGCCAACGACGGAGGTGCGCGATGAGCTCGCCCGTGCATACCCCTTCCGCATCCGACGCCTCGCCCGACGTGACGATGCGCGTGATCAACCGGGTGGCCGTGATCACGCTGGACCGGCCTGCCGCGCTCAACGCGCTGTCGCACGCGATGGTGCGCGAGCTGGCCGTGCTGATCGAGCGCTGCCGCCACGACGCGCACATCGTGGCCGTGGTGCTGCGCGGCGCCGGCACCAAGGGCTTCTGCGCCGGCGGCGACGTGCGCGCGCTGTATCACGAGGCGAAGTCGGGCTCGCGCGACTGGATCCGCTTCTTCGTCGACGAATACCGGCTCGACTACGCGCTGCACACCTTCCCGAAGCCGATCGTGGCGCTGATGGACGGCATCACGATGGGCGGCGGCATGGGCCTCGCGCAGGGTGCCGCGCTGCGCGTGGTGACCGAGCGCAGCAAGATCGCGATGCCCGAAACCCGCATCGGCTTCGTGCCCGACGTGGGTGCCACGCACTTCCTCGCGGCGCTGCCGGTCGAGCTCGCGCTGTACATCGGCCTGACCGGCGTGACGCTGTCGGGCGCCGACGCGCTGACCGCGCGGCTCGCCGACCTGTGCGTGCCGTCCTCGTGGCTCGAGACCTTCGAGGTGCGGCTGGAGCACGCCGAATTCGGCGGCACCGACGTGCCGGGCGCGCTGCGCGCCGTGTTCGAACCGCCCTGCAACATCGTTCCGCACGCGGTGCTCGACGGCCAGCTGCCGTGGATCGTGCGCCATTTCGACCGGCGCTCCGGCGTCGAGCGCATCGTCGCCACGCTGCGCCAGGATCTCGACCGCGAGGACGGCGGCCGCGAATATCGCCAGTGGCTGCAGGCCACGCTCGACGCGCTGCTCGGCCATTCGCCCACGATGCTGGTAGTGACCCGCGACGCGCTGCTGCGCGGCCGCCAGATGACGCTGGCCGAGGCGTTCCGCATGGAACTCGCGATCGGCTCGCGCGCGATCGAGGAGGGCGATTTCGTGGAAGGCGTGCGCGCGCATCTGGTCGACAAGGATCGCCGGCCGCGCTGGGCGCCGGCTTCGCTGCCCGAGGTCCGCGGCGAGCGCGTGCGCCATTTCCTGAGCTCGCCGTGGAAGCTCGATGTCCATCCGCTCGCCGATCTCGGGCGCGAGTGACGTGACGGGGCACCTCGGCCCGCTTGACATCCGCGAATCGCATGGGAAGCGCCCCGTGCGATCGCACATTCGACCCGTTTTCGAGCCTTTTTGAGGTTCGTTCCATTTTGCTCGAAACCCTTGCCCCGTCTGGTTTTTCGCCCGACGGGGCGCGCCGCGTGCGGCGCCATCTCAAAAGTATTTTTTGACCACACCCGGCATGTCATCGACAATCCGCTACATTCGCGGCTCGGATATTGCGCAACGGTGAACGATCGGCTGGCGGCCTGGATGGCGCGGCCCGTGTCGCCGCGGCGCACGGTGGTTGGGAGAGCAACCGCCGCACGCATCGGAGCCGTTGCCGGCCTCGATGCGAAGCAGCTGCGCGCGGGCGCCCCGGGAGAGCGGGGCGCGGAAAGCAGGGATACACGGGGTCGGCGGAGCGAGCCGGATAACAACATTCCGAGGGTAAAGAGAATTGGTCGAACTATTTGGCAAGCTGGGGAAGGTCATCTCCAGCACGGGTACCGAGCGTTTCACTTCCGACCTGCATGCGCTGCTGATCGGCTCCGTCAAGGTGGAGTCGACCAAGATCACGGCCTGGTCAGTCAACGAAACCAAGGGTGAGGTGACGGGCGTCCATCTGCTCGGCGCATTCGCCTCCCACGAGCAGGACATCCGTCCGGCCTTCGCCGACGACGCACTGTGGCGCGACCGGCTTTCCCAGAAGATCCTCGCCGCCTCCGACACGCAGCTGATCCACCTGAATCCGTTGCGGCTCGGCGACAACACGGCGCACGCACAGCCATCTGCGCGTCATGAACATGGGTTCCAATGTCACCTGGTGTCGCGCAAGGCGAACCGGCGTTACGTGATCTCGCTGTACCGCCCGGATCAGGCGTTCGATTTCACGCTGCAGGAGATGTCGTTCCTGAAGAGCTGCGCCGAAATGCTGTTGCCGCTCGTGGAGATGCATGCGTCGCACCGGCGCTACGCCGCGAGCGCGCGGCCCGCCGAGGCGGAAGACGGCGCGGCGGGTGCGAGCGATTCGACGCGCCATGCCACGCTGCGCCGCGAGTTCGAGCATCGCCTGTCGAGCGCGGCCGTGGTGCTGTCCGATCGCGAGATCGAGGTCTGCGTCGGGCTGCTCACGGGCAGCACGTTCCGCGAGATGGCCGAGAAGCTCGGCGTGAAGCACAGCACCGTGGAAACCTACATCAAGCGCGCGGCCGCGAAGCTCGGATTCAAGGGGCGACACGGCCTCGTGAAGTGGGTGCTGGACGAAGCCTGACACGACACCGCCAACGTCGTTGCATCCCAATTACCGAGAAAGAAAGAGAAGGGCCATGTTGCAGGATTATCCCGAAACCCAAACGCGCGATGCGCGCGACATCGTCTCGATGCTCTGGTATCGCGCCGACGGTTCGCGCATCTTCGGCAGCCGCTCGGCCGCGCCGACCGTGATCGTCACCACCGCCCGCGACTGGTTCGCGATCGGCGACACGAGCGTCGCCTTGCCGGGCGCCGCCGGCTGACGTTCCCTCCCCCTCTCGGCCCGGCTGAAACCCGCGGCTGAATCCGACCTGCGGCATGCGCCGCGTCCCCGTCGTCCTGCGATCTCACACCTGCCACGATGCGGGCCTGCCGCTCGCCTTGCCGTAGCGCTCGCGCGCCGCGCGCACCGTGTCGCGTGCCGCCTCGCCCCGTGCCGCCAGCGCATGCAGCGCCGCCACCACGATCGAGGCGCGATCCACCTCGAAGAATTCGCGCAGTGCCTGGCGCGTGTCGCTGCGGCCGAAGCCGTCGGTGCCGAGCGTCACGTAGGGCGCGGGCACCCAGGCGCGCACCAGTTCCGGCAACGCGCGCACGTAGTCGGTGACCGCGATCACCGGGCCGTGCGTGCCGCGCAGCGCGCGCGTGATGGCCGGTTCGGCGGGCGCATCGGCATCGTCGGGCAGCGTCGCGCCGAGCCGCTCGGCGCGCTCGATCGCGAGCGCGTCGCGCTGCAGCTCGGTATAGCTCGTCACGCTCCACACCGCCGCCTCGATGCCCCAGTCGTCGTGCAGCATCGCGGCCGCCGCGAGCACCTCCACCATGATCGCGCCCGAGCCGAGCAGCTGCACGCGCGCGCTCGCGCGCCGCTCCGGCTGCAGCGCGTGGATGCCGCGCAGGATGGCGTCGCGCACCGCGTCGCCGGCCGGCATCGACGGCTGCGCGTAGCTCGCGTTGGTGACGGTCAGGTAGTGGAACACGTCGCGCTGCTGCTCGCCCATCTCGCGCATGCCGTGCTCGACGATCACGGCCACCTCGTAGGCGAAGGCCGGATCCCAGGCGCGGCAGTTCGGGATCGACGCGGCGGCCAGATGGCTCGCGCCGTCCTGATGCTGCAGGCCCTCGCCGCCGAGCGTGGTCTTGCCGGCCGTCGCGCCGATCAGGAAGCCGCGCGCGCGCTGGTCGGCGGCCGCCCAGATCAGGTCGCCGATGCGCTGGAAGCCGAACATCGAGTAGTAGATGTAGAACGGCAGCATGGGCAGGTCGTGCACGCTGTAGGCGGTGGCCGCGGCGATCCACGACGAGATCGCGCCGGCCTCCGAGATGCCTTCCTCGAGGATCTGGCCGCTGGTCGATTCGCGGTAGTACAGCATCGAGCCGAGATCCTCGGGCTGGTAGCGCTGGCCGAGCGGCGAGTAGATGCCGACCTGGCGGAACAGGTTGGCCATGCCGAAGGTGCGCGCCTCGTCGGCCACCACCGGCACCACGCGCTCGCCGATCTCGGCCGACTTGAGCAGGCCGCCCAGCATGCGCACGATCGCCATCGTGGTGGACATCTCCTTGCCGCCGGCCTCCAGCGCGAATTGCCCCCAGGCGCGCATCGGCGGCACCGCCAGCGCCTCGGTGGCGGCGCGCCGGCGGCGCGGCAGGTAGCCGCCGAGCGCCGCGCGGCGTGCGTGCAGGTAGCGCATCTCGGGGCTGTCGTCGGCCGGGCGATAGAAGGCCACGTCGGCCACCTGGGCATCGGTCAGCGGCAGCGCGAAGCGGTCGCGGAAGGCCTTCAGGTCGTCGAGATCGAGCTTCTTCTGCTGGTGGGTGGTCATGCGGCCCTGGCCGATCGCACCCATGCCGAAGCCCTTCATGGTCTTGGCCAGGATCACGGTGGGCTGGCCACGATGCGCGCGCGCCCTGGCGTAGGCCGCATGCAGCTTGCGCACGTCGTGGCCGCCGCGGCGCAGGCGGTCGATGTCGTCGTTGCTCAGGTGCGCGGCGAGCGCGGCCAGCTGCGGATTCTGCTGGAAGAAGTGCTCGCGGTTCCAGGCGCCGTCGTTGGCCGAGAAGGTCTGGAACTGGCCGTCCACGGTGTTCGCGAACGCGCGCAGCAGCGCGCCGTCGCGATCGCGCGCGAACAGCGGATCCCAGTCCGAGCCCCACAGCACCTTGATCACGTTCCAGCCCGCGCCGGCGAACAGCGTCTCGAGCTCGTCGATCACGCGGCCGTTGCCGCGCACCGGGCCGTCCAGGCGCTGCAGGTTGCAGTTGATCACGAACACCAGGTTGTCGAGCTGCTCGCGCGCGGCCAGCGACAGCGCGCCGATCGATTCGGGCTCGTCCATCTCGCCGTCGCCGAA
>JASLEG010000191.1 GCA_030151225.1 Burkholderia sp. | reverse complement strand
CGGGCGGCAGCACGCTCGCCACCCAGATCGAGAAGTTCCGCCACTCGGCCGACGGCCGCACCGCCACGCCGCCCGAGAAGCTGCGGCAGATCGCGTCCGCCTCGGTGCGTGCCTATCTCGACGGCCCGCAGACGATGCCGGCGCGCCGCCAGATCGTGGTGCGCTACCTGAACTCGGTGCCGCTCGCCGCGCGCGCCCACGTGGGCGAGGTGACCGGCATCGGCGACGGCCTCGCCGCCTGGTACGGGCGCGACTTCGCCGAGGTGAACCGGATCCTGGCCGCGCCGCCCACCGACGCGAATCGCGCCGAGCAGGCCGCCACCTACCGCGAGGTGCTGTCCCTGCTGATCGCGCAGCGCGCGCCGTCGTTCTTCCTGAACCGCGGCTACGCCGACCTGCAGAAGCTGACCGACAGCTACCTGCGCCTGCTCGCCACCGAAGGCGCGATCACGCCCACGCTGCGCGACGCGGCGCTGGCCGCGAAGATCGACCGCCAGCCGCCGCCCGCGCTGCCGGCCGAGACCGCCTTCGTCACCCGCAAGGCGATCACCTCCACCCGCGCGCGCATGCTCGATACCCTTGGGCTGCCGAGCGTCTATCAGCTCGACCGGCTCGATCTCGACGCCACGCTGACGCTGAACAACACCGTGCAGCAGGCGGTGGCCGACAAGCTCGCGGCCGTCACCACGCGCGACGGCGCGCGCGATGCGGGCCTGATCGGTTTCCAGATGCTGAAGCCCGGCGACGATCCGTCGAAGATCTCGTACAGCTTCACGCTGTACGAGCGGCAAGGCGGCGCGAACCTGCTGCGGGTGCAGACCGACAGCGTCGATCAGCCGTTCGACGTGAATCGCGGCGCGCGCCTGAACCTCGGCTCCACGGCCAAGATGCGTACCGTGGTCACCTATCTGCAGATCGTCTCGCAGCTGCACCACGACTACGCGTCGCTGCCCGTCGATGCCCTGAAGCGCGTGCAGCCCGACCCGCAGGACGTGCTGTCGCGCTGGGCGCTCGACTACCTGATCGCCACGCCCGATCACGCGCTCGCGCCGATGCTCGACGCCGCGCTCGAACGCAGGTATTCGGCCTCGCCGGGCGAGACCTTCTACACCGGCGGCGGCGCGCAGACCTTCACGAATTTCGACAAGGCCGAGAACGGCCAGATCCTGACGATCCGCCTCGCGTTCCGCAACTCGGTGAACCTCGTGTTCGTGCGCATGATGCGCGACATCGTGCGCTACGAGATGGTGCGCACCGTGGGCGCGTCCGCGCAATGGCTCGACGATCCGCAGCTGCGCGCGCACTACCTCGCGCAGTTCGTCGATCAGGAAAGCCGCGTGTACGTGAAGCGCTTCTACACCCGGTACGCGGGCAAGCCCGACGACGACGCGCTCGCGCTGATGCTGAAGACCGTGCGCAAGACGCCGCCGAAAGTGGCCACCGTGCTGCGCAGCGTCGCGCCCGAGGCGCCGCGCCCGTGGTTCGACGCCACCATGCGCACGGCGCTCAAGGGCACGCCGGCCGCGAGCCTGTCCGACGACGATCTGGCGAGCCTCTACGCCAAGTACGGCGCCGACCGCTTCAGCCTCAACGACCGCGGCTACATCGCGAGCGTGCATCCGCTCGCGCTCTGGACGCTGGCCTACCTGCGCGCCCATCCGGATGCCTCGCTCGACGCGGTGCAGACGGCCAGCCACGACGTGCGCATCGCGTCCTACGCGTGGCTCTACAAGACCAGATACCACGCCACGCAGGACCGCCGCATCCGCCGCATGGTGGAGCTGCGCGCCTACGACGAGATCGGCAAGTCGTGGCGTGCGCTCGGCTACCCGTTCGCGGCGCTCACGCCCTCGTACGCGGCCGCGATCGGCGCCTCGGGCGATCAGCCCGATTCGCTCGCCAGGCTGATCGGCCTGATCGGCAACCACGGCGCGCAGATGCCGACCGAGAGCATCGTGCGACTCGATTTCGCGAAGGACACGCCGTACGAGACGCGCTTCGTGCACGCGGGCACGCCACCGCAGCAACTGATCTCGCCCGAGATCGCGGCGGCCGTGCAGCCGATGCTGCGCGACGTGGTGGAGAACGGCACCGGCAAGCGGCTCGCGCAAGGGCTCGCGTTCCCCGACGGCAAGACCTTCGACGTGTACGGCAAGACCGGCACCGGCGACCAGCGCTTCAACGTATATGCGCCGGGCGCGCGGCTGATCGAATCGCGCAAGGTCAATCGCAGCGCCACCTTCGTGTTCGGCATCGGCGAGCGCTTCTTCGGGGTGCTGACGGCCAATGCGCACGAACCGTATGCGGCGCGCTACGACTACACGAGCGCGCTGGCCGTGCAGTTGCTGAAGTCGCTCGCGCCCGAGCTGCAGCCGCTGGTGGACGCACCGGCGACGGGCAAGCCGGCGCCGACGGCCTCGGCCGCGCCGACCGCTCGGGCTACTCGGGCTCGCGGCGGCTGACCGCGCGTGACTCAGCCGCGGCGCGGCTTGCTCAGCACGATCGTCTCGAACAGCGAGTAGTCGCTGGTCGGCGCCGAATCGGCGCCGGCCGCGTGATAGTAGTTGACGGTGATGGTCGTGTGGCCGTGCGCGTCGCCAGGCTCGTAGTCGAACACGGCGATCCCGTAGCCGTTGCCGGCATCGCGTCGCGCCGACCAGATCGCGTCCTCGCGCGCATCGGCGCCGGGCCGCACGTAGCTGCCCGAGCTCGTGCCCGGCACCGGGCGGTTCGGCCGGGTGAACACCATCGCCTGCGCGGTGCCGGTGGCCGGATCGTCGCCGTACACGTCGGTCGGCGCGCTGGTGCCGCCGCCGCCGAGGATCAGGTGGATCGTGCCGCGGCGCGTGTCGAAGGTGCGGTCGTCCGGATCGACGGTCACCACCGGCTGCGGCTGCAGCGTGTCGACGACCGAACCCGTCTGCGCATCGACGCCGGCGTGGTGGCGGCAGCCGCGCACCGGGAAGCTGCGCTCGTAGTCGTGATCGTGGCCGCACAGCACGAGGTCCACGCCGTAGCGGTCGAACAGCGGCAGCCAGGCCTCGCGGATGCCCTTGTCCGAGCCGTTGCCCGATTTCGACGAGCTCAGCGCGTCCTGGTGCATCTGCACGACGATCCAGTCCACCGACGGATCCGACGCGGCGCGGCGCAACGTCTCCTCGAGCCAGCGCGTCTGCTCGCCGCGGCTGTAGCCGCGCACGTAGAACGAGGTGCCGGGCTGGATCGGCGCATTGCCGGTGCTCGCGGCCGGCACGAGGGGCGCCGGGCCCGCCACGAACGCGGCGCCGTCCTGATACACCACGTCGTCGGCGTCGAGCGACACGAACAGCACGGCGCCCACGCGGAACGTGTACCAGCGGCCCGGGAAACGCGTGCCGTTCTCGGGCAGCACGTAGCGCGCGAGATACGAGTCGTAGCCCTGCGGGCCGTTGTGGAATTCGATCTCGTGGTTGCCGGGGCACGGCATCCACGGCCGGTTCGCGGCCGAGCTCTGGTTGTTGTTGCCGAAGTCGCGCCACACATCGGGCTGGTGCGTCGGGTTCAGGTTCGCGTAGCAGAGGTCGCCGTTCAGCAGGTGGAACAGCGGCTGGAAGCGCTCGACGGCCTGCACCGCGTGGCGGCTCTGCGGCGAGGACAGCACCCAGCCCGTGTTCGGCGTCGCGAGGTCGCCGTAGCTGGTCCAGCGGAACGGCGTGCGGCCGCGCGGGGCGGTCTGGAACGAGGCCGAGAACGGCTGCGCGGCGTTCGAATCGTTGTCGGCCGTGACCTCGTAGCGGAAGCTCGCGCCGGGGCGCAGCCCGTGCAGGCGCGCGTGACAGGTGAACACCACCGTGCCGTTCAGGCCGTCGGTGTAGGTGCGCTGCACCGCATGTACCGTGAACGGTCGGCCGTCCTCGCTCGACACCCGCACGCGCGGGTTGGCGGCCGGCGCGAGCGAGGCCCACGACACGGTCACCTCGGTGGACGGATCGTCGCCCCAGGTCAGGTGGATCTGCTCGGGCGTGCCGTCGGGCGTGGCGGCCACGGCGCGCGTGGCGCCCAGGCCGCTGGCGGTGGCGAGGCCTGACACGCCGGCCAGCTTCAGGAAGCCGCGGCGCGAGACCGGCGCATGCTGGCCGGCGGCGGGCGTTTCGGGGGAATTCGGTTTCGACATCGGTTCGCTCCGATCTTGTGGGTCGCGACAAGGCGCTCGGCGAGCGGGTCGCCGTCCCGGTTCGCGACGATAGACCGGCAATCGTGACAGGTGAATGTCATGTGCGGCGATGCAGTGCGATTGAAGCGCGGATCGGCAAGCGCGTGCCGATGTTCAGGATGGCGTAGCAAGTGACCGGTAAATTCCGGCGCCGGGGCGGCACCGGTCGGCGGGGGTGCCGCGCGCAACGGTGTGCGGGAAGGCGAAGCGCTCAGGGTGCCGGCGACTTGCCGCCGCGCGCCGGCCGCCGCGCCGGCGGTGCGGCGGGCTTGGGCGCTTTCGCGGCCTTCGCAGCCTTGGCCTTCGCAGCCGGCGGATCCGCCGGCTCATCCACCACGCCGCGCTCGCGGTGCCACTGGCGCAGCAGCATGCGGATCTGCTCGTCGAGCGTGGCCTTCAGCAGCTCGCCGTTCGCGCCCTGGAACGACTCCCAGCCGAGCAGGGTCAGCGCCGAGCGGTGCGCGAGATGGAACACGGTGAGCTGGCCGAGCAGGCTGAAGGTGCGGATCTGCGTGATCGGATGCTTCGGGTCCATGCCCGAGATACGCCCCACCAGCTGCGCGCACACGGTATTGAGCGGGCGGCGGAAGCGCTCCATCAGGATCTCGCTGACGAACGGCGGCTCGAGCCCGGCCTGCTCGCGCGCGAAGAACATGCGCTGGCGCGCCGTCTTGGGCGTGTCGAACATCTTGTTCGAGATCACCAGCATGATGCAGAGGAAAGCGTCGATCAGCGTCTCGACATCGGCATCCTGATCGAGCATGGCCTGCCCGTGCTCGATCGCGGGGCCGAACGATTCGACCGTGTGCTCGGCGATCGCGTCGACGCAGGCGCGGAACACGCCTTCCTTGTTCTCGAAGTAGTACTGCAGCGCCGGCGCGTTCACGCCGGCGTGCGCGGCGATCTCGCGCGTGGATGCGCCGGCGAACCCGCGCTCGCCGAACAGCTCGATCGCCGACTCGATGATGCGCTGACGCGTCTCGTCGCCTCGTGCATAGCCGCATGCCGACGTGCGACGCAGCTTCTTCGCTTCCGTCATAAAAACCTCACTCTCGTACGAGCGACATTCTACTTGACACAAATCTTCCAGATGGAATAATTCTTCCGCCCGGAATAATTTGGATGCCCGCATGTCGTCGACACCTCAAGAACAGCCGAAAGGCAATAGTAAGGATTCCGCAGAATCCTCGCCGCCCAAGCGCAAGACCCGGCGGCGCATCCTGATCGCGCTCGTCGTCGTGGCCGCGATCGCCGGCCTGATCTGGCTCGTCCACTGGTGGACCGTGGGCCGCTTCATCGAGTACACCAACGACGCCTACCTGCAGGCCGACAGCATGACGGCCGCGCCGAAGGTATCGGGCTACGTGACCGACGTGTACGTGCGCGACAACCAGTCGGTCAAGGCCGGCGATCCGCTCGTGAAGCTCGACGTGCGCCAGTACCAGGTATCCCTGCAGAACTCGCAGGCCACCGTGGACGCACGCCGCGCCGACATCGCCCGCGCCCAGGCCGACATCGCCCAGCAGCGCGCCAACCTCGAGCAGGCCCAGGCGCAGGCTCAGGTGTCGAGCATCAACCTGCGCCACGCAAGCGAGGAATACACGCGCTACGCGCCGCTCGCGGCCACCGGCGCCGAAACCCACGAACGCATCGCCGATCTGAAGAACACGCGCGATCAGGCGCAGGCCACGCTGGCGGCGAACAACGCGTCGATCGCGGCGGCCCGCACCCAGATCGCGTCGAGCACGGCGCAGCTGCAGCAGGCGCAGGCGCAGCTCGAGGCCGCCCAGGCCAGCGCCGCGCAATCGCAGCTCGACCTCGACAACACCGTGGTGCGCAGCACGCTCGACGGCCGCGTGGGCGACCGCACCGTGCGCGTGGGCCAGTACGTGCAGCCCGGCACGCGGCTGCTGACGGTGGTGCCGGTACAGGACCTGTACCTGCTCGCGAACTTCAAGGAAACCCAGGTCGGCCGCATGCGCGTGGGCCAGCCCGTGACGCTGCACGTCGATGCGCTGCCGGGCAAGGACCTGCACGGCACGGTGGAAAGCTTCTCGCCAGGCACCGGCTCGCAGTTCGCGCTGCTGCCGCCCGACAACGCCACCGGCAACTTCACCAAGATCGTGCAGCGCGTGCCGGTGCGCATCCACGTGGATGCCGACGAGCAGACCCGTCGCGTGCTGCTGCCTGGGCTGTCGGTGGACGTGGACGTCGACACCCGCGACGACGGGAACCATCATGGCTGAGGCCGCCGCTCCGGGGGCGCCGGCCGGCGCCGCGCCGCAGCCCGAGCGCGCCAGCACCACCGACTGGATCGCGGTGGCCGCGGGCTCGCTCGGCGCGCTGATGGCCACGCTCGACATCTCGATCACGAACTCCGCGCTGCCGCAGATCCAGGGCGAAATCGGCGCGACCGGCACCGAGGGCACCTGGATCTCCACCGGCTATCTGATGTCGGAAATCGTGATGATTCCGCTCGCGGCGTGGCTCACCCGCGTGTTCGGACTGCGAAACTTCCTGCTGGTGTCGGCCGTGCTGTTCATCGTGTTCTCGATGATGTGCGGCTGGTCGAACACGCTCGCACTGATGATCGTCGGCCGGATCGGCCAGGGCTTCACCGGCGGCGCGATGATCCCCACCGCGCAGACCATCATCCGCACCCGCCTGCCCGTCTCGCAGCTGCCGGTGGGCATGACGCTGTTCGGCCTGATCGTGCTGCTCGGGCCGCTGTTCGGCCCGGTGCTCGGCGGCTGGCTGGCCGAGAACGTCAGCTGGAGCTGGTGCTTCTTCATCAACCTGCCGGTGTGCCTGATCCTGATCACGCTGCTGGTGGTGGGGCTGCCGTCCGACAAGCCGCAGTGGCCGCAATTCTTCAGCGCCGACTGGGTCGGCATCGCCGGCCTGTCGATCGGCCTGTCGTCGCTGACCGTGGTGCTCGAGGAAGGCCAGCGCGAGCGCTGGTTCGAATCGCAGATGATCGTCGGGCTCACCTGGGTGACGATCGCCGGCTTCGTGCTGATCGCGATCTCGCAGTTCACGGCCAGGCGGCCGATGCTGCGGCTCGCGCTGATGCGCAACCCGCGCTATGCGAGCGTGATCGTGATCGTGGCGGCGGTGGGCGCGGGCCTGTACGGCATCTCCTACCTGCTGCCGCAGTTCCTCGCGATCGTGTCCGGCTACAACGCCGAGCAGGCCGGCGAGATCATGCTGCTGTCGGGCCTGCCCGCGTTCCTGATGATGCCGATCCTGCCGAAGCTGCTCGGCAAGGTCGATTACCGCGTGCTCGTGATCACCGGGCTGTTCCTGTTCTTCCTGAGCTGCATGCTCGACATCTCGCTCACCGCGCAGAGCGTCGGCCACGATTTCGTGTGGTCGCAGCTGATTCGCGGCGTGGCGCAGATGCTCGCGATGATGCCGCTGAACCAGGCCTCGATGGCCGCCGTCTCGCGCGAGGAATCGGGCGACGCGGCCGGGCTCTACAACATGGCGCGCAATCTCGGCGGCTCGATCGGGCTGGCCATCATCGGCACCATCATCGACCGTCGCACCACGTATCACACCGCGGTGCTGCGCGAGTCGGTCAGCGCCAATTCGCTGATCGGCCAGGACCGCATTTCGCAATACACGTCGAACTGGTTCTCGTACACGGGCGACATGGCCTATTCGAAGATGCGCGCGCTCGGTCAGCTCGCGCAGTCGATCACCACCCAGGCCACCGTGATGACCTATTCGGAAACCTTCTACCTGCTCGGACTCGCGCTGATCGCCTGCGTGCCGCTCGCCCTGCTGCTGCGTACGCCGAACCGCGGCGCGCAGCCGTCCTCGTCCGCCTCGTCCGGCCACTGAACCGATGCCTTCGATGATGTCACCGCTCCTCTCCCTGCCCCGCCGCCCCGCCCCGACGCTCGCCGCCGTGGCGCTGGCCGCGAGCCTGCTCGCCGGCTGCACGGTCGGCCCGAACTACCCCGGCGCGCCCAGAGCGCCCGACGCGCCCGACTTCGTGCGCGCCCCGCAGACCGGCGTGCTCGCCAGCGCGCCGACGCCGAGCGCCTGGTGGCAGGCGCTGCACGATCCGCAGCTCGACGCGCTGATCGCGGCCGCGCTCGCGCACAATCCCGACCTGCACGCGGCGCAGGCGCGCCTGCGCGAGGCCCGCGCGCAGCTGAGCCAGCAGCGCGCCAACGCGCTGCCGAAGACCTCGGCCACGGTGGCCGCGATCCGCACGCGCGCACCCGACACGAGCGCGCTGTCGGCGCTGACCGGTTCGAACAGTTCCAGCAGTTCGGACGGCTCGGGCGGCTCGACCGCCGGCACCGGCCCGCTGCAGCTCTACACGGCCGGCTTCGACGCGACCTGGGAAATCGACCTGTTCGGCGGCACCCGCCGCGCGATCGAGGCCGCCTCGGCGCAGGCCGAGGCCGTGAACGCCGACCTGGCCGACACCCAGGTGTCGATCGCGGCCGAGGTGGCGAACGCCTACGTGGACCTGCGCGACCAGCAGCAGCGCCTCGCGCTGTCGCATCGCACCGCCGACATGCAGCAGCGCCAGCTCGACCTGACGCTGCAGCGCCGCGGCCGCGGCGTGGCCGCCGACGCGGACGTGGAGCGGCTCACCACCCAGGTGGAAAACACCCGCGCCTCGCTGATCCCGCTCGATGCCCAGGTGACCGAATCGCTGGACCGGCTCGCGATCCTGACCGGCCGCGCGCCGGGCGCGCTCGACGCGCAGCTCGCGAGCGGCGCGCCCACCCTGCCGACGCTGCCCGAATCGGTGCCGATCGGCGACCCCGCCGCGCTGCTCAAGCAGCGGCCCGACGTGCGCGCAGCCGAGCGCCGGCTCGCGTCGAGCAATGCGCAGATCGGCGAGCACATCGCCGACTACTTCCCGAAGGTCACGCTGCTCGGCGACATCGGCTTCAGCGCGACCGACCCGGGCCACCTGTTCCGCAAGCAGAACTATTCGTGGGTCGGCGCGCCGTACCTGCAATGGAACATCTTCGACTTCGGCCGCACCCGCGGCGCGGTGCGCGCGGCGCAGGCCTCGCGCGACGAGGCTGAGGCGAACTACACGAAGTCGGTGCTCGGCGCGCTGGAGGATGCGAACACGGCGCTGTCGCGCTACGGGCATCAGCGCGATCACGTCGTCACGCTGAACAAGGTGCAGACCTCGGCCACCCACTCGGCCACGCTGATGAGCCAGCGCTACGACGCCGGCGTGTCCTCGCTGATCGACCTGCTCGACACGCAGCGCGAGGCGCTGTCGGCGCAGCAGAACGTGATCGCCGGGCAGGCGGAACTGATCAAGGATTACGTGTCGCTGCAGAAGAGCCTGGGCCTCGGCTGGCAGACCGCCGGCGATGCGGCCACGGCACCGGCAGCACCGACGGCACCGGCAGCGCAGGCCGCGCCGGTCGACCGGGCGCAGCCGGCAGCAGCCGCCACCGGCACCAGGCCGGCCGGCTGAAACGCCACCGCGGCTAGCGCTCGATCCGCGCGCGCGTGGTGCCGAGCAGGGCCGCCATCGCGTCGCGCGCGGCGGCCGGATCGCGCCGCCGGATCGCGTCGAACACGCGCGTGTGTTCGGCCAGCGAGGCATTGAACACGTCGGCGCGCTTCGCGTTCAGGTGCAGCTGCGCCTCGAGCGTGCGCGCGATCAGCGCGCCGAGCGGCATCAGCAGCTCGTTGTTGCCGGCCGCCAGCACGCCCAGATGGAAGCGCAGGTCCGCCCGCACCCATTCGTCCAGGTGTCGCGCCGTGCGCATCGCCTCGTGCGCGGCCTCGATCGCGGCGAAGCTCGCGCCCGTCTGCGCGCGCGCGGCCAGCCCCGCCGCATACGGCTCCACCATCTCGCGCATCTCCTGCAGCTTCATCGCGAAGGCAAGCGGCGGCGCCACCTGCGAATACCAGTCGAGCAGTTCCGCATCGAGCAGGTTCCACGCCTCGCGCGGCCGCACGCGCGTGCCGACCTTCGGCCGCGACTCGATCAGCCCCTTCGAGGTCAGCGTGCGCAGCGCCTCGCGCAGCACCGTGCGGCTCACGCCGAACGACAGCATCAGCTCCGCCTCGCGCGGCAGGATCGAATCGGGCGCGTAATCGCCACGCAGGATCGCCGTGGCGAGCGTGTAGGCGGTTTGTCCATGCAGATCGCGTTGAATCACCTTGTTTCCCGTCGAACGATGCGCTCAACGGCCCGATCAAGCGCCGCGCGGGGGCGTGACTATCGGTGCCGGATCACTATGTGCACAATAGTGCTATTAATACTACTTTTCGGCCGATTCGTGTAGGATCGTTCGCATCGACGCTGCCGACTGGCGTCCACCTCACGGAGACAGGAGCCCCCCCACCCATGAAGATCACCCGCCTTGAAACCTTCGTCGTGCCGCCGCGCTGGCTGTTCCTGAAGATCGAGACCGACGAGGGCATCGTCGGCTGGGGCGAGCCGATCGTGGAAGGGCGCGCGCACACGGTGGAGGCGGCCGTGCAGGAACTGGCCGACTACCTGATCGGCAAGGATCCGCTGCTGATCGAGGACCACTGGCAGGTCATGTACCGCGCCGGCTTCTATCGCGGCGGCCCGATCACGATGAGCGCGATCGCCGGCGTGGACCAGGCGCTGTGGGACATCAAGGGCAAGTTCCACAACGCGCCCGTGCACGCGCTGCTCGGCGGCCAGGTGCGCGACCGCATCAAGGTGTATTCGTGGATCGGCGGCGACCGCCCGAGCGACGTGGCGAACAATGCGCGCGCGGTGGTCGAGCGCGGCTTCAAGGCCGTGAAGATGAACGGCTCCGAGGAGCTGCAGATCGTGGACACCTACGACAAGGTCGAGAGGGTGATCGCCAACGTGGCGGCGGTGCGCGAGGCGGTGGGCCCGCACGTGGGCATCGGCGTGGACTTCCACGGCCGCGTGCACAAGCCGATGGCGAAGGTGCTGGCCAAGGAGCTCGACCCGTATCGCCTGATGTTCATCGAGGAGCCGGTGCTGTCGGAAAACGCCGAGGCGCTGCGCGACATCGTCAACCAGACCGACACGCCGATCGCGCTCGGCGAGCGGCTCTACTCGCGCTGGGACTTCAAGCACGTGATCGCGGGCGGCTACGTGGACATCATCCAGCCCGACGCGTCGCATGCGGGCGGCATCACCGAATGCCGCAAGATCGCCGCGCTGGCCGAGGCCTACGACGTGGCGCTGGCGCTGCACTGCCCGCTCGGCCCGATCGCGCTGGCCGCCTGCCTGCAGCTCGACGCGGTCAGCTACAACGCGTTCATCCAGGAACAGAGCCTCGGCATCCACTACAACCAGGGCAACGACCTGCTCGACTACATCCGCAACCCGGAAGTGTTCGCCTACGAGGACGGCTTCGTGTCGATCCCGCAGGGCCCGGGCCTCGGCATCGAGGTCAACGAGGAGAAGGTGCGCGAGATGGCGAAGGTCGGCCACCGCTGGCGCAACCCGGTGTGGCGTCACGCCGACGGCAGCGTGGCCGAATGGTGATGCGCTGACGGCGCGCACGCGCGGCGCGCCGTTTTCCGCTGTTTCCCGTTACTGCCCGAGCGCGCTCGCGCCGGGCACGCTGAATGCGAGCACCGCGGCGGCCACGAACACGCCGATCATCGCGATCGCCTCCATGTAGAGCACGTTCGCGAAGGTGCGCGCGTCGATCGTGGCCGCGGTGCGGCGCAGCCGCGGCAGCGCCGAGATCCGGTTCAAGCCCCCCAGCACCAGCGCCAGCAGCACCAGCACGAGCTTGAGCACCAGCACGTGGCCCCAGGTGCTCAGCTGCAGCACGGCCAGCGCGTGCTCGGGCCCGCCCGCGCCGCGCAGCGCGTTGAACACGCCCGTGGCGAGCACCCCCACCACCGCAATGATCGAGGCGCGCGACACACGCTGCGCCACGCGGATCAGCACGCCACGCGCGATCGACGCGCCGAGCGCCGGCACCACCGCCATGCCGCCCGCCAGCACGATGCCGCCCCAGGTCGAGACCGACAGCAGGTGCAGCAGCTGCACGCCCACCTCGGGCGAGAACGGGCCCGCATCGGCCGCGTGCCCGATCGAGGCGAGGCCGGCCGCCGTCACGAGCACCGCGAGCCCGGTCAGTGCCGCGCCGGCCGGGCCGCCCGCGTGCAGGGCCACCAGCACGAACAGCGCCAGCGCGCCGCCCGAGGCGATGCTCCAGGCGAGGCCCACGTGGGTTTGCTGCAGCACCGCGGGCAATGCCGCAAACGCGCCGCCGAGGCCCGCGCCGCTCATCGCGGCTGCCTCGTAGACGATCCAGCCGAGCTGGGCGAGCACGAACACGAGCGCCGCGGCGGTGGCCGAGCCGCGCGCGCGCCGCCACGCGGCATGCGCGGGCGACACCGTGGCGCGCGCGCCCTCCGCGCCGAGCCACGCGCCGAACAGCAGCGAACCGATCACGACCGCGAAGGCGATCTGCGCGAGCGAGGTCATCGCGACCTGGCCGAGCCAGAGGCTGTCGACGCGCATCATCGGCCGCCACCCGGCGCCGTGACGGCGCATCGCGGCAACGGGCCCGCAGCAGGTGGGAACGGAAGGCACGCATCGCGGCAGGTGCGACGGCAGGCGGCTGAGACGGGGGAAATCGGCGACATCGGCAGGGAATCGGTAGCTATCGGGATGTATCGGTATTTCGGAGTGGCAACGATCGTGCGGTGCGGCATGAACGGCACGCGGCGCCGCGCGACCTGCGAGTGTACGGCCTTCGATCGGGCGTGCGCTCGCGCGTTGCATCAGGTAACACGAAATTCTCGCATCGCACCCGTTTTTTCGCGCCCCGGGGGGCGCCTCGCCCCACGCGTTTTCACTCAGTGGGCGCGCCTCGCCGTTGCCGATCTTCGGTGCTATGCTTTTTTGAGCAGCCGAGGAGACGGCTGCCGAAACACGTGGTGTCAAAACCCGAGCCGACACCGAGCCGGCCAGGTCCCCGACGAATAACAAATTGGAGCCTCGCGTGTCTTCAATACGTGTATTCCGTCCCCTGCTCGCCGCCGCGTGGATCGGCGCGGCCTGCCTGCCGGGCGCCGCGCGGGCGCAGGCTCCCGTCGCGTCTCAGGCGGCCACTCAGGCCACTTCCCCGCTGAAGGCCCCCGACACGATGGACGAGCGCGTGCGCGGCTGCACCGCCTGCCACGGCGTGCACGGTCAGGGCACCACCAACGACTACTTCCCGCGCCTCGCCGGCAAGCCCGCCGAATACCTGTACAACCAGCTGATGAATTTCCGCGACGGGCGGCGCAAGTATCCGCCCATGAACTACCTGCTGACCTATCTCGGCGACGATTACCTGCACGAGATCGCCGTGCACTTCGCGAACCAGCATCCGCCCTATCCGCCGCCCACCCAGCCGAACGTGTCGGCCGAGGTCGTGGCGCGCGGTCAGGCGCTCGCCACGCGCGGCGACCCGCAGCGCGGCATCCCCGCCTGCACGGCCTGCCACGGCGCGGCACTCACCGGCATGCAGCCGGCGATCCCTGGCCTGGTCGGCCTGCACAGCGACTACCTGAGCGCCCAGATCGGCGCGTGGCGCTCGGGCAACCGGCGCGCCAAGGCGCCCGACTGCATGCACGACGTGGCCGCGCGCCTGACCGACGAGGACGTGACCGCCGTCACCGCCTGGCTCGCCGCGCAAGCGGCGCCGGCCAACCCGGTACCGGCGCCGGCCGGCTCGCTGAAGCTGCCGCTCGCCTGCGGCAGCGAACCGCAATGAGCGCGAGGAGACAGACGCCATGACACGCCAGTCGCCGAGCTCCCGCTCCCCCCTCGCCAGCATGTCCCGCCGCTACGCCTGGCCCACGCTCGCCGTCGCGGCCGCCGCCACGCTGGCGGTCGCGGTCTGGCCCGGTCCGTCCGGCGGCGTCGCGCAGGCCGCCGGCACCAACGCCGCGCTCGTGAAAAGGGGCGAGTACCTGTCGCGCATCGGCGACTGCGTGGCCTGCCACACCGTGCGCGGCGGCCAGCCGTTCGCGGGCGGCCTGCCGATGCCCACGCCGTTCGGCACGCTGTACACACCGAACATCACGCCCGACGCCGAATACGGCATCGGCAAGTGGAGCGCCGAGGATTTCTACCGCGCGATGCACGCGGGCCGCTCGAAGGACGGCAGCCTGCTGTATCCGGGCTTCCCGTTCACGAGCTACACGAAGGTGTCGCGCGCCGATTCCGACGCGATCTACGCCTACCTGCGCTCGGTGCCGACCGTGCATCGCGCGAGCCGCGCGCACGAGCTGAAATTCCCGTTCAACAACCGCAACCTGCTGATCGGCTGGCGCACGCTGTTCTTCAAGGAGGGCGAATTCCGGGCCGATCCCGCGAAGTCGGCGGAATGGAATCGCGGCGCGTATCTGGTGGAGGGGCTCGGGCACTGCAGCATGTGCCACACCTCGATCAACATGATGGGCGCGCCGCGCAGCTCCTCGGCGTTCGCGGGCGGCCTGATCCCGATGCAGAACTGGTACGCGCCCTCGCTGACCAACGACACCGAATTCGGCCTCGGCGACTGGCACGTGCAGGAACTGACCGACCTGCTGCAGGCCGGCGTGTCGCATCGCGGCGCGGTGTTCGGGCCGATGGCCGACGTGGTGCACAACAGCCTGCAGTACCTCAGCGACGAGGACGCGCGCGCGATGTCGGTATATCTGAAGTCGATTCCGCAGAAGGGCGAGGCACCGTCGAACCTGCAGTACGAGACCTCGCAGCAGTTCGGCAACCAGTTGCTCGAACAGGGCCGAAAGCTCTATGCGGACAACTGCGCGACGTGCCACGGCGCGACCGGACAGGGCAAGCCGCCCGCGTATCCGCCGCTCGCTCAGAACCATTCGATTATGATGGAGTCTGCAGTGAACCCGATCCGGATGGTGCTGAACGGCGGATACCCGCCGAGCACGTTCCGGAATCCGCGTCCGTACGGGATGCCACCGTTCGCACAAGCCCTGTCGAATCAAGAAGTTGCAGCCGTCGTGTCGTATATCCGATCGGCCTGGGGCAACCACGGTTCACCCATCTCGCCGCAGCAGGTGAGCGATCTGCGATCCGCACCGCTCGACTGACGGACGGTTCACAAAACACGGGGCGTGACCGCGGCTTGGCCGCGGCCGCGCCTTTTTTGCTTTTTTAGTATGACGATCTCGCCGCCGCGCCTGCCGGTGCGGCGGTGGTGTCTCGAACCCAAGAGAGTTTATGTCTTTTGCTTCCCTCGGCCTCGCCGAACCCCTCGTGCGAGCCGTCAACGAACTCGGCTATAGCGAACCCACTCCGATTCAATCCCAGGCGATCCCCGCCGTGCTCGGCGGCGGCGACCTGCTTGCCGGCGCGCAAACCGGCACCGGCAAGACGGCCGGCTTCACGCTGCCGATCCTGCAGCGCCTGCACGCGTTCCAGGCGCAGCAGGCAGGCACCAAGCGCGTGGTACGCGCGCTGATCCTGACCCCCACGCGCGAGCTGGCCGCGCAGGTGGAGGAAAGCGTGCGCGCCTACGGCAAGTACCTGAAGCTGCGCTCCACCGTGATGTTCGGCGGCGTCAGCATCAATCCGCAGATCGATGCGCTCAAGCGCGGCGTGGACATCGTGGTGGCCACGCCGGGCCGCCTGCTCGATCACATGCAGCAGAAGACCATCGACGTGTCGCAGCTCGACATCCTCGTGCTCGATGAGGCCGACCGCATGCTCGACATGGGCTTCATCCACGACATCAAGCGGGTGCTCGCCAAGCTGCCGGCCAAGCGCCAGAACCTGCTGTTCTCGGCCACCTTCAGCGACGAGATCAAGGCGCTGGCCGACAGCCTGCTCGACTCGCCGGCCCTGATCGAGGTCGCGCGCCGCAACACCACGGCCGAGACCATCGCGCAGAAGATCTACCCGGTCGACCGCGACCGCAAGCGCGAGCTGCTCACGCACCTGATTCGCGAGCACAACTGGTTCCAGGTGCTGGTGTTCACGCGCACCAAGCACGGCGCGAACCGGCTGGCCGAGCAGCTGACCAAGGACGGCATCAGCGCGCTGGCGATCCACGGCAACAAGAGCCAGTCGGCCCGCACGCGCGCGCTGACCGAGTTCAAGGCCGGCACGCTGCAGGTGCTGGTGGCGACCGACATCGCCGCGCGCGGCATCGACATCGACCAGTTGCCGCACGTGGTCAACTACGAGCTGCCGAACGTGCCGGAAGACTACGTGCACCGTATCGGCCGTACCGGCCGCGCGGGCGCGAACGGCGAGGCAGTGTCGCTGGTGTGCGTGGACGAGAAGCTGCTGCTGCGCGACATCGAGCGGCTGATCAAGCGCGAGATCCCGCAGGAAGTGATCGCCGGCTTCGAGCCCGATCCGAACGCGAAGCCGGAGCCGATCCAGCGCCGTGGCCAGCAACAGCAGCGCGGCGGTGGTGGCGGTGGCGGTGGTGGCGGCGGCAATCGTCAGCCGCAGGGCGGCGGTCAGGGGCGCGGGCAGGCGGCGGCCAAGCCGGCAGCCGCGAAGCCGGCGCGGGCCGCGGGCGGCGGTAATGGCGGCAATGGTGGTGGCAACGGCGGCGGCGCGAAGGCCGCCGGCAACGGCAACAAGCCGCGCGCGGCCCAGCCGGGCGGCTCGCGGCCGGCCGGTAGCGGCAACGGCAACGCCGCGCACGCGAACCGCAGCCGCACCTCGCGCAGCGGCCAGCGCGGCAACTGAGCAGCGGGGAGCCGCTGCCCGCGCGGCGCCGGCTCGCCTTGCATGCACACCCACGAGAAGGGGCGCGGCGTCTTGCGGCGTCGCGCCCCGTCTCGCATTCGGGTCAGGGTGAAGCGGGCGCTTCAGTAGGCCCCGGCCCCC
>JASLEG010000169.1 GCA_030151225.1 Burkholderia sp. | reverse complement strand
ACAGCGACGCTACAACCCCTTTAGCCTGATGACCATAGCTAGTCGGTACCCCCCCTTCCCATCCCTAACAGGACCGTGAAACGACTCCACGCCGATGATAGTGCGGATTGCCCGTGTGAAAGTAGGTAATCGTCAGGCTTCCTCCTTCAGAACCCCCGCTGCGTATGCAGTGGGGGTTTTGTCTTTTTCAGCGTCACCTCACGCTAAGATCGGTCTTCTGTCTTGCCAGGAGATGAGCTTGAACATCGGTGAAGCCGCGCGCGCCTCGGGCGTCAGCGCCAAGATGATTCGCTACTACGAAAGCGTCGGCCTGATCGAACCGACCCAGCGTACCGACGCCGGCTACCGGATCTACGGTGGCAACGAAATCCATCTCCTGAAGTTCATTCGACAAGCCAGGCGGCTTGGCTTCCTCGTCGACGACATCCGCAAGCTGCTGGCGCTTTGGCAGGACCGCTCGCGGGCGAGTGCGGAGGTGAAGACGATCGCGCTCGAGCATGTCGCCGAACTCGACAATCGGATTGCCGAGCTGACGGACATGCGGAACACGCTGGCCAAGCTCGCGTCGTGTTGTCATGGCGACGATCGCCCGGATTGCCCCATCCTCGAACAGCTCGCGGACACTGATGCGCACTGATATGGTGCTTGTTGCGAATTCGCAAATCAGGTCTCGATTCCAAATAAATATTGAAAATCAATGAGTTGACTGAGGAATTCACGTCACATTCCATCGAGGAATGCAACGCATTCGTGCATTTCATTCGCAATTTGGTGCGCTCTCGTTATAATTCGGGCTAACCCTATACGGGATATCCCTTACTTCGAGTCACCCGAGGGATCTCAATCTTCCTTGGAGAACATCATGGTTGCATACATCGTCGAAAAGCTGAGCTACTGGTTCGAATCCGCAGAACGTGAGCGCCGCGAAGCCTACCTGGCCTCGTCGAGCGACATCGTTCAGCTCGAACAGCGCATCCGCTCGCTCGAAACGAACGGCTATTCGCTGTAAATCGGGCCAGCTTCACCGCATGCGGCCCGCATGCAAAACGTAAAAAGCCCCGAAACTGTCGGGGCTTTTGCTTTTGCGGCGGACGAAGTTGCGGCGAGTGGCTGGCGCTGCCGGGTGATAAGGCGGTATCGTTCCGCATCACAAGCAACCCATACTCAGGTGAGCCGAATGAACGGGGATTTCCGGAAGGGCGGCAGGCGCCGCGTCGCGCGATGGAGCGCCGTGCTGCTGTTGGCGGGCGTCGCCTGGAGTGGTGTGGTGAGCGCCAAGCGTGTGACGCACAAGACCACGACGGAAGAGGATCGCCCGCCCGTCGTGCTCGATACGCAAACCGGCATTCACGACGGCCAATCCGGTACCGTCCTGCAAACGGCGCCGCTCAACCGAGCGCCGATCGTCGAGCCGGCGCAGATCCGGCAGCCTGCCGAACTGCAGCAGGGCGACCAGACGCCGATCGTGGTCGCGCCTTACGTTCGCGCGCCGGCTTCTTCGGGCTACCGACAGTAAGGTCTCGATTCGCTCAGGCGCTGCGCAGCTCGATGCCGAACTTCGCGCCGTCGTCCTGGCCGAGCGTCTCGACCAGATAGGGCAGGGCTTCACGCATCGATTCTGCGAGCGTGTATGGCGGATTCAGGATGAACATTCCGCTACCGTAAAGACCGAAACCGTCAGCCGGCGGCCGGCTCACGGTCAGCGTCAAATGCAGCCAGTTGGTGGTCTGCAGGCGCTTGAGCTGATCGGCGAAACGCTCCGATTCAGGGCGTTTCACCTGCGGATACCACACGGCGTAGCAGCCCGTGGCGAAGCGCTTCAAACCTTCCTCGACACAGGTGAGGGTGCGCGCGTAGTCGCGTTTGTCCTCGTACGACGGGTCGATCAGCACCAGCGCGCGCCGCGGGGGCGGGGGCAGCAAGGCTTTCAGGCCATCGAAGCCGTCGGCGGCGTAGATCATCGCGCGCCGGCCTGCATCGCGAAAGTTGTGCCGCAACACGCCGATCTCGGTGCTGTGCATCTCGAACAGACGCAGGCGATCCTGCTCGCGCAGCAGGCGCCACGCGAGATACGGCGAGCCCGGATAGAAGCGCAACTCGTTCGCATCGTTGCAGCCGCGAATCTCGTCGACATAATCGGCGAGTGCGGCAGGCAGCTTCTCCGCCTTCCACAGCTTGGCCACGCCGGTCTCGTATTCGGCCGTCTTGGCCGCGAAGCCTTCGTCCAGCGCATACACACCCGCACCCGCGTGCGTGTCGATATACCAGTAGGACTTGTCCTTCTTGTTCAGGTAATGGAGCAACTGAACGACCACGGCGTGCTTGAGCACGTCCGCGTGGTTGCCGGCATGGAACGCGTGGCGATAACTGAACATGGCAGGGATGAGGCGAGTAGGGTCGAAAACGGCCGCATGATGCAGGACCGGTGCCACGACGGGCGGCACCGGCGGCAATTCACGCGGCCGCGTATTGTACGCGAGCGCGCTTACTGCGCCTGATCGCCCACGATCGCTTCGATGCGCTGCTTCAGCTCCGGCGTGAGCTTCGCCGCCACCTCGATGGCCTTCATGTTCTCGCCGATCTGTTCGACACGCGAGGCGCCGGTGATCACGGTACTGACGTTCGGATTCTTCAGCACCCAGGCGATCGCCAACTGAGCCAGCGTGCAGCCGAGCTCGTCGGCGATCGAGGCCAGCTTCGCCACCGCCTGGTTCTTCTGCGGATCGGTGAGCTGATCGCGCAGCCAGTCGTAACCCTGCACCGCCGCTCGGCTGCCGGCCGGCACGCCGTCGCGATACTTGCCGGTCAGCAGGCCCGATGCGAGCGGGCTCCAGGTGGTGAGCCCGAGGCCGATGTCTTCGTACAGCCGGTGGTATTCCTGCTCGACGCGCTTGCGATGGAACAGGTTGTATTGCGGCTGCTCCATCACCGGCTTGTGCAGATGATGGCGTTCGGCGATCTCGTAAGCCGCGCGAATCTCGTCCGCGCTCCATTCCGAGGTGCCCCAGTAAAGTGCCTTGCCGCGCGCGATCATGTCGCTCATTGCCCAGACCGTTTCCTCGATCGGCGTATTCGGATCGGGGCGGTGGCAGAACACGAGGTCGACGTAATCGAGCCGCAGGCGGCGCAGCGAACCGTCGATCGCGTCCATCAGATATTTGCGATTGAGCGTGTGATACTGGTTGGGCGCCTCGTTGAGCCCCCAGAAGAACTTCGTCGACACCACGTAGCTGACGCGCGACCAGCCCAGCGCCTTCAGCGCTTCGCCCATGATTTCCTCGGACTGACCGCGCGCATAGACTTCCGCGTTGTCGAAGAAATTGATGCCCGCATCGCGCGCGGCCGCCAGCGATTCCCGCGCCGCATGATGATCGACCTGATTGCCGTACGTGACCCAGGAACCGATCGACAATTCGCTGACCTGCAGCCCGGACCGGCCCAGACGTCTGTAATTCATCGCATTCTCCTCCGTGTGGAACAGCGGCTAGCTTAGCCCGTTTGCCGTCGGCATGCAGGACGGCCTCGTGCACGCTGGCAGCAGCGCACACGGCGTGCCCAAAAGAAAACGCGCTCCGAAGAGCGCGTTTCGTGCGAGTTGCAACCACCCGGCGCGCCGATCGATCCGGCGCGTCGCGGCGACCTTACTTCAGGACGGCAGCGATGGCGTTCGCCACGGCGTCGAGGTTGCGCGTGTTCAGCGCGGCCACGCAGATGCGGCCGGTGCTGACGGCGTAGATGCCGAACTCTTCGCGCAGACGATCGACTTGCGCCGAGGTCAGGCCCGAGTACGAGAACATGCCGCGCTGCTCGTTGATGAAGCTGAAGTCGCGATCGACGCCGCTCGCCTTCAGGCGCTCGACGAGGCCGTTGCGCATCGCGCGGATGCGGTCGCGCATTTCGCCGAGTTCCTCCACCCACGAGGCGTATAGCTCCGGCGAGCCGAGCACGGCTGCCACCAGTGCGCCACCGTGCGTCGGCGGGTTCGAGTAGTTGGTGCGGATCACGCGCTTCAGTTGCGATAGCACGCGCGTGGCTTCGTCCTTGCTCGCGGTGATGATCGACAGCGCGCCGATGCGCTCGCCGTACAGCGAGAACGACTTCGAGAACGACGACGACACGAACACGTTGAGGTCGGCTGCCGCGAACAGGCGCACGGCGGCCGAATCCGACTCGAGATCCTCGCCGAAGCCCTGATAGGCAATGTCGAGGAACGGCACGAGCTGGCGAGCCTTCACCACCTCGACCACCTGCGCCCACTGCGCGTCGGTCAGATCCACGCCGGTGGGGTTGTGGCAGCAGGCGTGCAGCACGACGATCGTGCCCGCGTCGTAGCCCTTCAGCGCGCCGAGCATTGCGTCGAAGTTCACGCCGTTCGTGCTCGCGTCGTAGTACGGGTAGGCGTCGACCGTGAAGCCGGCCGTCTCGAACAGCGCGCGGTGGTTTTCCCAGCTCGGGTTGCTGATGGCGACCTTCGCGTTCGGGTTCAGCGTGCGCAGGAAGTCCGCGCCGATCTTCAGCGCGCCCGTGCCGCCGATGGCCTGTGCCGTCACCACGCGACCCGCGGCGATCAGCGGCGAGTCGTTGCCGAGCAGCAGCGTCTGCACGGCGGCGTCATAGGCGGCGATGCCGTCGATCGGCAGGTAGCCGCGCGGCAGGCCGGCTTCGACGCGTGCCTTTTCCGCGTCGCGCACGGCGCGCAGCAACGGGATCTTGCCTTCCTCGTTGGTGTACACGCCGACGCCGAGGTTCACCTTGGTCGGGCGCGTATCGGCATTGAATGCTTCGTTCAGGCCCAGGATGGGGTCGCGGGGTGCGAGTTCGACAGCGGAAAAGAGCGACATGATGATTTCGCAGCAGTAGGAGTGGAATAAAACGGGGTCCGGTTGCCTGGCGACGATTGCCGCGCGATGGTTCCACGGGCGCCGGCCGGAACGAATCGCATATTGTAGCGAATCGCGCCGCGATTTCGACCAAAGCCGGGTGCGCGGCGCAGGTATAAGCGGCCGAAAACCGGCCGGCGCGGCGATCGGCCGGGGAATCGGGGCAGGCGCGGGGGCAGGCTCGATCGCGTTCGGATCGTGTACGCGGCATGCGCATCGTTGCCGCCGCACTTAACGGTCAGCCCGCCGCAGGGCGAAGCGCTAGAATGCTCTTTTGCTCGCGGTCAGGCCTGCCTTCCATGTCCGAACATTCCCCCGAAGTCGCCACCGAACTCGACGAATCGAAATTCGTGTCGTTCGACGGTTCGCCGTTCCAGCTCTACCAGCCGTATCCGCCGGCGGGCGACCAGCCCACGGCGATCGAGACGCTCGTCGAGGGCGTGGAGGACGGCCTGTCGTTCCAGACGCTGCTCGGCGTGACCGGCTCCGGCAAGACCTTCACGATGGCGAACACGATCGCGCGCCTCGGTCGCCCGGCCATCGTGTTCGCGCCGAACAAGACGCTCGCGGCCCAGCTGTACGCGGAGTTTCGCGAATTCTTCCCGCGCAATGCGGTCGAGTACTTCGTTTCGTACTACGACTACTACCAGCCGGAAGCCTACGTGCCGCAGCGCGACCTGTTCATCGAGAAGGATTCGTCGATCAACGAGCACATCGAGCAGATGCGGCTGTCGGCCACCAAGAGCCTGATGGAGCGGCGCGACGTGGTGATCGTGGCCACCGTTTCGGCGATCTACGGTATCGGCAATCCGTCCGAATATCACAAGATGATCCTGACGCTGCGCACCGGCGACAAGCTCGGCCAGCGCGACGTGATCGCGCGGCTCATCGCGATGCAGTATTCGCGCAACGAGCAGGATTTCCAGCGCGGCACGTTCCGCGTGCGTGGCGACACGATCGACATCTTCCCGGCCGAGCACGCCGAGATGGCGGTGCGCGTGGAGCTGTTCGACGACGAGGTGGAAACGCTGCAGCTGTTCGATCCGCTCACGGGGCGCGTGCGTCAGAAGATTCCGCGCTTCACCGTGTATCCGTCGTCGCACTACGTCACGCCGCGCGACACCGTGATGCGCGCGGTCGAGACGATCAAGGAGGAACTGCGCGAGCGGCTCGAGTTCTTCCATGGCGACAACCGGCTGGTCGAGGCGCAGCGGCTCGAGCAGCGCACGCGCTTCGACCTTGAAATGCTGCAGGAGCTCGGCTTCTGCAAGGGCATCGAGAACTACTCGCGGCATTTCTCGGGCGCGGCGCCCGGCGAGCCGCCGCCGACGCTCGTCGATTACCTGCCGCCCGACGCGCTGATGCTGCTCGACGAGTCGCACGTGCTGATCGGCCAGTTGAACGGCATGTACAACGGCGACCGCGCACGCAAGGAAAACCTCGTCAATTACGGCTTTCGCCTGCCGTCGGCGCTCGACAACCGGCCGCTCAAGTTTCCCGAGTTCGAGCGCAAGATGCGCCAGGTCGTGTTCGTGTCGGCCACGCCGGCCGATTACGAGCAGCGCGTGTCGGGGCAGACGGCCGAGCAGGTGGTGCGGCCCACGGGCCTGGTCGACCCCGAGATCGAGGTGCGGCCCGCCACCACCCAGGTGGACGACGTGCTCGCCGAGATCAACGAGCGCGTGAAGGCCGGCGAGCGCGTGCTGATCACCACGCTGACCAAGCGCATGGCCGAGCAGCTGACCGAATTCCTGGCCGATCACGGCGTGAAGGTGCGCTACCTGCACAGCGACATCGACACGGTCGAGCGCGTGGAAATCATCCGCGACCTGCGGCTCGGCACCTTCGACGTGCTGGTGGGGATCAACTTGCTGCGCGAGGGCCTCGACATTCCCGAGGTGTCGCTCGTGGCGATCCTCGACGCCGACAAGGAAGGCTTCCTGCGCGCCGAGCGCTCGCTGATCCAGACCATCGGCCGCGCCGCGCGCAACGTCAACGGCAAGGCGATCCTCTACGCCGACAACATGACCGATTCGATGCGCCGCGCGATCGACGAGACCGAGCGGCGGCGCGCCAGGCAGATCGCGCACAACGAGGCGCAGGGCATCACGCCGCGCGGCGTGGTCAAGCGCATCAAGGACATCATCGACGGCGTCTACAGCGCCGACGAGGCCCGCGCGGAGCTCAAGGAGGCGCAGCAGCGCGCGAAGTTCGAGGACATGTCCGAGAAGCAGCTCGCCAAGGAGATCAAGCGGCTCGAAAAGCAGATGGTCGACTACGCGAAGAACCTCGAATTCGAAAAGGCCGCGCAGACACGCGATCAGCTCGCCGTGCTGCGCCAGCGCGTGTTCGGTGCCAACGTCGGCGATCACGTCGAGGGCGCCAGCTGATGCCGGGACGGGCGCGCGCTCTCCGCGCGCCCATGTCGCAGCCCTGTCCCGGTTTCCGTTTTTCTGTCGAAAATCTTCCGAAACCCTTTCCGCTTCAAGGGTTTGAATTTCTTTCCCCCCCTTTGTCTCGCACGAGAATCGATGCTAAACTCGGGAATTATTGAGAATGGTTCGCATTAACGTTCTTGCTTATCCGCGCCGTCCGGTCTCGCTCGGGCGGCGTTCCTTCATCCGACGGTAACAATCAGGAGTGTCAATGTTCGCTTCATCCCTCACCCGTAGCGGGGTCGCGGTCGCGGCAGCGCTGTTCGCGATGTCGGCCATGGCCGCCGAATATCCGATCGGCAAGCAGCAAATCCAGGGTGGCATGGAAGTCGGCACGGTGTATCTGCAGCCGATCACGATGGAACCGGAAGGCATGATGCGCAAGGCATCGGATTCCGACATCCACCTCGAGTCCGACATCCACGCGGTGAAGAACAACCCGAACGGCTTCGCCGAAGGCGACTGGATGCCGTACCTGCAGGTCACCTACAAGCTGACCAAGCAGGGCGACACGAAGTGGAAGGCCGAGGGCGACCTGATGGGCATGGTGGCGAACGACGGTCCGCACTACGGCGACAACGTCAAGCTCGACGGTCCCGGCAAGTACCACCTGACGCTGACCGTGAAGCCGCCGATGCAGATGGGCCACATGGCCTTCGGCCGCCACGTCGACAAGGAAACGGGCGTGGGCCCGTGGTTCAAGCCGTACACGCTCGAGTACGACTTCCCGTTCGCCGGCATCGGCAAGAAGGGCGGTTACTGATCGCGTTCCACCGCCGGGCAGCCCGGCCGGGCGGCATCGTGCGATGCCGCCCTCAACGAGAAGCACAATGACATTCCCCAAGATTTTCGCCGCCGCGTTCACGAGCCTCGTCGTCGCCGGCGCCGCCCACGCGGCCGACCTGCCGACCTTCCAGCTCGAGATGGCCGACGGCAAGCTCAATCCCGCCCGCATCGAAGTGCCGGCCGGGCAGCGCATCAAGATCGAGGTCCGCAACACCGGCAAGGGCGCGGTCGAGTTCGAGAGCGTGCAGCTGCGCAAGGAAAAGGTCCTCGCGCCGGGCGCCGACTCGTTCGTCGTGATCGCGCCGCTGTCGCCGGGCGAGTACAAGTTCTTCGACGATTTCCACCAGCAGGCTCAGGGCGTCATCGTCGCGAAGTAGTTCCGATTTATCGTGCGACCGCGGACGTCCCGCCGCGGTCGGGACACGGAGGTATCCATGGGTCAAATCATGTTCATCGTCTGGCGCGAAAGCGTCGAGGCGCTGTTGGTCGTCGGCATCCTGTACGCGTGGCTGCGCAACGGCGACGCCGAAACGCGGCGCGGCCTGCCGTACCTGTGGGTCGGCGTCGCGGCCGGCCTGCTGATGGCGCTGGGCCTCGGCGCGGCGCTGGTCGGCTTCACCGAGGTGCTGTCCGGCGACGCGCAGGATTACTTCCAGACCGCGATGGTGCTGGTGGCCTGCGTGCTGATCGTGCAGATGGTGATCTGGATGAAGCGGCACGGGCGCACGCTCAAGCGCGAGATGGAGCAGTCGCTTCAGGAAACCCGGAAATCCGCCAACTGGTGGGGCGTGGCCGTGCTGGTGGCGCTCGCCATCGCGCGCGAGGGCAGCGAGACGGTGATCTTCCTGTACGGCCTGGGCTTCGGCCAGTCGGGCCACGTCGGCGGCGCCCAGGTGCTGGCGGTCGTGATCGGCTTCGGCCTCGCGCTGCTGACGTTCTACGTGCTGCAGCTCGGCGGCAGGATCTTCTCGTGGCGCCTGTTCTTCCGCGTCACCGAAATCATGCTGCTGTTCCTCGGCGCGGGCCTGTTCGAGGCCGGCGTCGACAAGCTGATCGACAAGGAAATCCTGCCGCTCGGCATCTCGCAGCTGTGGGACAGCTCGGCGATCCTCGACGACTCGAGCACCTTCGGCTCGCTGGTGGCGACGCTCACCGGCTATCGCGCGCATCCGGCGCTGACCAACCTGGTGGCCTACGTGCTGTACTGGGTGGTGGTGTACGCGCTCGTCAAGGTCGCGACGCGCCGTCCGGCCGCGGCGGCGGGGCGGGCTGCATGAGCACGCCATCGAGCGGCCTGCGCTGGAGCCGGCTGACCGAGGTCGGCCACTGGATGCAGCGCCACGGCGCGTGGATCCGCGGCATCCAGTGGGTGGTGGTGGCCGTCTACGCGTTCCTGATTCTCGTGCCGGCCTTCACGCCGCTGCCCGACGACACGGCGCATCTGTGGAGCAACCTCACGCTGGCCGCGCAGTTCGTGTTCTGGGGCATCTGGTGGCCGTTCGTGCTGCTGTCGATGGTCATGCTCGGCCGCGTGTGGTGCGGGGTGCTGTGCCCCGAGGGCGCGCTGGCCGAATTCGCGAGCAAGTTCGGGCGCGGGCGCGCGATTCCGCGCTGGATGCGCTGGGGCGGCTGGCCGTTCGTGGCGTTCGGCATCACCACGATCTACGGGCAGATGGTCAGCGTCTACCAGTACCCGCGCGCGGTGCTGCTGGTGCTCGGCGGATCGACCTTCGCGGCGATGGTGATCGGCCTGCTGTACGGCCGCGAGAAGCGTGTCTGGTGCAAGTATCTGTGCCCGGTGAACGGCGTGTTCGCGCTGCTCGCGCGGCTCGCGCCGGTGCGCTTCAAGGTGGACGAGGCGGCCTGGCGCCGTTCGTACACCGAAGGCGAGCACGGCCACCGCGTGATCCCGATCAACTGCGCGCCGCTCGTGCCGCTGCGCAACATGAAGGGCGCGGCGGCCTGCCACATGTGTGGCCGCTGCAGCGGCCACCGCGACGCGATCGCGCTGACCGTGCGCTCGCCGTCCGAGGAAGTGGTCGAACTCGGCGACGCGCAGGCCAGCGCCTGGGACACCGCGCTGATCCTGTACGGCCTGCTCGGCGTGGCGATCGGCGCGTTCCACTGGACCGCGAGCCCGTGGTTCGTCACGATCAAGCAGTGGCTCGCGGGCTGGCTGATCGATCACGACATCACCTGGCCGCTCGAGACCAACGCGCCGTGGTTCCTGCTCACGCATTATCCCGAGCAGAACGACGTGTTCTCGTGGCTCGACGGCGGGCTCGTGGTGTCCTACATCGTCGGCACCGGGCTCGTGTACGGCACGGCGCTGCTGATCGTGCTGGCCGGTGCCTCGGCGCTGCTGGGTCGCTTCGAGCGCGTGCGCCTGCATCACCTGACGCAGGCGCTGATTCCGCTGGCCGGCGCCGGTGTGTTCCTGGGCCTGTCGGCCACCACGCTGTCGCTGCTGCGCGCCGAGCATCTGTCGCTCGACTGGGCTTCGCCCGTGCGCATCGCGATCCTGGTCGGCTCGAACCTGTGGAGCGCATGGCTGGCCTGGCGCGTGACGGGGCGCTATGCCGCCTGGCCGCGCCGGCTCGCCGCCATGGCGGGCTTCGCGCTCGCGCTGGCGATCGTCGACAGCGCCTGGTGGCTGATGTTCTGGGGGTTCTGACGCGGCGTCGTTCGACGCGCGCGTGATGTCTCGCTCACCGTCTCCCCAGGCTCGAGTCGTAAAAAAGCGACGTGCCCGTCAGGCACGTCGCTTTTTGCTGCTTCAGCATGAGAACCAAAAAAATGGCTTGGCTTGCTGTAACGACTGCTTGAGTAGGGTTGCACGAAGGGGTCTAGATCTCGCGTGCAAGTCGTTACGGCTGGCTAGTGCCCAACACCTCTCAGGGAGGTGGTCCCCACAATACCCGGTACTTACTTCGTCAGGATCAGTTTGCCCAGACGGGTTGCACGCAGCTGATACGTCTCGCCGTTGTGCATGATCGCGACATGTGTCCTGCCCTGCAGCAGCGTATCGCTGGACACGCTGCGCTGATTCGATTCCTGGCTGTCCGCTGCGTCGGCCTTCGTGACGGCAGCGACTTTCGTTCGGCCACCGGGAGCGGGGCTGCTGCCGCGGCGCAAGGTGAGCGTGGAAGTTCGCATGAGTTCGGTCATTCAGAAGGTTTCAATCAGTGGTGAGTCGATGGAATGAATTCTAAATGATAATTATTACCATTTACCAGCGATGTTTTTTAATCGGCTCCGCGTTTTCGATAGTTTGCGGGATGAAGGTGCCGACAGTCGTGGCGGCGCGCTCCGGCGGCGCGTGAGGGGCTGCCGGAGCGGGGGAGATCAGTGCAGCGGATCGGGGTCGCGGCGGCCCTGTGCGTACTCGCGGATCAGGCGCACGGTGTCGATGTCGGCGGTGCGATACGCTTCCTTGACGATGCCCTGCGTCTGCCGCGCATCCTCGCTGTCGTCGGTCTCGGGCAGCGTGGTCTGGTATTCGAAGCGCAGGAACAGTTCGGTGTCGTCGCGCTGCTCGATCGTCATCGTCAGCGAGCCGCCGATCTCGCCGTCGGCGGCGTGGATGTCGTAGCGGACCTGGTGATCGGGCGTGAAGGTCACGCGGTCGCGGATCGTGGCCTGGCCGAAGTGCAGCTCGCGCTCGAGCGTGGTGTCGGTGCGTTCGCGGATGTCGCAGCTGTCGAGGCCGATCACGAACAGTTGCGGCTGCTCGGCGCGCAGGACGAGGCCTTCCCAGAGTTGATCGCGGGTCAGCGTCGGCAGCGCCGGATTGTCCGTCGCGTTGATCTGGATCAGGTGTTCAAAATTCAAGGCGGTAGCTTCCTTCTGTCGGGCGCGGCGTGCAGCCGCAGGAAGGAATCATTGTGACGCAATTCCGCAGCGCCGTCCGGGGGCCGCTCAGCGCGCGATGTGGCCCATCCGGCCGGCCTGGTAGTCGGACACGGCGTCGAGGATTTCCTGCTCGGTATTCATCACGAACGGGCCGTAGCGCACGATCGGCTCGCCGATCGGCCGGCCGCCCACCAGCAGCACGTCGAGCGGCGTGTCGCCGGCACCGATCTCGATCGTGTCGCCGGCGTCGTCGAACACGATCATCTGCTGCGGGCCGCTGACCTGCCCGCTCGCGCCATAGCGCCCCGCGCCGCAGATCGGGTAGGCGAACGCCCGGAAATCGCACGGCACCGGCACGGCGATCCGTGCCTCGGGCTGCAGCGTCAGATGCAGGTAGAGCAGCGGCGTATGGGTCTCCACGACGGCCTGCGCGCCGAAGGCCTCGCCCGCGATCACGCGGATGCGCGTGCCGCCGTCGGGCGACACGAACGATGGGATGTCGGCCGCAGCGATGTCCTGATAGCGCGGCGCGAGCCGCTTGTCGTCGCGCCGCAGGTTCACCCACAGCTGGAAGCCGTGCACGCGGCCGCCGGCCGCCGCGAAGGCCGGATCCGGCATTTCGCTGTGCACGAGCCCGGCGCCGGCCGTCATCCACTGCACGTCGCCGGCGCGCAACTCGCCGCAATGCCCGGCCGAATCGTGATGACGGAAATGGCCGTCGAGCACGTAGGTGACGGTCTCGAAGCCGCGGTGGGGGTGGTCGGGCGCGCCCCGGGCCGTGCCGGGCGCGTAGTCGATCGGCCCCATTTCGTCGAGCAGCAGGAATGGGTCGAAATCGGCCAGAAGCCGGGTGGGGAACGGACGATGAACCTGGAAGCCGGCGCCTTCCGTCGCCCGTAACGACGGATAGACGCGCTGTACGGCGCGCGATACGGGCATCGGATAATTTTCCTGATGAGCGGTTGAACGGAGTCAGCGGCTATTATATGGACCGGCCTGCGGTTGAATTCCGCGCGATCCGCAATGGATCGTTCTGCCATTGGAACGATGAAATGAATATCGATGCACACAACCTGAACGACCTGATGTATTTCTCGCAGGTCGTCGAGCACGGCGGCTTTTCGGCGGCCGAGCGTGTCCTGGGGATCTCGAAGTCGCGCCTCTCGCGCCGGCTCACCGAGCTCGAGGCGACGCTCGGCGTGCGCCTGCTGCAACGCTCCACGCGCAAGCTCGCGCTGACCGAGGCCGGCCAGCTGTTCTACCAGCATTGCCAGGCGATGCTGGCCGAGGCGCAGGCCGCGATGAACGCCGTGCAGCAGTTGCGTGCCTCGCCGCGCGGCACGGTGCGCGTGAGCGTGCCGGTCACGCTGTCGCAGACCATGATGTCGCGGTTGCTGCCCGAATTCCTGCATCGCTATCCCGAGGTGCGCGTGCAGGTGCGCGTGACCAATCAGGTGATCGACCTGTTCGAGGATTCGATCGACATCGCGCTGCGCGTGCGCTCCGAACCGCCCGAGAACGCCAACATCGTGGTGCGGCCGCTGTGGCGCACCGAGCAGATGCTGGTGGGCTCGCCGAGCCTGCTGAGCCAGAACGCGCCGCCGCTCGTGCCCGGCGATCTGGGCCGCTTCGAGACGCTCGACACGCCCTCGGGCGACGGTCGCCACGTGTTCAACCTGATCGCGCCCGACGGCACGCGCCATGTGCACGAGCACGAGCCGCGGCTCGTCACGGCCGACCTGATGACGATCCGCGAGGCGGTGCTCGACGGCGTGGGGATCGCGGCGCTACCCGAGATGATGTACGGCAACGCGCTGCGTGCTGGCCAGCTCTCGCCGGTCATGCCGGGCTGGAAGCTGCCGGTGCCACAGCTGTACGCGGTGTTCGTGTCGCGTCAGGGCATGCCGCCGGCGGTGCGCTCGTTCGTGGATTTCCTGGTGGAGAAGCTCGACAGCGATTACCGCGAGCCGGGTTGCCCCGAGCGCGAGAAGCAGCAGCAGGCCGAGCGTAGCGTGGCCGCCGTGTGAGCGTGGCCGGCGCGCATCGCTTTTGTCTTTGAAGCGTGGCCTGTCATCGCGAGATTCAATCGGGGCGGGCTTGAACGGCCGAATCGCGCGGCCTATATTGAAATCCCATTTCGCGAAGGGATGTTCCGAGCGAATCCGGTGGCCGCATATATTGTGAGCCAGATAGGGCAGATCGCGCGAGTCCGTGCAGACCACGGCATGTCGCATTTGCGTTGCTCGAGGTGCCTGACGCCACCACGAGCCCGCCGCCCGAAGGCGCCCGCGTGCGCAATAAAAAAGGCCTTCATCCAGCGATGAAGGCCTTTTCCTTTTGGGGCGCGCCGGGTGGCGCGCGATCCGGTCACTGCTTGGCTTCGGTCACGAAACCGAGCTTGGTGAGGCCGCCCGCCTGCGCAGCCGACATCACTTCGGCCACGTGTTCGTAGGCGATCTTGCGATCGGCACGAATGTGCAGCTCGGGCTGCGGCTGCACTTGCGCGGCCTCGGCGATCTTCGTGTCGAGCTCCGGCATCGTGACGGTCTGGTCGTTCCAGACGATCGTGCCGTCGGCCTTGATCGCGAGATCGATGGTCTTCGGCTTCTCGTCGACCTTCTGGCTGCTCGCGTGCGGCAGGTCGATCTTCACCGCGTGATGGATCGCCGGAAGCGTGACGAGGAAGATGATCAGCAGCACCAGCATGACGTCGACCAGCGGCGTCATGTTGATCTCGTTCATCAGGCCGTCGTCGTCGTCGTCGCCGAACGAGGAATTCATTGCCATGTCGGGACCTCGCTCAGTTCGCGCGGGTGGTGGCGAGGCGGATCGCGTCGCGCTTCTTCGCCGAGGCGAGGCTCGAGCCCGTCACGAAGTAGGCGTGCAGGCCGTGCGCGAAGCGGCGCAGCTTGGTCACCACGCCCTTGTTGGCGCGCGTCAGCGCGTTGTAGCCGAGCACCGCCGGGATCGCCACGAACAGGCCGAACGCGGTCATGATCAGCGACTCGCCCACCGGGCCGGCCACCTGCTCGATCGAGGTCTGGCCGGTCGCACCGATGGTCAGCAGCGCGTGATAGATGCCCCACACCGTGCCGAACAGGCCCACGAACGGCGCGGTGCTGCCGATCGAGGCCAGCACCGCGAGGCCGCTCTGCATGCGTGCCACGCCTTCGTCCATCGTGTCCTTCAGGCAGCGCGTGACCCAGTCCGACACGTCCATGCGGTCGTGCAGGTGCGGTTGCGTCTGCTGATGGTGCTCGGACGCTTCCTTGCCGGCCAGCGCGAGCGCGAGGAACGGGTTGTCCTGCGTGGTGGGCGAGGCGTCGCGCAGCTTCTGCACGCCCTTGTCGAATTCGTCCGAGTGCCAGAACGACTGCTCGGCGTTCTTCATCAGGCGGCCGAGACGCACGACGTTCCAGCCCTTCACGATGATCACGAGCCAGGACAGCAGCGACATGACGAGCAGCACGATCGCGATGGCACGCGTCACGAAATCACCTTGCCCCCAGACGTGGGCGATACCGTAGCTTTGCATTTCCTTTCCTTTGTTTGAATCCGGTGAGACTGAAATCGGTGTTGAGGTGGATCACTCGCCGTCGAGCGTGAAGGCCATCGCCTGCGTGTAACGCACACGCACGGCCTGCCCGTTCTCCATATAGGGCTTGCAGGACGAGGCGTTGACCGCGTCGAGCGCGGCCGAATCGAGGCGCGGATAGCCGCTGCTCTTGGTGAGCTTCGCCTTTTCGACCTGGCCACTCACGCTGACCTCGAAATAGACGGTGGCGGTGCCGGTCTCGCCACGCCGCTTCGACAGCGTGGGGTAATCGGGCTGGATCATCTGGCATGACACCTTCGGGCCACCGGCCGGCGCCGCGATCGCGAGCGTGGGCCGCGGCGCGGGCGGGGCCGGCGGGGTAGGCGGTGCCGGAGGCGCAGGCGGTGCCGGCGTGGGCTGCGGTGCCTCGATCGCATGTTCCGACGGCGCCTCGGCCACCGGTAGCGGCTTCGGGGTGGGCTTCGGAACCGGCTTCGGCACGACCTTCTGCTTCTGCACGGGCTTCGGCGGCGCGGGCGTGGGCTTCGATTCGACGGCCACGGGCTTTGGCGCCGGCTCGGAGATCAGTTGCACCAACATGGTGGACTCGAGCTTCGGCTGCGGCAATTGCTTGCCGGGCATCAGCAGCCCGCCGGCGATCAGGGCCACGTGAGCGAGCACCACGATGACGGCCGCGGTGACGATGCGACGATTGAAACGGGGTGCGACCGGCTCGCAGCCGGTCGTGAGGGAAGTCGATGCCTGCATGTCTGCCAGTCTAGACGGTGGCGTCGAGCGCGCCGGCCGTGGAATAACGCATTACTTGCGGAAGATCAGCAACGAAATGCACAGGGTGGTTACGAATCCGATCAGCAGTTCCATCACAGCTCCCGGGCAGGTGGCCGCTGGCTAGCGATTGCAGGCTCGCTGACGGATGGGTCGAACGAAAGCACGGCGGGGCGCCGTGCGGAACAACGTCGTGCCGGCTCACGCCGCCTGACGTTCGTAGAACGTGATCGGCGCCGTTTGCGTGTGGCCCGCGACGCCACAATGGCTTTCGCAGATGCCGTGCTCGGCCATCAATTCGCGAACCGATTCCTCGCACTTGCCGCAGCACGATGCGACGCCGAGCTCGAACTGCAGCTCGTCGAACGAGGCGGCGCCTTCCGCGAGCGAGGCGCGGATCTTACGGTCGGAGACGGACTTGCACACGCAGACGATCATGATGAGCGCGGTAGCTAACGTTAATGCGAATTATTATCATTATATTCACAATCCTTGGCAAGCCTTGGACGGGCTTTTTTGTAACAAATCCAGGCGCTTAGGAGGGGATTGGGAAAAACGTCGTGCGGCCGTGGCATGCGCGAGTGGGGCCGGATCCGGCCCGCGCCCGGCTGGATTCAGGCCGGCAAGGCAGCGTCGACGCACCGCGGCGAGGCGATCGAAACCGTCTGCGCGGCCGCGTCGAGGCCCAGCAGGGCGGCGGCGAGCGCCTTCAGGCGTTCGGCGTCGCCGGTGGTGAACAGCAAGGGTTCGCAGGCGGTCGTGTCGGCGGGGGCGCGCAGGCCGCGCTCGTCGAGCA
The DNA here is from genome assembly GCA_030151225.1 of Burkholderia sp. GTDB lineage: Bacteria > Pseudomonadota > Gammaproteobacteria > Burkholderiales > Burkholderiaceae > Burkholderia. The sequence continues at coordinate 22,451 of JASLEG010000169.1, read as the reverse complement.
CGCGCGAGAGCTGTCGCGCGATCGCCTCGCTGGTGTCGATGAGGGTCAGGCGCTCGTTCGTCAGCTCGCGAATCGTGCGATCGAGAAACGGATAGTGGGTGCAGCCGAGCACGAGCGTGTCGGCGCCGGCGGCGAGCATCGGCTCGAGATAGCCGGCGAGCCGCGCGCGCAGCTCGGGCGAACCGGTATCGCCGCGCTCGATCGCTTCCACGAGCCCATGGCCGGGCTGGCGCAGGAAGCGGCAATCGGCCGCGTAACGCTCGATCAGCGATTCGAAACGCGCGCTGCGCAGGGTCGCCGCGGTGGCCAGCACGCCGGCCACGCGGCTGCGCGAGGCGAGCGTGGCCGGCTTGATGCCGGGCTCCACGCCGATCAGCGGGATCGAGAGTTTCTCGCGCACCACGGCGATCGACTGCGCGGTGGCGGTATTGCAGGCCACCACGAGCGCCTTGGTGCCGCGCGCGGCCAGCCACTCGCCGATCGCGAGCGTGCGTTCGATGATGAAGGCGTCGTCGCGCTCGCCATAGGGAGCATGGCGCGAATCGGCGACGTACACGAAGGATTCCTGCGGCAGCAGCGCGCGCACGGCGCGCAGTACCGAGAGGCCACCCAGCCCGGAATCGAACACGCCGACCGGAGCGGCGGGGGACTCTGACGCGAAGTCGGGCAGGCTGGGCATGGCGGGCTGAAGCGGCGGATGGCGATCCGCCATATTACGACGGCGTGCTTACGCCGGCGAGCCCATCATCGACTGCTGGTAGTTCTGGATGCCGATCTTGCCGACCAGGTCGATCTGCGTTTCGAGCCAGTCGATGTGCTCTTCGGTGTCGTCGAGGATCTTCTGGAACAGCTCGCGCGACACGTAATCGCGCACCGATTCGCAGTACTGGATCGCGTCCTTGCACGTGCCCTGCGAGATGTACTCGAGCTTCAGGTCGCACTTGAGGATCTCTTCCGTTTCCTCGCCCACCAGCAGCTTGTGCAGGTCCTGCAGGTTCGGCAGGCCGTCGAGCATGAAGATCCGTTCGATGAGCCAGTCGGCGTGCTTCATTTCGCCGATCGATTCGTCGTATTCGTGCTTGCCGAGCTTCTCGAGACCCCAGTGGCGATACATGCGCGCATGCAGGAAGTACTGGTTGATCGCAGTCAATTCGTTCTTGAGCTGCGCATTGAGAAATTCGATGACCTTCTTGTCGCCTTGCATGGCCGATCCTTCCTGTAACGTGGGTTCCGGACACGAAAGATAAACGCTGAAACTGCGCTTGCCAAGCCTTAAATCGCTGAAAAATCGAATATTTTCGGTTAATGAGAATGATTGGAAATCAACCAGGCCGGAGTGGAATCCGGCCTGAAAATCATTCGTATTTACGCCGTTCCGACACGCGAATTACACGGTCGCGACCGGGATCTTGCCGATCTTCGCCTGCCATTCCTTCGGGCCAGTCTGGTGCACCGAGGTGCCCGACGAATCCACGGCCACCGTGACCGGCATGTCCACCACGTCGAACTCGTAGATCGCTTCCATGCCGAGGTCCTCGAACGCCAGCACCCTGGCGTGACGGATCGCCTTCGACACGAGGTAGGCGGCGCCGCCCACGGCCATCAGGTAGGCGGCCTTGTGCTTCTTGATCGCCTCGATCGCCACCGGACCGCGCTCGGCCTTGCCGACCATCGAGATCAGGCCCGTCTGCGCGAGCATCATCTCGGTGAACTTGTCCATGCGGGTGGCGGTGGTGGGGCCGGCCGGGCCCACGGCCTCGTCGCGCACCGGATCGACCGGGCCGACGTAGTAGATCACGCGGTTCGTGAAGTCCACCGGCAGTTGCTCGCCCTTGGCCAGCATGTCGGCGATGCGCTTGTGCGCGGCATCGCGGCCCGTCAGCATCTTGCCCGACAGCAGCAGGGTCTGGCCCGGCGTCCAGCCGGCCACTTCCTGTGGCGTCAGCGTGTTCAGGTCCACGCGCTTGCTGGTTTCCGTGTTCGGTTCCCAGTTGACCTTCGGCCAGGCGTCGAGCGGCGGCGGATCGAGACGCGCCACGCCCGAGCCGTCGAGCGTGAAGTGCGCGTGGCGGGTGGCCGCGCAGTTCGGGATCATCGCGACCGGCTTCGAGGCAGCGTGGGTGGGGGCCGACAGGATCTTCACGTCGAGCACGGTGGCCAGGCCGCCCAGGCCCTGCGCGCCGATGCCGAGCGCGTTGACCTTCTCGAACAGCTCGATGCGCAGCTCTTCGGCCCAGTCCTTCGGACCGCGCTTGATCAGGTCGTGGATGTCGATCGACTCCATCAGCGATTCCTTGGCCATCACCATCGCCTTCTCGGCGGTGCCGCCGATGCCGATCCCGAGCATGCCGGGCGGGCACCAGCCGGCGCCCATCGTCGGCACGGTCCTGAGCACCCAGTCGACGATCGAGTCGGACGGGTTCAGCATCACGAACTTCGACTTGTTCTCCGAGCCGCCGCCCTTGGCCGCGACCTGCACGTCCACCTTGTCGCCCGGCACGATCTCGTAATGGATCACGGCCGGCGTGTTGTCCCTGGTGTTCCTGCGGGCGCCTTCGGGCGGGCTCACGATCGACGCGCGCAGCACGTTGTCGGGGTGCGTGTAACCGCGGCGCACGCCCTCGTTGATCATGTCCGTGAGGCTCATGGTGGCGCCGTCCCAGCGCACGTCCATGCCCACCTTGACGAACACCGTCACGATGCCGGTGTCCTGGCAGATCGGGCGGCGGCCTTCGGCGCACATGCGGCTGTTGGTCAGGATCTGCGCGATCGCGTCCTTCGCCGCCGGGCTCTGTTCCGCCTCGTAGGCGCGGCCCAGGGCCTCGATGTAGTCGAGCGGATGGTAGTAGCTGATGTACTGGAGCGAATCCGCGACGCTCTGGATCAGGTCTTCCTGCTTGATGACGGTCATGGCTGTGACTCAGTGGGGACTATTGTGGTGAAACGGACAAGCCGGTCTGTCGCCGGCCCGGGCCGCCGCCTGCGTGCAGGCTTTGGCCGATATTGCGTTCGACGGCCGGGGTTCAGGCCGTCTCGCGGGGCACGCGCGGTGCCTCGTCGAAATGCTTTGGGTGCGTCTGCGTCGTGATGCGGTCGATCCACGCCATCACGAGCGCCGACAGCAGGAATGCCAGATGGATCAGCACCTGCCACATGATCGAGTGCTCCGATTGCTGATCGGTGTTGATGAAGGTTTTCAGCAGATGAATCGACGAGATGCTGATCAGCGCCATCGACAGCTTCACCTTCAGCACGCCGGCATTCACGTGGTCGAGCCATTCGGGCTCGTCGGGGTGGCCTTCCACCCCGAGGCGCGACACGAAGGTCTCGTAGCCGCCCACGATCACCATGATCAGCAGGTTCGAGATCATCACCACGTCGATCAGCCCGAGCACGGCGAGCATGATGTTGGTCTCGTCGAGCGTCGTGGCGTGCGAGAGCAGGTGCCAGACTTCCTTCAGGAACAGGTAGACGTAGATGCCCTGCGCGACGATCAGGCCCAGATAGAGCGGCACCTGCAGCCAGCGGCTCATGAAAATCAGGGACGGAAGCGGTTTCATGCCGCGTCGGACGTGAGGGGCGTTCTGGCGTGCAGACATGGGTCGGGCGGTCTGGGGGCCGCGGGTATCATGGGTTGAATCTGGTGAGGCGCGACATTGTAACGCGGGTGCAGCATGGGCGGCGCGGAGGGCGGGGCGACCGAACAGGGGCGGCGGGCGCGCCGGCCCGTCGCGCGGTGTTCGGGAGGTCGCTCCCGATCCCGTTCAGGACGCCGCGTTCGGCGTGCCGCGCGGCTTCAGGCTCGCGAGCAGGATGCCGGTCACCACGCAGGCCAGCGCGAAGCCGTGTGCGAGTGTGGGGCGTTCGTTGAGGAAGGCGATGCCGTACACGGCCGCCGCGATCGGCAGCACCGCGCTGAACACGCCGGCCAGGCTGCCGGCCACGTGCCGGATGCCGATCATCCACAGGCAGAACGAGAAGATGCTGGCCGACAGCGCATACCAGACCACCAGCGCCCAGGTGCCGGCCGGCACCGCCGCGTAATCGAAGTGCGGCAGCGCGGCCAGGCCGAACGGCAGCATCAGCAGCATGCCGAACAGGTGCGTGTAGGCGCAGATGTCGAGCGCGCGCAGGGTTTCGGTCAGGCGGCGCGAGAGGATCACGTAGAACGATTCGCAGCACACCGCGCCGAGGATCAGCAGGTTGCCGACGAGCGAGTTTTCCTGCGCCGGCGCGGCGGCGTGGCCGCCGTTCATCACGTTGGCCACGTTGATCGCCACCACGCCCACGATCGCGAGCGCGATCGACAGCAGCGCGCGGCCGTCGGGGCGCTCGCGCAGGAAGATCCACGCGAACAGTGCCACCAACGCCGGAATCGTGCTCGTGATCACGCCGGCGGCCACCGCGCTGGTGCGCTGCACGCCGGTCAGCATCAGCAGCGTGAACAGGAAGGTGCCGAAGAACGCCTGCAGGAACAGATTGAGCCACTCAGCGCGCTTCACCCTGCGCATCTTCGACGGTCGCCACAGCGGCCAGAGCACCGCGTTCGCGATCAGGAAGCGCAGCGTGGCGAGGATCACCACCGGCACCGCCACCACGATGGTTTTGCCGATGCCGACGTTGCTGCCGACCAGCAGCATCGACAGGATGAGGATGAAGGCGTAGCGATTCAAACTGGAGTCCGGGCGTTGAGTTCAGTTAGGATTGTAGCGACCCGGGCCGGCCCGCATGCGTGCCGCGTAAGTGACGGGTAAGTCTCGCAGCTTATCGTGTCGCTCACGTGCGTGGCGCGCGTGATGTGAAGAATCGCAACGGAAACGGCGCCGCCGCCCGATGCGGCGTTGCAGCAAGACGCAGGCGCACAAAGGCACGATCAATAGAAACAGAAGCAGGAGCAGCGCCGCCCGCCCCCGAGCGGCGGCGCACGAAGTTCAGGAGGCACGGCGCATCGCGCGCCGTGGCAGCGGCGCACGCAAGCGCGCCGCGTCATGCAGCAGGTTTCACCATCATCAAGGGGTAGTCGATGTCTGCGATTGAATCGGTTCTGCACGAACGCCGTCAGTTTGCTCCGCCCGCGAGCATCGAACAGGCGGCCACCATTTCCGGCATGGCGGCGTATCAGGCGCTGGTCGACGAGGCCGGCCGCGATTACGAAGGCTTCTGGGCGCGTCTCGCCCGCGAAACCCTCGACTGGCACATGCCGTTCTCCACCGTGCTCGACGAGTCGAACGCGCCGTTCTACAAGTGGTTCGAGGACGGCGAGCTGAATGCGTCCTACAACTGTCTCGACCGCCACGTGGCCGCGGGCCGCGGCGAGCGCGTCGCGATCGTGTTCGAGGCCGACGACGGCACTGTCACGCGCGTGACCTACGCCGATCTCCTCGCGCGCGTGTCGCGCTTCGCGAACGCGCTGAAGGCGCGCGGCATCGGCCGTGGCGACCGCGTCGTGATCTACATCCCGATGTCGATCGAGGGCATCGTGGCGATGCAGGCCTGTGCGCGGATCGGCGCGACGCACTCGGTGGTGTTCGGCGGCTTCTCGTCGAAATCGCTGAACGAGCGGCTCGTGGACGTGGGCGCCAGCGCGCTGATCACGGCCGACGAGCAGATGCGCGGCGGCAAGACGCTGCCGCTCAAGAGCATCGCCGACGAGGCGCTCGCGATGGGCGGCTGCGAGGCCGTGAAGAGCGTGATCGTGTATCGCCGCACGGGCGGCGAGGTCGAGTGGAAGGAAGGCCGCGACCTGTGGATGCACGAGCTCGTGGCGAACCAATCCGAGCAGTGCGAGCCGGAATGGGTCGGCGCCGAGCATCCGCTGTTCATCCTCTACACCTCGGGTTCCACCGGCAAGCCGAAGGGCGTGCAGCACAGCACCGGCGGCTACCTGCTGTGGGCCGCGCAGACCATGAAGTGGACGTTCGACCAGAAGCCCGACGACGTGTTCTGGTGCACGGCCGACATCGGCTGGATCACGGGCCACACCTACATCACCTACGGCCCGCTCGCCACCGGCGCCACCCAGGTGGTGTTCGAGGGCGTGCCCACCTATCCGAACGCGGGCCGCTTCTGGAAGATGATCGCCGACCACAAGGTCACGATCTTCTACACCGCGCCCACCGCGATCCGTTCGCTGATCAAGGCCTCCGAGGCCGACGAGGCCGTGCATCCGAAGCGCCACGACCTGTCGAGCCTGCGCATCATCGGCACCGTGGGCGAGCCGATCAATCCCGAAGCGTGGATGTGGTACCACCGGAACGTCGGCGGCGAGCGCTGCCCGATCGTCGACACCTGGTGGCAGACCGAAACGGGAGGCCACATGATCACGCCGCTGCCCGGTGCCACGCCCACCGTGCCGGGCTCGTGCACGCTGCCGCTGCCGGGCATCATGGCCGCCGTGGTGGACGAGACCGGCCAGGACGTGCCGAACGGGCAGGGCGGGATCCTGGTGGTCAAGCGGCCGTGGCCGTCGATGGCGCGCACGATCTGGGGCGACCCGGAGCGCTTCAGGAAGAGCTACTTCCCCGAGGAGCTCGGCGGGCGCCTGTACCTGGCCGGCGACGGCACGGTGCGCGACAAGGACAGCGCCTACTTCACGATCATGGGCCGCATCGACGACGTGCTGAACGTGTCGGGCCATCGCCTCGGCACGATGGAGATCGAGTCGGCGCTGGTCTCGCACGAGCTGGTGGCCGAGGCGGCCGTGGTGGGCCGCCCCGACGACACCACCGGCGAGGCCGTGGTGGCCTTCGTGGTGCTCAAGCGCTCGCGCCCGGAAGGCGAGGAGGGCCAGCAGATCGCCAAGGCGCTGCGCGACTGGGTGGGCAAGGAAATCGGCCCGATCGCGAAGCCGAAGGACATCCGTTTCGGCGACAACCTGCCGAAGACGCGCTCCGGCAAGATCATGCGCCGCCTGCTGCGCTCGCTCGCGAAGGGCGAGGCGATCACGCAGGACACCTCCACGCTCGAGAATCCGGCGATCCTCGACCAGCTGGCCGAGGTGCGCTGAGCGCCCCGAGCGTCATCACTCGCTGAGATGCGACGGCCGGGCGTGCCCCGGCACGACGCCCCTGCGCGGCAACCCCGATTGCCCGCGCGGGGGCTTTTTTGTTAGATAGCGGGATGGGCCGTTTCCCGAACCTTCCCTCCGTCGCGCCGCGAACGAGCATGCCGCCGAATTCGTCCACCACGTCCAACGCGTCCAACGCCTCGCACCGCGCCGAGCCGCCGCCCGTGCCGGCGCCGCTCGCGCACGCGCATGCGCGCTACTGGCGCTTCAACGTCACGCTGATCGCGGTGCTGATGGCGATCGGCTTCGCGGTGTCGTTCCTGGTGCCGCTGTTCGCGCCGGCGCTGGCCGCGCTGCGCTTCGCCGGCTTCAGCCTGCCGTTCTACCTCGGCGCGCAGGGCGCGATCCTCGTGTATCTGCTGCTGATCGCCGTGTACGTGGTGCTGATGCAGCGCGCCGATCGCCGGCTGCGGCGCGACTACGCCGCATTTGACGAGGCGCAGCGCCGCGACGGCTGGGACGATGCGCACGCAACGATCGCGGCCGGCGGCCCCGGCGCGACCTCCTCCCTCGACGCCACCGACGAGCGCGCATGACCCGCCGCCTGATTCGTGCCTACGCGCTCTACACCGTCGGCTTCCTCGCCTTCGTGCTGCTGCTCTGGCGCGTCGAGCGCTCGACCGGGTCCGGCGTGTGGATCGGCTACGTGTTCCTGTTCGTGCCGATCGCCGTGTATGCCGTGATCGGCCTGCTCTCGCGCACCTCCGATCTGGTCGAGTACTACGTGGCCGGGCGGCGCGTGCCGTCGGCCTTCAACGGCATGGCCACCGCCGCCGACTGGCTGTCGGCCGCGTCCTTCATCGGCCTGGCCGGGTCGCTGTACGCCACCGGCTACGATGCGCTCGCCTACCTGATGGGCTGGACCGGCGGCTTCTGCCTGGTGGCCTTCCTGCTCGCGCCGTACGTGCGCAAGCTCGCGCGCTACACGATTCCCGACTTCCTCGGCACCCGCTATTCGAGCACGCTGGTGCGCGCGCTCGCGGCCGGCGCGGCGATCCTCTGCTCGTTCGTGTACCTGGTCGCGCAGATCCAGGGCATCGGCCTGATCGCGACGCGCTTCATCGGCGTGGATTTCGCGATCGGCATCTTCTGCGGGTTGGCCGGGATTCTGGTGTGCTCGTTCCTCGGCGGCATGCGCGCCGTGACCTGGACCCAGGTGGCGCAGTACGTGATCCTGATCGCCGCGTTCCTGATTCCGGTGTCGCTGATCGCGATCAAGGACGGCCTCGGCCCCGTGCCGCAGGCGAACTACGGCAAGCTGATGACGCGCGTGGAGGCGCTCGAGACCGAGGTGCGCGAATCGGCCGACGAGCGCGCCGTGCGCGACGCGTTCCGGCAGCGCGCGGCCCGGGTGCAGGTACGGCTCGACCGGCTGCCGGCGTCCTACGGCGAGGCGCGCGCGCAACTGGTGGACGAGCTGGCCGCGCTGCGCCGGCGCAACGGGCCGCTGCGCGAGATCAACCAGCGCGAGCGCGCGCTGGCCGAATTCCCGCGCGATGCCGCCGCCGCGCGCGTGGCCTGGGAGCAGGCACGCGACGAGTTGCTCGCGCGCGCGGCCGAGCCGCTGCCGATGCACGCGCCGTTTCCGTCGGCGAACGACGAGGACCAGCGCCCGCGCAAGCGCAACTTCCTCGCGCTGCTGCTGTGCCTGTCGCTCGGCACCGCCAGCCTGCCGCACATCCTCACGCGCTACAACACCACCACCTCCGTGGCATCGGCGCGGCGCTCGGTGGGCTGGACGCTGTTCTTCATCGCGCTGTTCTACCTGAGCGTGCCGGTGCTGGCCGTGCTGATCAAGTTCGAGATCCTCGCGCATCTGGTGGGGCAGCCCTTCGCGGAGATGCCGGCCTGGGTCACGCAATGGCAGCACTTCGAGCCCGACCTGATCGGCGTGGTGGACGTGATTCGCGACGGCATCGTGCACTGGGGCGACATCCAGATGCAGCCCGACATCGTGGTGCTGGCCGCGCCCGAGATCGCCGGGCTGCCTTACGTCATGTCGGGGCTGGTGGCGGCGGGCGCACTGGCCGCGGCGCTGTCCACTGCCGACGGCCTGCTGCTGACGATCGCCAACACGCTCTCGCACGACGTGTATTACCACATGGCGGCGCCCGAGGCGTCCGCGCAGCGGCGCGTGACGATCTCCAAGGTGCTGCTGCTCGGCGTGGCCCTGCTCGCGTCCTACGTCGCTTCGCTCAACACCGGCAAGATCCTGTTCCTGGTGGGCGCGGCGTTCTCGCTCGCGGCCTCGAGCTTCTTTCCGGTGCTCGTGCTGGCCGTGTTCTGGAAGCGCACCACCACGCGCGGCGCGGTGGCCGGCATGATCACCGGGCTGGCGGTCTGCATCTGGTACATCCTCTCCACCTATCCGTTCTTCACGCAGCTGACCGGTTTTGCCGGGCCGATCTGGTTCGGCATCGAGCCGATCAGCTCGGGCGTGTTCGGCGTGCCGGCCGGGTTCGCGGCGGCGATCGGCGTGAGCCTGCTCGACCGGCCGCCGGATGCTTACACGCGGGCGCTGGTCGATTACATTCGGCATCCGTGAGCCGTGCCGCATTGCAATATGGCAATGCGGTAGCAAATTCCGCATTCGCGAATGCGGATTATCGATTCATTTCGAAATTACCGAACCTCGATCCCTGAAATCGATTTTGTCGAGTATCGATGCGAATTATCGGCATGAAATTTTTTGCGATACATCGAAAGGCCTTCTTTCTGTTGTAAATTCCCGGCTTGGTAATAATTCGTGATATCGGGGATTGCGGCATGGCTCCGATCGCGCGAATTCGGGGCACACGAAGTGAACGAACCAGTGATCCGCGCATGAATCTCGATGACTTGACCCAGGCCGTCCAGGGCGGCCTGATTCAGCAGGACCGGCTGCTGAAGGCCGATATTCCGGCATTGCCCGACAACGCGCTGATTCCGCGTCGCGCCGTGACGCAATCGGAATTGGGCCGCGATTTCTCGGTCACGCTCGATCTGGTGTCGAGCGCGGGCGACGTCGAACTGAAGACGCTGATCGCGCAGACCATGACGCTGTGGGTGCGCCAGGCCGACGAAACCTATCTTCCCACGCACGGCTATATCCACACGGCGCGCCGGCTCGGCGCGGACGGCAGCCTCGGCACGTATCAGGTCACGTTCGCGTCGTGGATGCATTTCCTGCGGTTTCGCAGCGACATGCGGATCTGGCAGGACCAGACCGCCGATCAGATCGTGACCGACGTGTTCAATGCGCATCCGCAGGCGCAAGGGCAATTCCAGTTCCAGTTGAAGAATCCGCTGCCGTCGCGCTCGTATTGCCGACAAAGCGAATCCGACTGGCATTTCGTGCATCGCCTGCTCGAATCGGAAGGGCTGTTCGGTTTCTGGCGTTTCGCGGCGGACGGCAAATCGCACACGCTCGTGATCACCGACGATCTGTATTCGCTCGACACGCTCGCGCCGGCCACGCTCGCGTTCTGGCGCGCCGGCGCGGCCAGCGAGGCGAACGCGCTGACCCAGTGGGCCGGCTCGCGCACGCTGCAGAGCACGACCTACACGTCGCGCACCTTCGACTACAAGTCGCCGGGCTCGGCGTCGAATCCGAAGGGCACCACGCTGCCCACGCGCGCGAACCAGGGCGAGCTGCCGTCGCAGCTCGAGGTCTATACCTACACGGGTGCCTACACCTATCTGGAGCAGGATCGCGGCGATCACCTGTCGCAGCTGAAGCTCGAGGAGTGGGAATCGCGCGCGAAGCGCTTCCATGGCGCGGGCGGCGTGTACGGCATCGACGCGGGCCGCCGCTTCACGCTCGACGATCACCCGGTGCACGATCGCGATTCGGCCAGCGACCGCGAATTCGTGGCGATCCGGGTGGCGCGCTACGTCGAGAACAACCTGCCGCTGTCGGCGCACGAGACGAATTTTCCGCACAGCCTCAAGGCGCGCGTGGACGCGGCCAAGGCCGAGAATGCAACGGGCGCCGCGAGCAACGCGGTGGTGCATGCCGACGGCAGCGAGGGTTTCTTCGTGGCCGAGATCGAGGCGCAGCGCGTGAGCGTGCCGTTCCGCAGTCCGTTCGAGCACGCCAAGCCGGAGATGCATCTCGAGACGGCGATCGTGGTGGGCCCGGACGGCGAGGAGGTGCACACCGACGAGCTGAACCGCGTGAAGGTGCACTTCGTGTGGGATCGCCTGAACCCGGGCGACGAACGCGCCTCGTGCTGGGTGCGGGTGGCGCAGTCGGACACCGGCGGTGGCTATGGCGGCGTGCACATGCCGCGGGTGGGCGAGGAGGTGATCGTCGGCTACGTGGGCGGCGACTGCGACCGGCCGATCGTGCTGCACCGCGTGTACAACGGTTCGGTCAAGCCGCAGTGGCACAGCAACGGCATCCTGTCCGGCCAGCGCTCGAAGGAATACGCGGGCAGCGGCTACAACCAGATGGTGATGGACGACGCGACCGGCCAGAACCGCCTGCAGCTGATGAGCAGCAGCGCCAATTCGCTGCTCCATCTCGGCTACCTGATCGACCAGAGCGGCAACACGCGCGGCGGCTATCTGGGCAGCGGCTTCGACCTGCGCACCGACGATTACGGCGCCGTGCGCGCGAGCCAGGGCCTGTACGTCACCACCCATCCGAAGGCCGCGAACAGCCAGCCGCTCGACGTCAAGGAGACGCAGCAGCAGCTGGTCAATGCCGAGAGCATCGTGGAATCGCTGTCGGACATCAGCGTGCAGCATCAGGCCGAGAGCCTCGCCGACGCGCACGACGCGATGCGCGCGCTGACCGACGCGACCCAGAGCAGCACGAGCGGCGCGGCCGCCTCGGGCGGCAACACGGCCGGCGGCGGCACGGGCAGCGCGAACGTGTTCCAGCAGCCGGTGATGGTGTTCGGCAGCCCGGCCGCGATCGGCCTGTCGACGCAGCAGTCGGTGCACGTCGCGGCGGACCAGCACGTGAACCTCGTGAGCGGGCAGAGCACGCACGTGGCGGCCGGCAAGTCGCTGATCGCGAGCATCGGCGAGAAGCTGAGCCTGTTCGTGCAGAACGCGGGCATGAAGCTGTTCGCCGCGAAGGGCAAGGTGGAGATCCAGGCGCAATCGGACAACCTCGAGCTGACCGCGCAGAAGACGGTGAAGCTGCTGTCGGCCACGCAGAACATCGAGCTGGCGGCGGATCAGGAAATCCTGCTGACCTCGGGCGGCGCGTACATCCGGCTCAAGGGCGGCAACATCGAGATCCACGCACCCGGGAACATCGATATCAAGGGAGCCTCGCACAGCTTCGCCGGGCCGGCCAGCATGGGCTATCCGCTGCCGTCGGCGCGGCCCGACCAGCCGGGGCAGCTCGAGCTGCTGCATCAGTACGCGAACGGCCAGCCCGTGAAGGGCGGCCAGTTCAGCGTGTTCGACGCCAACGGCGGCCTGCTCAAGCAGGGCGCGCTCGACGCGAGCGGGCACACGGTGGTGAGCGGCCTGCCGCCGGGTGCGGCGCAGGTGCAGTTCGGTCAGGATCCGCGCAACCAGGCCCAGGAATCGAGCCGCTTCGACGTGGCGGCGTGGCCGCAGCAGGCGCCGGCCGACGGCGCCGCGCAAGCGGCCGTCGCGCAGCAGCAGCTCGCGGGCGTGCTGCCCTCGGCGGGTGGCGCGGCCGGCGGTGGTGCCAGTGCCGCGTCGGGCGGCCTGGGCGGGCTCGCGAGCCTGTCCGGTCTCGCGAGCGGCGCGGGCAAGCTGGCGGGATCGGCGGGGGCGGGGCTGTCGAGCCTGCCCGGCGCCTCCAGCCTGTCGAACGTGGCGGGGCTCGCGAGCCTCGCCTCGCAGGCCGGCGCGTCGCCCTTGTCGGCGCTTGCGAAGCCGGGCCTCGGCCTCGCCCAGCAGGCGCTCGGCAGCGCCTTGCCGAGCGGCGCGGCCGGCACGCTGGCCAGCGCGCAGAAGCTCGCCTCCACGGCACAGCAGGTCGGCGGTCTCGCGCAGACGGCCCGCAGCGGTGCCGCCGCGCTGAAGCTGATCTGAGCGGCGGGGGTCGCCGGATGCGACCTGCCCGCCGTGTTCCCTGAATTCCGATCGATGAACCATGCCTGATTCCAGCGCCACGCTTGCCGCGCCCACCGACGTGTTCGTGGCGCCCCTGTCCAAACTCACGCCGGCCGACGTCGATGCCTCGATCCAGGAGCTCGACGCGTGGCTGGTGAAGATCAGCGGCGGCGTGCTCAACGTCGAGCGTCTGAAGACGGTGGCCGCCGGCGTGCCGATCCTCGCCAACATCTTCGCCGCGGTGGACGTGGTGCTCGACATCAAGGCGATGATCGAGCACGGCGACCAGCCGATCGACGTGTTCGACTGGACCAACCTGGGCCTCGACCTGATCGGCATCGTGCCGGTGCCCCCGGGCACCGCCGAGATCCGCGTGGCCGCGCGGCCGATGCTGAAGCTGATCCGCCAGGAGGTGGTGAAGAGCGGCAAGGCGCTGGTGGAATCGGGCGCGGCCGTGCTGCGCGACGCGGTGATCGGCGCGATCGTCGCCAACCTGAACGAGCGCTTCGCCGGCGAGATCGAGAGCTTCGTCGCGCACCTGAAGCAGGGGCTGGCCGACCTGCTGCAACACTGCGCCGATTTCCTCGGCAAGCTGATGACCGCGTTCGCCGACCTGTTCGCGCAGGCCGCCGGCGAGAAGGGCTTCTCGGTGGACGGCAACCTGCACGCGGCCGAGCAGCACGCGAAGGACGTGAAGGCCGGCCTGGTGTCCTACGACGCGCGCAAGGTGCTGCACGGCACCGGCGAGTTTCTCGTCGACTTCTTCAAGGTCGAGGCCAAGGGCGCGGCCAATCTCGCCACCCGGGCCGCGAAATTCGTCGACCCGGAGTCGAGCCGGGCGCTGATGGCGATCTCGAACGATCTGCGCACCAGGATTCCCGAGACCGTGAAGTACGTGCGCGGCCTCGACGGCAACGAGATCGGCAAGATCGGCTGGCTGATCCAGATCGGCGAGGAGGGCGTGACGCGCTGGCGCAAGCTGAATCCGAAGCAGCACGCCACGGGTATTCCGGAAAAGGGGCAGGCGAGGGTCGTGGAGCAGCGGGTGGAGGGGCGCCAGGAAACCCTGAACCGCACGGCCGCCGCCGAACATCCGGGCGCCGGCGACTGCAAGACGCGCTGCCCGAAGACACCGGCCGCGCGCACGGCCGGCTCGATCGGCTACGCGCTCGGCGACGAGCGCATCGAGCACGCCGATTTCGAACTCGACGGCGCCGTGCCGCTCGTCTGGCGCCGTACCTATCGCTCGTTCTTCGACGCCAACGACGCGCGCGGCGAGCTCGGCGCGCGCTGGATCACGCCGTACACGACGCGCTTCGACATCCACGCGAGCAAGCTCGTCTACCACGGCGCCGACGGCCGCAGCCTCGACTATCCGCTGCTCGCGCCCGGCGAGGCGAAGGACGATCTCGCCGAGAGCCTCACGCTGCTGCGGCTCGATGCGCAATGGCTCACGCTCACGCGCGGGCCGGAGCTCGTGGAGGCGTTCGAGCGCCACGGCGACGTGTTCCGCCTCGCGTTCATGCGCGACGTGTCGGGCAACCAGCTCACGCTCGACTACGACGAGGCGGGGCGCCTGAGCCGGATCATCCTGGCCGACGCGATCGTCGCGTTCCGGCACGATGCCGCCGGCCGGATCGTCGAGGTGTTGCATCACGACGCGGAAGGCGAACGGGTGGGCACGCTCGCCGCCTACACCTACGACCCCGCCGGCGATCTGGTGCTGGCCGCCGATCGCTACGGCAACCGGCGCGAATACCGCTACCGCCACCACCTCGTCACGTACTACACCGATCGCACCGGGCGCGGCATGCATCTGGAGTGGGACGGCACCGGGGCAACCTCGCGCTGCGTGCGCGAATGGGCCGACGACGGCAGCAACGCCGTGACGCTGGCCTGGCATCCGCACCTGCGCCGCGTGTTCGTGACCGATGCGCTCGGCGCGGTGACGCAGCACGATTACGACGTCCGCGGCCTGAGCTTCCGCATCGTGCATCCGGACGGCAGCGAAGAATGGATGTATCGCGACGCGCACGACAACCTCACCCAGTACATCCATCGCGACGGCAGCGTCGAGCACCTGAGCTACGACGCTCGCGGCAATCTCGTCGAGCATCGTCGTACCGACGGCAGCGCGATCGCGCTGCGCTACGACGCGAAGGAGCGGCTGGTGGGCGTGACCGACCCGCACGGCCACCAATGGCGCAACGAATACGACGATGTCGGCAACCTCGTGGCGCGCATCGATCCGCTCGGCCGCAAGACCGAATTCGGCCACGATGCGCGGGGCCGAGTGATCCGCATCAAGGATGCGAAGGGCGGCGTGGTCAGGCAGCAATACGATGCGGCGGGTCGCGTCGTGTCGCGCACCGACTGCTCGGGCAAGACCACGCGCTGGACCTACGACGCGCAGGGGCGGCTCGCGCGCAGCGAGGACGCATCGGGCGCTGAAACCACCTTCGTGTACGGGGCCAACGGGCAACCGGTGGAAGTACGTTCGCCGGCCGGCATCGAGCGCGTCAGCTACGACGCGGAAGGGCGCCTGCTGAGCCACGCCGATCCGCTCGAGCAGACCACGCGCCTCGATTACGACGCGGCCGGGCGTCTGGCGCGGCGCACCGACGCGCTCGGGCAGAGCACGCAGTATTGCTACGACCGGCTCGGCCGGATCGTCGCGCTGGTGGATGCGCGTGCGGCCACCTACGCGTTCCATTACGACGCGGCGGGGCGACTCGCCGGCGAGACCGGCTTCGACGGTCGCGCGATTCGTTACGCGTATCGCGAGACCGACGGCCGGCTCGAATCGATCGACGATGCCGGGCAGATCGTCGAGATCGAGCACGATCGCGGCGGCCGCCCCAGCGCGCGCAAGGCCGGTGACGACACCGAGCGCTTCGTGTTCGACGCGAGCGGGCGCTGGATCGACGCGAGCAACCGCCATGGCCGCGTGCAGCGTTTCTTCGATCCGGTCGGCAATCTCGTGCGCGAGCACCACGTGCACACGCTGTTCGGCGAATCGCGCAGCTACGTCTGGCATCACGAATACGACGAGATCGGCAACCGCGTGCGCACCGTGCGCCCCGACGGCCACCGCATCGACTGGCTGACCTACGGCTCGGGGCACGTGCACGGCATGATGCTCGACGGCACCGAGCGCGTGCAGTTCGAGCGCGACGACCTGCATCGCGAGACGGCGCGGGCGCTGTCGAGCCAGGTCAGCGAGATCAGTGCCTACGATCCGGCCGGGCGTCTCGCGCGCCGGGCCGCACGGCGCGAGCGTGCGCCGGCGCCGTTCGCGGCGCGCGACTATCGCTACGACGCGGCCGGCGGCCTGATCGGCATCGACGACGGGATTCGCGGCTCGATCGCGTACCGCTACGATCCGGTCGGGCAGCTCGTGCAGGCCGACGGGCCGGCCGGGCTCGAGCACTTCGCGTTCGATGCCGCCGGCAATCGCGTGCGGCCGTTCGAGCTCGGCGCGGCGCGCGCGTCGTTCGGGCGTCACGACGTGGTGTCCACGTCAGCCGCGCCCGCACCTGCCGAGCGTGGCGTGGGCCCCGGCGGCGAGCGCCTCGAACACGATGCGCGCGGCAACCTCGTGTTCGCCGGCGGCGCGAACGGCGAGCGGCGCTATCAATGGGATGCGTGGGGACGCCTGTCGGCCGCGAGCGCGAGCGGGCCGGCGCGCGCGTTCGAGGCGCGTTATTACTACGATCCGCTGGGCCGCCGCATCGCCAAGGACGTGAACGGCGAGCGCACGCTGTTCGGCTGGGACGGTGACCGGCTCGCCTACGAAACCGGTGCCGAGCGCAGCACGCATTACGTGTACGAGGGCGGCACCGCCGCGCCGCTGCTGCAGTTCGTGACGGGGCGCGTGGCCGGCATGCCCA
Organism: Burkholderia sp.; assembly: GCA_030151225.1. Classification (GTDB taxonomy): domain Bacteria; phylum Pseudomonadota; class Gammaproteobacteria; order Burkholderiales; family Burkholderiaceae; genus Burkholderia. The sequence continues at coordinate 5,471 of JASLEG010000169.1, read as the reverse complement.
CGCCGGTGCACGACGCACAGCATCGCTACACGCCCGAGGACGATCCGCTGCAGCGCATCCCCGAACGCGAGGGCGAGGCCGTGGTGTTCCACTACCACTGCGATCACCTCGGCACGCCGCTGCTGATGTCGGACGAGGCGGGCGAGGTGGTGTGGGAGGCGAGCTACAAGGCCTGGGGCGAGGTGGGGGCGGTGACGGCGCGTGCGTCGGCCGCGTCCGGCATCGTGCCGCACAACCCGCTGCGCTTTCAGGGGCAGCAGGCGGACGAGGAAACCGGGCTGCACTACAACCGGCATCGCTATTACGATCCCGCGTTCGGCAGCTTCGTGAGCGAGGATCCGATCGGGCTGAAGGGCGGGCCGAATCCGTATCAGTACGCGCCGAATCCGATCGCGTATCTGGATCCGCTCGGGCTCGCGCGCGGCCGATGCACGGTGTACTGGTACAACCATGTCGGCGGGGCCACGGGCCACTACACGGTGAAGACGATCGCCGGCACCGGCAGCATGCATACCGAGCAGCAGAATTCCGGCGACGAGACGTGGATCGCGCGCGTGAGCGGCGTGAACCAGGCCGAGCCCGTCAATAGTGCCACCTTCGACCTGCCCGACGTGGGCGCCGCGCAGAAATTCCAGCGCGCGCAGACGCGGGCCGGCGACGCGGGCGATTCGAACGGCGCTTATGATGTCGCCAACAACAGCTGCATGACGCACGTGATGGACGTGCTGAATGCGGGCGGCGCGGACGTGCCGGCCACCGGCAAGCGGGCCTGGTCGTTCCTGAACAACGCTGGCGTGGGGCCGCGTCCCAAGCAATGACGAGAACGGGAAACGCTCGATGATGTCACCTACCTTGTGTGCGCGGCACGGCATGCAGCCTTTCACGCTCGCATCGGCGCGTGTGGTCGCGCGCTGCGATGTCGATGTGCGTGGCCGCTTCGAGGCCGGCGAACTCGTGCAGGTGGCGCTCGATCGCGGCAAGCGCAGCAAGCTGGCCTGGATGACGCGCGAGGATCTGGCCGAGCAGGGCGTCGCGGCGGATGCCGTCGACGGCGTGGTGAACGTGACCGAATTGCCGGTGATCGCCGCGCTCGAACGCATGTGGGTGCCCGTGTGCGGATGCTGTCTGGACGAGCTGCTGGTGCGCTCCGGCGAGACGCCGCATGCGCCGACGCCGGCGGAGCGGGCCTTCGACACGTCGCCGATGGCCGACAACGCGGTGGTGAACGGGCCACTGATCGGTTGCGCGATCCACGGCGTGTCCGTGGCGCGGCGGGTCACGCCCGCGATTGCCGAGACGATCGCGGCAGGCGAGGCGAATCCGCCATTCCGACCGGTGCGCGTGGTGGCCGTGGCGCCGCGTGTTGAAAATGCCTACTGGTACGACGAACCGTCGCTGCGCAAGCTGATCGGCTCCGGGCCGGATCTGGCCGACGGCACCTATCGCATCGAATCGGGGCCCGCTGCCGAGTATTTGCGCGATGCTGCCACCGTGCGCGTCTGCCGGGGCTGCCTCGACGACTGGCTGGCGCGGGCCGCGCACCACATTCAGGGAGAAAGCGATTGAAGAACGTGATCCGCGTGGGTGACCCCACGAGCCACGGCGGCGTGGTGCAGACCGGCGATTCGACGCTGGTGGTGGAAGGCAAGCCCGTGGCGCGCGTGGGCGACACCTGCACCTGCCCGATGTCGGGGCACCAGAACTGCGTGATCGTGGAGGGCAATTCCACCTTCACGGTAGGTGGCCGGCAGGTGGCCTTCGACGGCTACAAGACGAGTTGCGGCGCCACGCTGCAGTCCACCCTGTCGACGTTCGGCGCCGAATGAGGCGCCGCGCGCGGGGGCTGGCGGGGCGCTTCGGGAGTCTGCTATACTCTCGCTCTTGCTGGAGAGATGGATGAGTGGTTTAAGTCGCACGCCTGGAAAGCGTGTATAGGTTAATGCCTATCGGGGGTTCGAATCCCCCTCTCTCCGCCACCGCATTTTGAACCCCCTCGAATCTGAAAAGATCGAGGGGGTTTTTGCTTCGAGAGGCAAAAAATACAGGCCCGACAAGCCCGTAGATAATCGATCGGTAAATCAATCCGTTTATCCGGATTCACGATTGACGATAATAATTTTCGGTAATCGGCCGTGTAAAATCCGGTTCGAATCATGCCGGCACCATCCGAGGGCGCCGTATCACGACAAGATCGCCAGAACCACGAGCAGGATGACCGAATAATGACCGCTCCGGCCGTTATCCAACCGAAGCCGACCGACGTTTTCGTTGCCCCGTTGAGCAAGTTTCATCCGGCCGATATCGATGCCGCGATGAAGGACCTGAACCAGTGGCTGATCGGCATCAGCGGCGGCCTGCTCACGCTCGAGCGCGTGGAAATGGTGGCCAACGGGATTCCCGTGGTCGCCAATATCTTCGCGGCCGTGGACGTGTTCAACGACATCCGCGCGATGATCGATCACGGCGACAAGCCGATCAGCGCATTCGACTGGGTCAACCTCGGCCTCGACCTGATCGGCGTGATTCCGATTCCGCCCGGCACCGCCGAGCTCCGCATGGGCGCTCGCCCGATGCTGAAGCTGCTTCGCGAGGAAGTGGCGAAGAACGCGCATGCCGCCGGCGACGCTGCGCTGCAGGCGATTCGCGACGGCGTGATCTCCGTCATCGTGACCGGCCTGCAGGCGCGCTATGCGGGCGAGATCGAAACCTTCCTGACCCAGCTGCGCCAGGGCCTGACCGATGCGCTGAATCGCGCCGCCGATTTCATCGGCAAGCTGATGCACGACCTGGCCGATCTGTTCGAGCACGCGGCCGGCAAGGCCTTCGATACGAGCAGGGACGTCAGCAGCGCGTCGAAGCATCTGAAGGAAGCGGGGCACAACTTCCTCTACAAGCCGGGCGCAACCTTCAGCAGCATCGGCGCGCTGTTCGCGGATGCGGTGCGGATCGTGGCCAAGAGCGAGATCAATCTGGCCACGTCGGCGGCCAAGGCGATCGATCCGCATGTCAGCGGGCAATTGAAGGGCATCGCGGACGGCCTGCGCCACAAGATTCCCGCCGTGCAGAAGGCCGTGAAGGAGCTCGACGGCAACGAGGCGGGAAAGATCGGCTGGCTGATTCAGGTGGCTGCCGACGGCGTGGTGACGTGGAGAAGAACGCACCGGGCCGAGCATGCCACCGCGGTGAAGCCGAACGGCAGCAAGAAGGTGGAGCACCAGCGGGGGCAGGAGCCGCAGGAGGAATTGGGGCATACGGCGCCGGCTCGGCATCCCGGTGGCAACGATTGCAACAAGCATTGCCCGGTGCCCACGCCCCCCACGACCACGACGCATTCGATCGGTTTCGCGCTCGGTGACGAGCGAATCGAGCACGATGACTTTTCGATCGACGGCCCGATGCCGATCTCGTGGGTGCGTACCTATCGCTCGTTCTTCGATGCGAACGACGCAGGCGGTGAACTGGGCGCACGCTGGATCACGCCGTACACCACGCGCTTCGATGTTCATGCCGGCAAGCTCATCTATCACGACGCGACGGGGCGCAGCCTCGATTGTCCGCTGCTCGAGCCCGGCGAAGCGCACGACGATCTGTCCGAGGGCTTCACGCTGCTGCGCCTCGACGCGCAGTGGCTCACGCTCACGCGGGGGCACGCGTTGCTCGAGGCGTTCGAGCGACATGGGGATCGTTTCCGACTCGCCTACATCCGGGATCGCGCCGGCAATCAGTTGACCTGTGATTACGATGCACAAGGCCGGCTGTATCGGCTGATCGTGCCGCACGCGCAGGTCGCGTTCAAGCACGACACCCACGGGCGCATCACCGAGATTTTCGAGCACGATGCCGACGGCGAACGCGTGGGGCGGCGGGCCGCCTACGAATACGATGCCGCGGGCGACCTGGTGGCTGCCCGCGATCGATACGACAACCGGCGCGAGTATCGCTACCAGCATCATCTCGTCACGCGTTACACCGATCGCACCGGCCGCGCGATCAATCTGGAATGGGACGGCACGCACGCGAAGGCGCGTTGCTTGCGCGAGTATCGCGACGATGGCAGCGATGAAGTGCGTCTGGCCTGGCACCCGAATTTCCGCATGGTGGCCGTGACGGATGCGCTCGGCAACGTCACGAAGCATTACTACGACATCAAGGCTTACTCGTTCCGCGTGGTGCATCCCGACGGCAGCGAGGACTGGATGTATCGCGACGAGAACGACAAGCTCGTTCAGTACATTCATCGCGATGGCAACGTCGAATTCTTCGATTACGACGCGCGCGCCAATCTGATCTGCCACCGTCGCACGGATGGCTCGGTGGTGCGCATGGAATACGATGCGCACGATCAGCTCGTCAAGACGATCGATCCGCGTGGCCACGAGTGGGCGCAGGAATACGATGCGGCCGGCAATGTCGTCGTGGCCAGGGATCCGCTCGGCCACGAAACCCGGTACGAATACAACGAACAGGGATTGCCGATCGCGGTGATCGACGCGAAGGGCGGCACGAAGGCGCTGCAGTACGACGCGAGCGGGCGCCTGGTGTCGTACCGCGATTGCTCCAGCAAGACGACGAAATGGACGTATGACGCGGGCGGCCAGCTCACCGAGATCAAGGATCCGGCCGGCACCGTGACGAGCCTTGCTTACGGCGAGAACGGGCAACTGTCGGAAGTGCGCTCGCCGGCCGGTGTCGAGCGCGTTCAGCACGACGCCGAGGGGCGGTTGCTGGCCGCCACCGATCCAATGATGCGCACCACGCGCTATTCATACGATACGGCCGGACGCGTTGCGTCGCGTGTGGATGCGCTCGGACAGCGACTGGCTTACGGCTACGATCGACTCGGGCGGCTCGTGCGCCTGACCGACGCGAACGATGCCGCGTACACGTTCCAGTACGACCCGGTGGGGCGCCTGCTGCAGGAAGTGGAGTTCGACGGCAAGACGCGCAGCTATCAGTACGACGAAGCGAGTGGGCACCTGGCGTCCATCGACGAGGCGGGGCGTGTCACGCGGATGGCGCAGGACCGCGGTGGTCGCATCGCGCAACGCGCTTGCGGCGATGAAACCGAGCGCTTCGCCTACGATGCCGACGGCCGCCTGATCGAGGCGAGCAACCGTTACAGCCGCGTTCAGCGCTTTTTCGATCCGGTCGGCAATCTCGTGCGCGAGCATCATGCGTACGACGTGTTCGGCACGAAGCGCAGCTTCGTGTGGCACCACGGTTACGACGAGATCGGCAATCGCGTGCGCACCGTGCGCCCCGATGGACACACGATCGACTGGCTGATGTACGGCTCGGGGCACGTTCATGGCCTGCTCGTGGACGGCACGGACCGCTTGCAGTTCGAGCGCGATGATCTGCATCGCGAAGTGAAGCGAACGCTGGCGAGCCGAATCGGGCAGACCACCCGGTACGACCCGGCGGGGCGCATGGAGCGGCAGACGGTGCAGCGCGAAAACGCGCCCGGCGCG
>JASLEG010000138.1 GCA_030151225.1 Burkholderia sp. | reverse complement strand
GTCGTCCGCGCCCTTTCGAGGTAGCGCGACGAGCCGATCGCCGTCGCGGATTTGCAGCCAGCCGGGGCCATAGTCATGGCTGGGCAGCAATTGCAGCGGACCGGGCGCGTTGCCGACCACCGCGGTCATCGTGGCCGCCGTTGGTCCCAGCACGAGCCCGGCGATTCCCTCGGTACCCGCCTTCATCCGCTTCCCGTGGCGGGCATGACACCGTGCACGACGCCGAGCACCTTTTCCCGCAAGCCCATCACTTGCCAGTTGTAGCCGACCGCGTGCACGGGGAACTGGTATTTGTACGAAAGCGCGACCTCGTCTCGCTGCAGCATCTCGAGCCCGGGCGTGACGACATGGCAGAGACTTTCGCGCAGGCCCTTTCGGCCGTAGTCGGTGCCTGAGTGCACGTCGTTCAACGCGTTTTCGAGCCAGACGAGCCATTCGCCGTAACTCAGGTACGCCACTTCACCCCAGCCGCGACGTCGCAATTCCTCTTCTGTCTGACGCGTGCCCGACGCAGTCCTGCCGTTGCGAAAAACTTGGGTCGAGCCGGGATCGAGCAGTTGTTTTCGTTCGCTCGCGCCTTTTACCATCCACGGCATGACCGAGGCCGTGCCGTCGGCCAGCCAGATCGACGTTGATTGGGATGCCTGGCTCATCAGGTTCGTACCCATCACACCAGGCACGAACACGACGGGGATGATCCGTCGAGGCACCACGTAGCAAACCGCGGTGCTGTCGTCAGGCGGCGATGTGACGGAGGTGTAGTGGACCGAGCCGTCCCTGGCGATCACGGGCTCGATGATGCGTTCGCGGGTAGCCACGACTGATTTCTCCATCCAGTGTGGCGTAGCAGGACCTTTCCGACGCCAATATCGATGGAAGATCGTAGGGCACACGTTTGTCGCGCGATCTGTGCCAAATCAACCTGCGCGATGCCATGTGGTGCGACAAGAATGAATGGCAAGGCTGGCTAGTTCGTCGGTGGCGTGCTTCCCAGCAACCGCTTCCGCAACCCGCCCGCCCGCGTCCGCGGATCCAGCCAGATACCGAAAAACGCCGCGGCGAACGCCGGATCGTCGATCTGCGCCGTCATCACGTCGTTCGCATACAAGCGCACGCCGCGCCCCGGCAGAAACACGCCGCACATTCGATCGCCGGGCGCGACGTCGAGCAGCGCGCGCTGCATGTCGCCGCGCCAGGCGGCCAGCGTCGCGTCGGGCAGCGGCTGCGGGGCCAGTCGGCGAATCTCGTCCATGCCGACCTCCACCAGCCGCGCGCCGCTGATCCGGCGTCGATAGGTGAGCACGAGCGCGAACGCGGAATCGGCCGGGGCCGCCGCCGATGCGCCCGCGGGCGCACGATTCGCCCACAGCGCGGCGTCGTAAAGACAAAACCCCAGCACGCAGAAATCCCCGGAACCGATCAGCCTGACGGGGCCGGGCTGCACGTCGTCGCGACAATCGGCGCGCGCCTGCGTCGTGGCGAACGACGCCAGCAGCGCGCAGCCAGTCAGCCAGGCCGCCCAGGCTCGCTGCCGGCCCACCTCACAGCTCCCGCTCGATCAGAAAATGCATCACGTCGGTCCGGCCTTCCGCGAACCCCGCCTCGCAATAAGCCAGATACAGCCGCCAGGTCCGCACGAACGCTTCATCGAACCCGAGCGCGCGCACCGCCTCGAGCCGCGCCTCGAAGGTCTGCCGCCAGCCGTGCAGCGTCCACGCATAATCGCGCCCGAATGCGAGCGTGGCCGTGGCCCGCAGGCCCGCGCGCTGCGCGGCGCGCGCGAAGCGCGGCGGGCTCGGCAGCATGCCGCCCGGAAACACGTACTCGCGGATGAAGTCGCTCGATGCGCGATAGGCCGCGAAGCGCGCCTCGTCGATCGTGATCGTCTGCACCAGCGCGCGCGCGCCCGGCGCCAGCCGCGCCTGCAGCGCGGCGAAATAGCCGGGCCAGTAAGCCTCGCCCACGGCCTCGAACATCTCGATCGACACGATGGCGTCGTATTCCCCCTCGAGATCGCGGTAATCGCGCAGTTCGACGCTCGCCAGCGCGCCGAGCCCGGCCGCGCGAATCCGCTCGTTCGCGCGCTCGCACTGCGCCGCGGAAATCGTCACGCCGTGCACGGCGATGCCGAGCCGAGCCGCGTGCAGCGCGAAGCCGCCCCAGCCGCAGCCGATCTCGAGCACGCGCATGCCGGGCTTCAATTGCAGGGTCTGCACGATGCGCCGGTATTTCGCGTGCTGCGCATCGGCCGGCGAGCGCGTGGCGTCGCCCTCGAACCACGCGCTCGAATAGGTCCAGGTCTCGTCGAGCCACAGGCCGTAGAACGCATTGCCAAGGTCGTAATGCGCGTGGATGTTGCGGCGGCTGCCGGCGCGCGTGTTCGGCCGCAGCCGGTGGCGCAGGTTGTACCAGAGCCGGGCGAGCGGCCCGCCGTGCACGGTGCGCGACACGGCCGCCTCGTTGCGCATCGCGAGCCGCAGCAGGGCGGTGAAATCGGGCGAGTCGAGCCAGCCCGCGCGATAGCTCTCGGCCAGGCCGATGTCGCCGGCGCGCAGGATCGCGCGACAGGCGCGCCAGTCGGCGATCCGCAGCATCGCACCGGGCTGCTGGTGCGGATCGCCGAACACGCAGTGCGCGCCCTCGGGCGTGACGAGCGTGAGATGGCCGACGCGGATGCGTCGCAGCACGCCGAGGAAAATCCGCACGAACGGCATGGCCAGGGTGCGCGGCGTGATCAGGTGCAGCGGGGTCATGACGGAATCTCCGGGTCGTGATGCGGGTCGTGAGCGCAATCGTGGAGGGGGCCGGTGCGCGCGGCCGGCGGATGCGCGCCGAGAAACGGCACGCGCTTGAGCCACAGCCGCAGCGCCTGCCAGTGGATACGCACGAGCACGCCCACGATGTCGAACGGCTGGCGCGCGAGTGCCGCGAGCGCGCCGCGCGGCGAGAACGGCCGGGCCTGCAGGGCGAGCGCGGTGTGCAGCAGCGGGCCGTCGGCGTCGCGGTGATCGATCGCGACGGCCAGCCCGGCCTCGCGCTCGCGCACGCGGAACAGGTAGTCACCCGTCACGTCGCAGAACGGCGAGACGTGGAAGACCTTGCGGCACACCAGTTCGGTGGTGGCGTCGATCGCCCCGTGATCGGGCGCGCCGAGCAGGTAGCCGTGATGGCCGCCGAAGGTGTTGCGCACGTCGGCATACAGCGCCCGCAGCGCGCCGGCGCGGTCGTGGCACAGCCAGAACGCCACGGGGTTGAACGCGAAGCCGAGCACGCGCGGCATGGCGATCAGCCGGATCGTGCCGTCGGCCGGGATGCCGGCCTCGGCCAGCCGCTCGCGCATCCAGGCCTCGAGCGGCCGGCCGTCGCGCGGGCCGAAATCGCGCGTGTCGAGGCCCAGCAGCGCGCGGCGGTTCACGCCGAACCAGCGGCCGTCGAGCTCGTGCAGGCGCGCCACGTCGCAGCCCAGATACAGCACCGGATAGTCGAAGCGATGCCGCGCCGGGCGCAGGCGTTCGTGCATCACGCGGCCGGTGAGGAGGCAGGCGGCCGGATCGTGCGCGCGGCGATCGGCGCGTGCGTCGGCCCGCCTCATGGCAGCGTCGCCCAGGCCGGCATCGCGCCGAACGCCTGCGCCACCCGCAGCGCCGACTTGAGCCCGTCCTCGTGGAAGCCGTAGCCGGTCCACGCGCCGGCGTACCACGTGCGGCGGCGCCCCTGCAGCGCGGGCAGCCGCTGCTGCGCGTCCACGCAGCCGGCGTCGAGCAGCGGATGCTCGTAGGCATAGCGGCCGATCACGGTGGCCGGCTCGGGCTCGACGATCGGGTTCAGCGTCACGATCACGGGCCGCGCGAACGGCAGCGGCTGCAACTGGTTGAGCAGATAGCTGACGCACACGGCCGGCGCCTGTCCGGCCGCGACATCGGCGCTGCGGCCCAGGTAGTTCCATGCCGACCACACGCGCGGGCGCCTCGGCAGCAGCCGCGCATCGGTGTGCAGCACGGCGTGGTTGCGGCGGTAATGCACGGCGCCGAGCACCTCGCGCTCGGCCTCGTCGGCATCCACCAGCAGGCGCAGGCTGGTGGGCGCGTGGCCGGCCAGCACGATCGCGTCGAAGCGCTCCTGGCCGCCCGCCTGGGTGGCCACGGTCACGCCCCGCATCTCGCCGTGCTCGTCGGTCTCGCGGCGCACCGCGAGCACGGGCGTGTTCAGGCGCAGGTCGTCGAGCGTGGCCACGATGCGGCGCACGTACTCGCGTCCGCCGCCGGCCACGCTCTTCCACGGCGGCCGGCCGTTGACCTGCAGCAGCGCGTGGTTCAGGCAGAAGCGCAGGAAGGTGGCGGCCGGGAAGCGCAGCACGTCGACGGCCGCGCTCGACCAGATCGCGGCGGCCATCGGCAGCAGGTAGTGGCGCTGGAACGCGGTGCCGTAGCGATGCTCGTTCAGCAGTTCGCCGAGCGTGGCGCGCGTGGTCAGCGCGCTGGCCAGATGGCGCTCGGCCGCCGCGTTGAAGCGCAGGATGTCGCGCAGCATGCCGAGGAACACCGGCGAGAGCAGGTTGCGGCGCTGCGCGAACACCGCGCCGAGATCGGTGCCGGCCCATTCGAGGCGGCCGTCGTCGAGCGACACGGAAAACGACATGTCGGTGCGGTGCGATTCCACGCCGAGCTCGTCGAACAGCGCGACGAGGTTCGGATAGGTGCGGTCGTTGAACACCAGGAAGCCGGTGTCGACCGGGTGGCGCAGGCCGTCGAGTTCGACCTCGACAGTGTTGGTGTGGCCGCCCGCGTAGCTGCCGGCCTCGAACAGCGTCACGCGGTGCCGGCGGGCCAGGAAATAGGCGCTGGCCAGCCCGGCGATGCCGGCCCCGACCACGGCGATCCGCTGGCCCGGCTCGGGCGATGCGCTGTCGGCGAAATTCGGATCCATCCCGGTGCGTCTCCTCGATGGCGGGGGTTACTGCCCGTCGCCGGGCGTGATGAAGCCGGGCTGGCCGAGCTGGTCGGGCGTCTGCGGCACGCGCCGGAAGCGCGCGGTGTCGTAGCCCATCGCGTCGAGCCGGGCGAGCAGGCCGCGATAGGTGGCGTCGTCCATGGTCGGCGAGCGCGAGAAGATCCAGCCCAGCGACTTGTCGGGATAGCCGAGCAGCGTGTAGCGATAGTCGGGGTCCACGTACAGCGTGAGCTGGGTGACGTGGATCGGCCAGATCAGGCGCACGCGCCAGTTGCCGCCGCCGCTGCCGGGCTGCACGGTGTCCACGAAGCGGTAGCTTTTCTCCGGCCCGGAGAAGCCGCCCTTGCGCGCGGTGAAGCGGTCGTCGATGCGGCCGTCGGCGCGCAGCGCCCAGTCGGCGCGGCTCGCCACGAAGCCGCGCTCGGCCACGTAGGGAATGTTCGCGATCACGTACCAGCGGCCCATGTAGCGCGGCAGGTCCACGGGCACGGTGGACAGCGGCACGGCCGCGCGCGGGTTCGGGTTCGGCGGCTCGCGGGTGCAGCCGGCCGTGCCGGCGAGCAGGACCGCGGCGGCGCAGCCGGCGGCCGCGACCCGCAGCAGATGGGTGAAGGGAGCGACGGGAACGAGGCGGGCGAGCTGGCGCATCAGTCCCCCCACGCGACGTGCGGCACCACGCGCTTTTCCAGCAGCACGTGCGCGACGCCCCATTCGTTGCCGCCCGCATAGCCGAACAGCTCGGCCACGGCCAGGTAGAACATGCGCCAGCGCTGGAACCACAGCGCGGCGTCGTCGCCGTAGGTCTGCGCGAAGATCGGCAGGATCTCGTCCTGGGCGGCGTCGAGCGAGGCCAGCCATTGCTCGGCGGTGCGCGCATAGTGGCTGCCGTCGATCCACCATTCGCGCGTCACGCGCAGGTCGTCCTGGAAGTGCAGCAGCATCTGCGCGTTCGGCATGGTGCCGCCGGTGAAGAAATGGCGGGACATCCAGTCGGTGCCGTCGCCCGATTCGAAGTGATACGCGGCGCTGCGATGGGCGAAATGATGGACGAACAGGCGGCCGTCGGCATTGAGCCAGGACGCGATCTTCGCGAGCAGCGCGCCGTAGTTCTTCATGTGCTCGAACATCTCGATCGACAGCACCCGGTCGAAGCCGGCCTGATCGGGCGGGAAGTCGAACTCGGCGATGTTGCCGGTCACCACCCGCAGGTTGCCGAGGCCGCGTTCGGCGGCGCGGCGCTCGATGAAGTGGCGCTGGCCGTTCGAATTCGACAGCGCCACGATGGTCGCGGCCGGGTAGCGCTCGGCCAGCCACAGCGACAGCGAGCCCCAGCCGCAGCCGAGATCGAGGATCCACTGGCCGTCGGCCAGGCCCGCGCGCTCGGCGTAGCGTTCCAGCATCGCGTCCTCGGCTTGGGCCAGCGTCTCGCCGCCCCGCGGATACAGGCCGCACGAGTATTTCAGGCGCGGGCCGAGATGGCGCTCGAAGAACGCGTCCGGCACCTCGTAGTGCTGGCGATTGGCGGCCTGCGTGTCGATCGCGATCGGGCTCGCGCGCAGCTGGGCGAGCAGCGTGGCCATCGCCTCGGCGCTGCGCGTGGCGTCGTGCGCGCCCACTTCGCGCAGCCGCGCGCGCATCAGCTGGCGCATGCCGGCGCGGATCAGCGCATCGGGTACCCAGCCGCGTTCGCAGCACTGGATCAGCCAGGGTTCGGCCTTGCCGCGGGCGGATTCGGACAGATTGGCGGCGGTGATGCTCATCGTGTGACTCCTGTTGTCGTTCGGGCGATGCGTGCGAGTGCGTGCGTGCGGCGGAAAGGGCGGGTTCAGCGGGAGGAATCCGGTGCCGCGCGTCGCGGCGGCCAGGGGATCAGGGCGCTGGTGGTGCGCATGTAGTCGTCGTAGCCGGCGCGGGTGCGGGCCAGGCGCGCCTCGAGCAGCGGCACCCCGGACACCTTCAGCAGCAGCCAGGCCATCGCCACGGGTGGCACCAGCGTGAGCCAGCCCCAAGGCCGCCCGATCGACAGCGCGGCATAGGCGAGCCAGTGCAGGCATTCGAAGAAGTAGTTGGGATGGCGCGAGTAGCGCCACAGGCCTGCGCGGCACACGGTGCCGCGGTTGGCCGGATCGGCGGTGAAGCGCGCGAGCTGGCGGTCGGCCACGGTCTCGCCGGCCACGGCCGCGAGCCAGATCGCCACCGCGGCCACCAGCCCGGGCGCGCCGGCGGGGGCCGCCTGGAAGGCCGGCACGAAGAAGCCGATGGCCAGCACCAGCGCCACCACGGCCTGCAGCTGGAAGAACCAGAAGAAGCGCGACGGCGCGGCCGCGCCCCATTGCTCGCGGAACTGGCGATAGCGCACGTCCTCCGGATGACCGAAGTTGCGGCGCCACAGATGCAGGGCAAGACGCATACCCCACATGCCGCCGCCGACGGCCACCAGCACTCGATTCACGGCGGCGCCCGAGCCGGCTGCCGCGGCCAGCACGGCCACCGCGCCGAGGCCGGCGGCCCAGACCGGGTCGATCATGCCGGCGTTTTCGCTGCGCAATTGCCAGAGCCAGACCGCGGCGAACAGCGCCATCAGGCCGGCGGCGGCAAGGAGGACGGTGACGGTGAGGGACATGGGTGCTCCGTTCGAGGTTCACCCGGGTAGATACGAGCGGCACGGCGCGGTGGATGCAGCGGCGTCGAAAAAAAGTTGCGGCGCGTCGAGACGGTCGCGATCGGCCGCGCGAGGCGGCCGTCGCAGCGAGGACGGCAAGGCGGGAAGGAAGGGAAAGGCAGGAACGACGGGAAGCGAGGCGGGCGCGCCGGCCGTTGCGGCGGCGCGCCCGTGCAGCGGGTTCAGGCCATCAGGACATGCTCAGCGCGCCCGTGGCGATCACCGGCCCGGTCGGCTGGCCGGTGGTCGAACCGCCTTGCGGCTCCACGGACACGGCCAGCGTGGCGTGGTCGAGCTGCGCGACGATGGCCGGCGACAGCGCCATCGAGGCCGGCGCCGCGGCCGGGAACACGCCGAGCGGGATCGGCTTGGCGCCGGACGGGATCAGCCACAGCTCGGTGGAGCGGTCGCTGGCCAGTTGCGGATGCACGGCCGGCACCACCACCATGCGGCCGCGCTTGACGTCCACGGTGGCCGTCCAGTGCGCCACGCCGTCGGTGCGGGCGATGGTGGCAACCAGATACCCGCCGGCCTGCGCGTTCGGTTGAGCATTCGGCGGCGCGGGCAGCGTGCCCGACCGGGCCGCCTCGCGCAGCATGCCGAGGTTCACGGCCAGCAGCGCCAGCGCGGCCAAGCTCGCGCCGATGCCGAGCCAGCGCCACAGATCGAGGCTGTTCCACCAGCCGAGGCGCGGCGGGGCGGCCGCGCGATCCGGCAGGAAGCCGAGGTCGGCGCGGATCCGCGCCCAGATGCGTTCGGGCGGCGCGATCTCGGCCAGCTCGTCGGCGAGCGGGGTGAGGCGCAGGATCCACGCCTCGAGCGTGGCACGCAGCGCGGCGTCGCGCTCGGCCTCGCGCTCGAGCCGGCGGCGCGAATCGGAATCGAGCACGCCGAGCGCGTATTCGGCGCAGCGCAGGTCGTCGTCGGAGAGGGCAGGCGTATTCATCGCTCGAGGCACAGCTTCAGTTGCATGAGACTGCGGCGGATCCAGCTCTTCATGGTGCCGAGCGGCACGCTCAGGCGTTCGGCCAGCTCGGCGTAGGTGGCGCCGCTGAAGAAGGCCTCGCGCACCGCGCCGCGCTGCGGGGCTTCCAGCGCCTGCATGCACTGCTCGAGCCGGCGCCGTTCCTCGCTCCACTGGGCGGCATCCACCGGGGTGGGCGCCTCGTCCTCGAGGGCGTCGGCGAGTTCGTCTTCCAGCGGGGCCTCGCGGTGCTGGCGCAGCCGGTCGATGCTGCGGTTGCGCGCCATCGACACCAGCCAGGTCATCGCGCCGCCGCGTGCCGGGTCGAAGCTGTCGGCGCGCCGCCAGGCGGTGGTGAACACCTCCTGCAGCAGATCCTCGGCCTCGCCGCGATCGGGCACCATGCGCAGGATCACGGCGAACACGCGCGCCGAGGCGAGCCGGTACAGCTCGGCGAAGGCCTGCTGGTCGCCTTCGCCCACGCGTTGCAGGATCTGGTTGAGCCGGGCGCGCCTGGCCTCGTCGGCATCGGTACTGTCGGTCATGTCGGGCAGGATCTTGACGACGGCGCGCACGAGCGCGCTGCGTCGGAGCTGTAGTGACCCGCAATATAGCATCGCCGCCCGGGCGCGGCGCGGTGCGCCCGGCCAGGCTGTCAGTCCGATCGGAATGGTCATGCCCCAAACTCCGCAAAGGTGTCAGTCATGCACCCAGATACGAGCGAGGGCGCCGCCCGGATGCAGCGCGACGAGAAATTCCCGGATCGCGGCGAAACTCGGCAGCCCGAACCGTTGTCGGGCGCGCATCGCTGCCGCCTGCGGCGGGCCGCCGCTGCGCTATGATCACGCCTGTTGATCGCGCCGCCCGGCGCGAGCGCCACTCTTTAGACTTTCAGATGACTCGACGACTGTCCGCGGCCGCGCTGCGACGACTCCCGCGCCCGCGCGCGCTGCACCGCCGGCTCGGCCTCGGCCTGACCGTGATGGCCGCCCACGCGGTGGCCGCGCCCGCCGACGCGCCGGCCGCCCCGGTGCCCGCCTCCGAGGCGCGCACCGGCCGGGACACCGCGCCGGCCGTGCAGACGCTGCCGGCCGTGACCGTGTCGGGCAAGGCCGATTCCGGCTGGCACGCGCGCCGCGCCTCGGTCACCGGCCGCGACGATGCCTCGCTGCTCGACACGCCGGCCTCGGTCACGGTGATCTCGGCCCAGCAGATCGCCGACCAGCAGGCGAAGACCGTGGCCGACGTGCTGCGCAACGACGCCTCGGTCAATTCCGACTACGTGCCGGTGGGCTATTACGGCGACTTCACGATCCGCGGCTTCCCGCTCGATCTGGCCAGCGCGATGCGGCTCGACGGCGTGAGCCTGACCGGCGAGCAGAACGTGCCGCTCGAGAACAAGGCGCGCGTGGAGATCCTGAAGGGGATGGCCGCGATCGACAGCGGGGTGCTGTCGCCGGGCGGGGTCGTGAACTTCGTCAGCAAGCGGCCCGAGAACGTGTCGAGCGTGACGGGCGGGGTGGACAGCCGCGGCTCGACCTCGGCGTCGGTGGACCTCGGGCGCCGTTTCGGCCCCGACAACCAGTTCGGTTTCCGTATCAATGCCGCGAAGGAAAACATCCATTCCTACGTGGACGACGCGAACGGCCGCCGCAGCTTCGGCTCGATCGCGGCCGACTGGAACATCACGCCGCGCGCGAGCCTGCAGGTCAACGCCGAATTCCAGCAGTGGATCCAGCGCTCCGCCTCGGGCTACCAGCTGCTCGGCGGCACGGTGGTGCCGGGCGCGGCCTCGGCCTCGAAGCTGCTCGGCGTGCAGCCGTGGGCCAGGCCGGTCACGACCGACGCGCTGAACCTGAACGCGCGCTTCGACTACGCGTTCAACGACGACTGGCGCGCCTGGGTGGCGGGCGGGCGCAGCCGCACCATGATCGACGACAACGTGGCGTTCGCCTACGGCTGCGCCTATTCGCCGAGCTGCGGCGCGGGCGGCACCTCGCCGTTCTTTTTCGCGCAGAACGGCGATTTCGACGTGTACGACTATCGCAGCCCCGGCGAATACCGCCGCAACGACGAGCTGCGCGCGGCCGTGGCGGGCAGGTTCACGACCGGCGCGCTGCGCCACGACGTGCAGTTCGGAGTGGGCGCGCTGCACCGCGTGGTGCGGCTGTCGGATGCGGTGTACGACTACGTGGGCAGCGAGAACATCTACGGCCCGGACCTGAGCTTCGCGCCGTCGCCGAACGAGGCCAGCGTGTCGTATCCGCAGCTCGACGCCTGGCAGCTGTCGCTGTTCGCCTCCGACAGGATCAGCTTCGGCGAGCACTGGCAACTGCTGGCCGGCGGCCGCCAGGTGCTGCTGCGCCAGCGCGCGTGGACCAGCCAGGACGGCGACGAGACGCGCACCGACCGCACCAAGTTCCTGCCGCAGCTCGCGCTGGTCTACAAGCCCGTGGCGCCGCTGTCGATCTACGCGTCCTACAGCAAGGACCTGTCGCTCGGCGATCAGGCGCCGGTGCGCGCGAGCAACGCCTACGCGTTCCTGCCGCCGTACGAATCGACCGCCTACGAGGTGGGCGCGAAATACGACTGGGCCAATCGCATCACCTTCACGGCCGCGGCCTTCACGATCAACAAGCCCTTCGAGTTCGCGCGGCCCGACGCGTCGGACGCCGGCTACACCTTCGTGCAGCAGGGCCACGAGCGCCACGACGGCATCGAGCTCGGCGCCTCGGGGCGTGTGACCGAGCGGCTGCAGCTGGCCGCCACGCTCACGGCGATCCGCGCGCGCGCCTACGATTCCGGCTCGCCCGCCTACGAGGGCCATCAGGTGATCAACACGCCGCCGCTGCGCGCCACGCTCAATGCCGACTATGCGGTGCCGGGCCTGCCCGGCTTCAGCCTGCTCGGCGGCCTCGAGTACAGCGCGGCGCGCAACGCCAACGAGGAAGGCACGGCGCGGGTGCCGGGATGGATCGTGGTGAATGCCGGGGCGCGTTATACCACCAGGCTCGGCGGGCATCGCGTGACGGCGCGGCTGTGGGTCGACAACCTGTTCAACCGCTATTACTGGCGCGATGCGGGCGAGCAGACCGGCGACGCGTACCTGTTCCTCGGCGCGCCGCGCACGGCGCGCATCTCGCTCACCTACGATTTCTGATACCGCTGCCAGGCGCCACGGAGGCTTCCGCACCATGTCACCCCTCGAAATTGCCGGCGTCGTGGTCAGCGCGCTCGCGATCTGGCTGACCGCGCGGCGCAACATGCTGTGCTGGCCGATCGGGCTCGCCTCGGTCGTGCTGTACGCGTGGATCTTCCTCGACGCGAAGCTGTATTCCGACATGCTGCTGCAGGGCGCGTTCGCGGCGCTGCAGCTCTATGGCTGGTATCGCTGGATCGCGCAGCGGCGCACCGATCCGGGCGGCCAGCCCGGCGCCGACGAGCGCCACGTGCTGCCCGAGCGCGACGTGGGCCTGCGCCGCCTCGTGCCGGGCCTGCTCTCGGCCGTGGTGCTGAGCGTGCTGCTGGGCAGCGCGATGGCGCGCTGGACCGATGCGTCGCTGCCTTACGTGGACGCCACGCTGACGGCCTTCAGCCTGATCGCGCAGTACTGGACGGCGCGCCGCTACATCGCGTCGTGGCAGCTGTGGGTGGTGGTGGACGTGATCTACGTGGGCATGTTCGTGTTCAAGCAGCTGTATCTGACGGCCGGCCTGTACGCGGCCTTCGTGGTGCTGGCCGGCATCGGCTGGCGCGACTGGGCGCGCGCGCTCGCGGGCGAGGATGCCGGCGCGCACGGAGCCCGCGCGTGAGCCGTGACGCACACGACGACGCCCCCGCGCCGCCGCAATTCACCGTCGACGGCGAATCGGTCGAGCGCGACTGGCCGCTGATCACGCGCGCCGAGGTGGAGGGTGTGCTCGCGTCGTATCCCGAGGTGGGCGCTTTGGCGCGGCTCGCCTGGCACAGCCCGCGGCCGTTTTCGGCCGCCGTGCTCGCCACGCTGGGCGACGGCACCCAGCTGTTCGTCAAGCGCCATCACACGGCGATTCGCGACGTGGCCGGCCTCGAGGAGGAGCACGGCTTCATCGCACATCTGCGCGGGCAGGGCGTGCCGGTGGCGGCGGTGCTCGCCGATGCCGAGGGCCGCACGGCCGTGGCGCGCGGCGAATGGACCTACGAGGTGCACGCCGCGTCGCCGGGCGTGGATGCATATCGCGGCACGATGTCGTGGAAGCCGTTCCGGCATTCGGCGCACGCGGCCGCGGCCGGGCGCATGCTGGCCACGCTGCATCGCGCGGCGCTCGGCTACACGGCCCCGGCGCGGGCCCCGCGGCCGCTGCTGTCGAGCTTTCGCGTGCTGTCCTCGCCGGATCTGGCCGGCGCGCTCGATAGCTGGGTACACGCGCAGCCGCGCCTCGAGCGCGCGCTCGACGGCCGCGACTGGCGCGGCGACGTGGCCCGCGAGATCGCGCCGTTCCATCGCGAGCTCGCGCCGCTGCTCGACACGCTCGCGCCGCTCTGGACGCATGGCGACTGGCATGCGTCCAACCTGCTGTGGACCGACGGGAGCGAGGCGGCCGAGGTGGCCACCGTGCTCGATTTCGGGCTGGCCGACCGGACCTGCGCCGTGCTCGACCTCGCCACCGCGATCGAGCGCAATCTGGTGGACTGGCTGGCACCGGCCGACGCACGCCGCATCGAATTCGACCAGCTGCACGCGCTGCTCGACGGCTACGAAGCGGTGCAGCCGCTCTCGCGCGACGCCTGGCGCGCGCTCGTGGCGATGCTGCCGATCGTGCACACCGAGTTCGCGCTGTCGGAAGTCGAATACTTCAACGGCATCCTGGATTCGCCCGAGGGCACCCGGGCGGCCTACGAGGGCTATCTGATCGGCCATGCGCGCTGGTTCGCGCAGCGCGACGGCCAGCGGCTGCTCGACGCGCTGCGCGCGCGCATGCCGGCGGCCTGAGCGCGGCCGCTGCATGTCTATTGGGCTTGCGCGGGCGGATTCGCCTGCCTGGCCGTCCACACCACCGCGTTGTCCACCGCGTAGAAGCGGTAGCCGACGTGCGCCTTCTGCCATTGCTGCCGATACCGCGCGAGCTCGGCCGAGGTCGAGATCGAACCGAACTTGCCGTCGCTCGTGAACACGAAGGCGCGCGGCGGCGCAAGCAGCAGGAACTGTCGATAGGCGAGCGCCACCGGCGCCTTCTGCGCGGCCGGCACGGGCAGCGCGTTCAGGTTCGAGATCGCCGCGAAGCCGCTGCCGGCCACCTTGCCGTCGGCCGTGAAGCGGATCCCCGCGTCCTTCATCGCGTTCTGCCAGGCGGCCACCTCGCGCGCGTAGCGCTCGGGCAGTTGCGCGACCCATTCGGCCGGATAGGAGAACGCGAAATTCTCGGTGTCCGTCGCCACCGAACGCACCACGCCGATCAGGCGGCCCTGTTCGTCGAACAGGCCGCCGCCGCTCGAGCCGCTCGTGACCGGCGTGGACGACTGGATGATCGGCACCTGGCTCTCGGGCTCTTGGCGCAGCGACGAGATCAGCCCGTCGGTCAGCGACAGCTCCAGCCCGCGCGGGCTCGAGATCACGTACACGCGCTGGCCCACGCGCAGCGTGCTGATCGGCGCGATCGGCACCGGCTGGCGCTCGAAGCTGCCGGCCACGCGCAGCAGGCACATGTCGCGGCGGTCGTCGGGGTCGCGCAGCACCTCGTCCACGCCGATCGTGTCCCGGCCGTTGGTCAGCTTGATGTCGACGGCCTGTTCCACCACGTGGCAGGCCGTGATGAAGCGGCCCGGCGCGATCAGCACCGCGCTGCCGATCATGAACTGGTTCGCCTCGGGCCGGGCCGACCTGACGGTCCAGATGTCGGGCGACACCGCCGCGAACACTTTTTCCGCGTTGGTGGTGCCGCCGGACGCGGCGGCCGGCTGGGCGGGGGCAGGGGTGGGGACGGGCGGCTGGGGCGCCTGCTGGGCCGGCGGCACCGATTGCCGGGCCGGCGCGTTCTGCTGCGCGAGCACCGGCGTGCCGAGGGCGAGAAGAAACCAAAGCGCGTGGCGCAGGCGGGGCAGGCCGCGTTTGCTGTCGATGCTCAAGGGACGCTCCTCGTCGGGACGGCGCTGCGGTGGAGAACCGTGAAGCGGGCCCCTCGAGGCATGGCGTGAAGCAGGGGCGGATCGGGCCACCGATTATAGACGCAGGCGCCGCGCGCGCACCGGAAGGTAGAAATGACCGGGGGCGGGCAGTTTCAACCGATCTCGATGATGCGCCCGCCGCCCTGCGCCGGCAGCCCGAGCCGCGTCGACAGGCGTTGCCACGACGCGGCCCAGCCGGCCGATTGCGGCACGTGCCGGTCGTAGATCTCGCCGAGCTTGCGATACAGCGCCTCGCTGCCCACGCCGCCGTGCTGCCGGTAGGCCGCGTGCCATTCCTGGATGCACGACAGCGGCATCGCCACGGCCGCGTCGCGCGTGTAGCGGCGCGGATCCACGCCGGCCGCGAAGGCCTGCTCGGTGAAGTGCAGCGTGTGGAACACCGATTCGCCCTCGTCGGTCAGGCGCTCGTCGCAGTAGGCGTCCCAGTCGGCCGGGTGGGCGCGCGCGCCGCGTCGCGCGTGGGCCACCTCGTGGATGATCGTCAACGCCGCGAGCGTCTCGTTCTCCATTGCGTCGGTGTTCAGGTGAATGCTGCCCACGCCGCGACCGGCGCGCGGCTCGTACTTCACGCAGCGCGAGCGCGGGTCGTAGTACGGCTCGGCATTGCGCACCGTGCACGAGGTGCTGCGGCTCGGGTGGATCGTGAAGCCGGCCGCGCGCGCCCATTGCAGGCAGGCGGCCACGGCTGGCCAGCGCATCGCGGCGCGCGAGCCGGGGTAGCGCAGTTCGTCGAAATGCGGCTGACGGCTCGAGGCGGGCGGCGCGGCGCGGCCGCTGCCGAGGCGGTTCACCGTGGTGCGCAGGTGCGGGCTCGTGGCGCGCGACGGTGGCGGCGCGGGCGCCTCGTCCGCCGAGATCGTGATCGGTGAATCGGCCTGGCCGTCGCGGGCCCGTGTGTCGCCGCGTGCCCGATTCGACAGGCCGCTCAGTCCACGCAGGCGGACATCGGGCGCGGCCTGCGAGGCCGGGGACGGCAGCGCGTCGGCGGGGCCGTGCGCTTCATGCGCTTCGTGTGCTTCGGTGGGCGTGGCGCCGTGAGGCGAATGCGAGTGGGCTGTCCGCGTGGTGCGCACCATCGTTGACCGGATCCGTTGAGATGATCGGGGCAGTGTGCGAGCAGCGGCGCGCCTCGTGGGCGAAAAACCCGAACCGCCATGCCCGTGTGCGAAGTTGCGCGATGCCTGGCCCGGCCACGCCGGAAAACGGGGGCGTAACAGGGCCTGACGGGGACGGGGATCAGCCGCCGTCGAACGCGCGTGGCGCGTAGCTCGTGCCGTTCCACACGGCGCGCTTCACGAGCCGCGCCGGCTTGCCCTTGGCCGGTCGCGTGCGCACCAGCAGGTCGTAATGGCCGCGCGTCGCCGTGGGGCTGAAGGCGAGCACGTATTCGCTGTCCACGGTGCTGGCCGCATCGCAGTCCACGCCGGGCCGATGGGCCTGCTCGCAAGCGTCGGCGTCGGATTTGTCGAGCGTCGACATCGAGGTCAGCGCGTCGAATACCGGCGTGAGCCGGCCGGCCGCGAAGCGGTACAGCTTCACGCCCTCGTAGGCGTCGGCGTGCGCGCTCGAGTTGTAGTCGCCGCTCACGCGCACGCCGAAGCCCACCTCGTCGGGCGCGTAGCGATAGGGGATCAGGTCGAGCTGCACGGTCGGCCCGAACATCAGCGCAATGCCGATGTCATCGATGCTGCCGTGCTCGCTGCCCGCGAGCAGACGGAAATCCTGGCCGCTGCGGCTCAGCACGCCGGTCCACACTTCGGGCAGCCCGTTGCCGTCGGCCGGCGGCAGCAGCGCGGCCACCACCCACAGCTCGCCGGCCCCGGCCGGTGCATGCGGCCACGGCGCGAGCGCGACCTGACCATAGCCTTTCAGATCGGGCTGCGGGCCGTCGCTGCCGATCAGGGCCCGCACGGCCGCGGCTTTCTCGGCATCGGTGGTGGGGTCGGCCGGCGGCGCGGCATGCGTCGGCAGGGCCGTCAGCAGCGCGATGGCCGGCACGATCGCGAGCAGGGCGCGGCGCAGGGTGGAAGCGAGGGCGGCGAGTGGAAAGCGGGTGAGCGTCATCGGTCGGCGGATTCGGAATGGCTCCGAAATCTATCACTTTCCGCCGACGATCCGCGCGAGGCGGCCGCGGTCGGAGCTCAATGGCACCACGCGCTCGTGGCGAGCCGCAGCGCGGCGTCGATATCGGCGGGCCGCGTGGGCGACGCGGACCGGTTCGCGGCGTCGAACACCGATTCGAACACGAAGCCGGCTTGCTCGGAGGCCTGCGAGTCGTTGCGCAGCGGCAGCGTGGCGGCCAGCAGGCCGAGCACGAGGCACGCGCCGTGCCGCCATCCGAACGACGGCTTGCGCGGGTGCGGGGCGATGCGATCGGCGGATTCGTCGGGCAGCATGATCGATGAATGCGGTGATGAAGTCGAAAGTGTCGATGTCGCGCCGGCAGGCGCTGCGCGCGCGGACGAATCGCCGCCCGCGCAGCGCACGCCAGGCGTGCCCCGGAAGCGACCGATTCTAGCGACGCCGACCCGCCGGTCCAACCAACTCCCCGCACTAAGCTTAGCGGCGCGCGCGACTGTCCATAGCTGAAATGGTGCTTTGACAGCGCTTTCCCGGCACTTCCAGAATGCGGTTTTCCGGAACCGTTTCCGAACCGTTCGGAATCCTCCTTATCGTCATCGCCGGGGACCTCGCCATGCATCGCCCATCATCCGACACGCCGCGCCAGCGATCGCGGCGCGCTGCCTCCGCCATCCTGCGCGCCCTGCTGCCGCAACCGCGCGGCGCGCGCCGGCGCAACGCGGCGCTCGC
>JASLEG010000105.1 GCA_030151225.1 Burkholderia sp. | reverse complement strand
GCGGCACCGGCCGCCCGGCCAGCGCGAGCGCGTCGGCCGGAACGACCGCGACGGCGGCGCCGCGCGGCTCGCCATCGGCAAGCCGGCGCAGCGTCTCGTAATGCGCGTGGAGCGTGGGCGAGCAGGCCAGCTCGCGCAGGTTGCGGCGGGCGATCGCCCAGCGGAAGTCGCGCAGCGCGGCACGGAATGACTCGGGCATCGGCGGCGGCACCTGTACAGGCACGTCACTGGAGGCACCCGCCTTGTCGGCCGATGCCGCGACCGACAGCACGTCGGCATACCGCGCCGCCGACAGCCAGCCCGCGTCGCGCAAGGCCGCCGACACGGTGCGCAGCGCGCGCTGCAACGCCTCGCCCGAGGCCGCGCTGGCCTCGGCCAGCGTCGATTCGGCGAGCAGCACCGCCCCGCCACGCGGGTTCGGCAAGGCGTCGGGCATCGGCAATACGGTCGGAGACGTCGTCATGGGCACGCAACCGTGGACGCGAGGCCTGGGCGCGATGCGGGATCCGCACGCACCCGCTCGCCGGCACCGCGTCGGAGGTGCCGGCGGCCGACCGGGAGCCCGGCCGTCAGGAAACGGTCAGATCTGCACCATCTCGAAGTCTTCCTTGCGCGCGCCGCATTCCGGACAGGTCCAGTTGATCGGCACGTCTTCCCAACGCGTACCCGGGGCGATGCCCTCGTCGGGCAAGCCCGCTTCTTCGTCGTAGATCCAGCCACAGATCAGGCACATCCAGCTTTTGTATTCCATCGTTTCGCGCAGGGGAAAAAACCGATTTCGGGGAGACGTGATGGTAACGTGCGGACGGCCGCCCTGCCTAGCACCGGCCATTCGGACGAGGCAAGCGGAATTTGCCGCACGTCAGGAGATCGGTGCGGCGGCCGGGAACTCCATCGCGTCGCGACGGACTGATCGACAGTCGCGCAGCGACGACACGAAAGCGCGGCGGGCAGCCGCAAACGGCCGTTTTGTGCCCGAATCGCATTAAAAAACCGTTTCACGCGCAAGTTTCCAACGCATAATGACCGGCGAGGCGCACCGGCACGGTGCGCCGCCCGAACGTTTTCTCTATCCCCGAATTTCATGTCCAGCAACGCCCCTCCGATCGTCCTCTCCTTCGGTTTGTCCGATCCCACCGGCGGCTCCGGCCTGCAGGCGGATCTGCTGACGCTCGCGAGCATGGGTTGCCACGGCGTGTCGGTGCTGACCGGCTACACGGTGCGCGACTCGGCTTCGTGCGACGACGTGACCGGCCTCGACCCCGACACCGTGGTCGCGCAAGCGCGGATGCTGCTCGAGGACATGCCGGTCGCGGCCTTCAAGATCGGCGCCACGGCGCGCGCCGAGGTGGTCAGCGCGATCGCCGAGGTGGTGGCCGACTACGACGGCGTGCCGCTCGTGCTCGCGCCCGATTTCACGCTCGATGACGAGCACGTGCTGGCCGCGGACGACCTGCGCGAGGCGATCGCCGATCTGCTGGCGCCGCAAACCACGCTGCTGGTGGCCGATCACGCCACGCTGATCGCGCTCGCCCAGCCCGACGGCGACGCCGAGGCACCGAATCTCGACACCGCGATCGCGCACCTGCTCTCGCAGGGCTGCGAATACATCCTCGCCACCGAGACCGGCACGCACCGGCTCGTCAACACGCTGTACGGCGAGGAAGGCCAGATCCGCCAGGACCTGTGGGAGCGCACGCCGCATCGCCTGATGGGCGTGACCGACACGCTCGCGGCGGCGATCGCGGCCCTGCTCGCGAACGGCCAGGAGCCGCCCGAGGCGGTGCGCGAGGCGCAGGAATACCTGTATCAGGCCACGCGCGACGCGTTCCGCCCCGGCATGGGTGCCTGGCTGCCCGACCGCTTCTTCTGGGCCCGCAGCAACGAGGACGAAACACCAGCGGCACCGGCCGCGCCGGCCAACCCGCCGTTCGGCGCCTCGCGACACTGACGGCCCCTCCGCCGAATCTCCGGCCGCACACGACAAAAAACCCGCATCGCTGCGGGTTTTTCGTTTGCGGCGCGGGACGCGCATCGCTGCGCGCCCCGACATGCAGAGGGCCGAAGCCTTCTTACATGTCCATGCCCATGCCGCCCATGCCGCCCGGCATGCCGCCAGGCATCGGAGCATCTTCCTTCGGCAGTTCGGCAACGGCTGCATCCGTCGTCAGCAGCAGGCCTGCGACCGACGCTGCGTTCTGCAGGGCCGTACGCGTCACCTTGGTCGGATCGACCACGCCGGCTTCGACCATGTCGACGTACTCGCCCGTCGCTGCGTTGTAGCCGTAGTTGCCCGAACCTGCGGCCACTGCTGCGACCACGACGCTCGCTTCCTCGCCGCCGTTCGTGACGATCTGGCGCAGGGGTTCTTCCATCGCGCGCAGCACGATCTTGATACCTGCGTTCTGATCGGCGTTCGCGCCGGTCAGTGCCGTGATCGCCGTGCGTGCGCGGATCAGCGCGACGCCGCCGCCAGCCACGATGCCTTCTTCCACAGCTGCGCGCGTTGCGTGCAGTGCGTCTTCGACACGTGCCTTCTTTTCCTTCATTTCGACTTCGGTCGCAGCGCCGACCTTGATCACTGCAACGCCGCCTGCCAGCTTGGCAACGCGCTCTTGCAGCTTTTCACGGTCGTAGTCCGACGTAGCTTCTTCGATTTGCGTGCGAACCTGCTTCACACGCGCTTCGATGTTTGCTGCTTCGCCAGCGCCGTCGATGATCGTGGTGTTTTCCTTGCCCACTTCGATACGCTTCGCCTGGCCCAGTTCGGCCAGCGTCGCCTTCTCGAGCGTCAGGCCGGTTTCTTCCGCGACGACTTGACCGCCGGTCAGGATCGCGATGTCTT
>JASLEG010000083.1 GCA_030151225.1 Burkholderia sp. | reverse complement strand
CCGTGATGAGCGATACCGCGATTTCGATCCGCGAGCGGCAAGCCACCGACGCCGACGCCTACGCGCCGCGCGCGCAGGCCGGCCTGCGCCGGCGCGCCGCCGCGCTTGGCTGGGCCATCGCGCCGTGGCTGCTGCCGGCCGCGCTGTTCGCGCTGTGGACCATCGGCTGCGAGCGCGGCTGGATCGCGCCGCAAATCCTGCCGCCGCCCGAGGCGGTGTGGCAGACGCTCGCCGAACTCGCGCGCAGCGGCGATTTGCTGAGCAACACCTGGATCAGCCTGCAACGCGTGCTGTTCGGCTTCGCGGCCGGCTCGCTGGCCGGCTTCGCGATCGGCGCGTGGCTCGGGCTGTCGCGCACCGCCGAAGCCTACGTGCTGCCGAGCTTCAATGCGATCGTGCAGATCCCCGTGCTCGGCTGGCTGCCGTTCCTGCTGTTGCTGGTGGGCGTGGGCGAGCCGCTCAAGATCATCCTGATCGCGCACGCGGCGCTGGTGCCGGTGGCGATGAGCACGCTGCAGGGCTTTCGCGAGACGCCGCCCGAGCTCGACGAGGCGGCGCGCGTGTTCGGCTACGGCCGGCTGCAACGCATCGTGCACGTGGTGCTGCCGGCCGCCGTGCCGACGCTCGCCACCGGCGTGCGGCTCGCCTTCACCAAGGCCTGGCTCGCGCTGGTGGTGGTCGAGCTGGTGGCCTCGTCGGAAGGCCTCGGCTACCTGATCGTGTACGGCCGGCAACTGTTCCAGCTCGATCTCGTGATGGCCGCGGTGGTGATCGTGGGCGCGCTCGGCTACGCGATCAACCGCGCGCTCGACGCCGCCGAGGCGCGCCTGCGGCGCGGTCGCGGCTCGGCGTTCCGGGCCTGAGCCTGCGCCGTCATCGCATTCGTCAACCCGCCCACTCGTCGACCTGATCGGAGCCTGCCAACGTGAGCGCATCGCTTTCCTCTCCCGCCGCCGCCCGCCGCGGCCCCGACCTGCGCGGCATCGTGCTGCCGCTCGCGGCGCTCGCCGCATGGTGGCTGGTGGCCACCGTGCGCGGCGGCCATTCGGGCCTGTTCGTGGGCCCCGCCGAGGTCTGGCACACGGCCGTGCAGCAGGTGCAGAGCGGCGCGCTCGCGCGGGCCCTGTCGGCCTCGCTGGCGCGCGAATTCGCGGGCTTCGCGATCGGCGCCGCCGCGGGCCTGCTGCTCGGCGCGGCGCTCGGCCTGTCGCGACTCGCCGCGCGCGTCGTGGGCCCGACCTTCGACACCTTCAAGCAGATCTCGCTGTTCGCCTGGATCCCGCTGATCTCGGTGTGGTTCGGCCTGGGCGACACCGCCAAGGTAGTGTTCCTGTCGCTGGCCGCGCTGCTGCCTGTGGCCGCCCACACCTGCGACGGCATCCACGCCGTGCCGCGCGCCTACGTGGAAGTGGCGCGCACGCTGCGCTACTCGCGCTGGCAGCTGGTGCGCCACGTGATCCTGCCGCACGCGCTGCCCTCGATCACCACCGGCCTGTACCTCGGCCTGATCTATTCGTGGCTCGCCACGCTCGGCGCCGAATACCTGCTGGTGGCCGGCAGCGGCATCGGCAACACCCTGATCGACGGCAGCGAGCAGTTCCGCATGGACCTCGTGCTGTTCGGCATCGTGGTGGTGGGCATCACCGGCTGGGCGCTGAACGCCGGCGCGCGCGCGATCGAGCGGCGCCTGCTCGCGCGCGGCCGCGCCGCCGCGCTGGCCGCTTCCTCCCCTTCCCTTTCGACGGACACGCCATGAGTCTCGACCTGCAGATCCCGCACGACTCGATCGACATCCGCCACGTGCGCAAGCGCTACGCCCGCCGCGGCGGGGCCGGCGCCGAGGCGCTGACGGTGCTCGACGACATCTCGCTGGCCGTGCGCGGCGGCGAATTCGTCAGCATCGTGGGCGCGAGCGGCTGCGGAAAATCCACGCTGCTGCGCCTGATCGCCGGCCTCGACGTGGACTACGACGGCGAGATCCGCGCCGCCGGCGAACGCGTGCGCGACACCTCGCTGCAACGCGGCATCGTGTTCCAGGATCACCGGCTGTTTCCGTGGCTGACCGTGGCGCAGAACGTGGCCGCCGCGCTGCGCAACTCGCCGCTCGACGCGAAGGCGCGCCGCGCGGCGGTGGCCGAGCACATCGCGCTGGTGGGCCTGAAAGGCTTCGAGGCCGCCTACCCGAGCCAGCTGTCGGGCGGCATGGCGCAGCGCGTGGCGATCGCGCGCGGGCTCGTGAACCGGCCGCGCCTGCTGCTGCTCGACGAGCCGTTCGGCGCGCTCGATCCGCGCACGCGCGCGCACCTGCAGCAGGCGCTGCAGCGCATCTGGGAGCAGGAGCGCATCACCATGATCCTCGTCACGCACGACGTGGAGGAAGCGGTGTGGCTCGGCGATCGGGTGGTGACCATGGCGCCGCGCCCGGGCCGCATCGCGCGCATCGTCGACGTGGACCTGCCGCGCCCGCGCGATCGCAACGGCGCCGCGTTCGCGCGGCTGCGCGACACGATCCTGGCCGACCTCGGCGACGACGACGCCGCCGCGCGCAGCGCACCGAAGCCGGCCGCCACCCCGCTGCCGGCCGGCGGCTGGCGGCTCGCCTGGTAAGGGCCTGCCGGCGCGCGTTCGCAGCGCCGCCGATATCGATCGGCACGCGCCTCGCACTATCGTTCCCACGAATCGTCAGTTCAGTTTTGCGGCGCGGGCTGCTTGAATGAGCGCAACGATTTCCCCACCGAAGGAGACACACCGATGTCCGACGTACAGACCGCCACGCCGTCGCACCATGCCGCCACCCGCGCCCTGCGCGCCGTCGAATCGCCGCTCGCGCTGCGCCGCGTGGCCGGCCGGATCGGCGCCGAAATTTCGGATGTCGAATTGTCCGGCAAGCTCGACACGGCCACCTTCGACGCGATCCTCGACGCGCTGCACACCCACAAGGTGCTGTTCTTCCGCGGCCAGCACCATCTCGACGACGCGGCCCAGGAAGCCTTCGCGCGCCGCTTCGGCGAGACGGTCGCCCACCCGACGGTGCCCTCCGTCGAGGGCAGCGCCGCCCTGCTCGAGCTCGATTCGCAGCACGGCGCGCGCGCCAACTCGTGGCACACCGACGTGACCTTCGTGGACGCCTATCCGAAGGTGTCGATCCTGCGCGCCGTGGTGATCCCGCCGGCCGGCGGCGACACCGTATGGGCCAACACCGCGGCCGCCTACGACAACCTGCCGGTGCCGCTGCGCGCGCTGGCCGACACGCTGTGGGCCATCCACACCAATGCCTACGATTACGCCGCCTCGCACGTCAATGCCGACGCCGATCAGCTCAAGCGCTACCGCGAGGTGTTCACCTCCACCGTGTACGAGACCGAGCATCCGGTGGTGCGCGTGCACCCGGTCACCGGCGAGCGCACGCTGGTGCTCGGCCACTTCGTGCAGCGCCTGAAGGACCTGTCGGCCGCCGATTCCGCGCATCTGCTGCAGGTGCTGCACGAGCACGTCACGCGGCTCGAGAACACGGTGCGCTGGAGCTGGCGCGAGGGCGACGTGGCGATCTGGGACAACCGCGCCACCCAGCACTACGCGATCAACGATTACGGCGATGCGCGTCGCGTGGTTCGCCGCGCGACCGTGCACGGCGACGTGCCGGTCAGCGTGGACGGCCGCCACAGCGTGGTGCTCAGGGGCCGCGACGCGACGCTGCAATGACGTGCCGTCGGCGGCACCCGGTGCCGCCGCCATGCGTGCGAACGAAATCGACAGGAGACTTGCCATGAATCTGGCCGTGAACGCCTCGCTCGACGTGATCCCGCTGTCCGCGCACATCGGCGCGGAAATTCGCGGGGTGGACCTGAGCCGCCCGCTCGATGCGGCCCGGATCGCGGCGATCCGCGGCGCGCTGCTGAAGTGGCGCGTGCTGTTCTTCCGCGAGCAGTTCCTGAGCCACGAGCAGCACGTGGCCTTTTCCGCGCAGTTCGGAGAACCGACCGTGGGCCATCCGGTATTCGGCCACGTGGACGGCCACCCCGAGGTGTATTCGATCTCGAAGCATCGCCAGGCCACCCGCTACGAAGGCCAGCCGGTTCGCCGCCCGTGGACCGGCTGGCACACCGACGTGACCGCTGCCGTGAACCCGCCGTGGGCCTCGATCCTGCGCGGCGTGACGATTCCGCCTTACGGCGGCGACACGCAGTGGACCAACCTGGTGCGCGCCTACGAGACACTGTCGGCGCCGCTGCAGCGGTTGGTGGACGGCCTGCGCGGCATCCATCGCTTCACCCCGCCGGCCGGCGCGCGAGCCACCGCCGACTACGCCGACGCGGTGGAGCGGCGTGCGCTGGTGACCGAGCATCCGCTGGTGCGGATCCACCCGGAGACGGGCGAGCGCGCGCTGTACGTGAGCCCGAGCTTCCTGAAGTCGATCGTGGGCGTGTCGGCACGCGAGAGCCAGGTGCTGCTGGAGCTGCTGTGGGAGCACGTCACGCGGCCCGAATTCACGGTGCGCTTCAAGTGGGAACCGCACAGCCTGGCGTTCTGGGACAACCGCGCCACGGCGCATCTCGCGCCGACCGACATCTTCGATCTGGAGTTCGACCGGCAGCTGTACCGCACCACGCTGGTCGGCGACGTGCCGGTGGGCCCCGACGGCCGCCGCTCGGAGGCGATCGAGGGCACGCCGGTGGACGCGGCGGCGGCGGTCGCGCTGAACTGAGCCCTCAAGCCGTCGGCAGCCCCGAGCCCGAGCTCGACACGCAGGTGGCTCGCGCCCCCGAGAACCCGAACGCGATCCTGCCGGCGGCCGGCTGCACGTTCGACGACGTGATCGACGTGACCGTGTTCATGGTGAACGCCGCGAAGCTGCCTTGAAGCTCGCATCGATCGTGTCGCCGAGCCGGGCGACCGCGTCGGTCAGGCTGCCGAGCTGGCGCGGATGGGCGAGCCAGACGTCCAGGCTCGGCGCGAAGTCCGCCACCTGCACCACGGCCAGCTGCGGCTTCCACACGCTGTGGCGCACCACGCTGGCCGGCACCAGCCCGAGCCCGAAGCCCGACGCGATCAGCTGCAGCTGCATCTCGTTGCCGTGCGTGTCGGCCTTCACGCGCAGCGCCTGCCCCGACGCTTCCATCGCCTGCCGCAGCGCCGCGCGATAGCCGCATCCCTCCGGGTTCAGCACCCATTCGCAGCCCCCGATCGCGGCCAGATCGGTGCGCCTCGCGACCAGCGGGCGCCGCCGGCTCTGCACCACCGCCAGCTTGATCGTCGCGACGTGGCGATGCCCCTCGCCGGCCGTCGGCCGCGCGCCGGGCGGCGTCATCAGCGCGGCCACGTCGAGCTCGCCGCCGTCGAGCAGCCGCGCCAGCGCCGGGCTCCAGTCGGCGCGCAGGGCCACCTCGAGCCGCGGATACGCCGCGCGCAGCGCGTTCAGCGCATCGAACACCACCAGGTCGGCGATGCCGTGCGGCAGCCCGAAGCGCAGCGTGCCGGCCGGCTCGCCGCCCTCGCGCGCCACGCCCATCAGCCGATCCCAGGCGCCGAGCAGCGGCATGGCGTGCTCGTACACGCGCCGCGCCAGCGCCGTGAGCTGCGGCGGCTTCGACTGGCGATCGAGCAGCTCGGCGCCCATCTCGTCCTCGAGCCGCCGGATCCGCTTCGAGATCGCCGATTGCGTCACGCACAGCCGCTGCGCCGCGCGCGTCAGCGACGCCTCCTCCACCACCGCCACGAACGATTTCAGCTCATCGATCATCATTCCAACTCGTCATGTTGATTCGTCCAATTATTCGCTTCTGGAAATGTCACGAGGAGTTTAGTCTGTTCGCACCATCCACGCTTTCCATCGGAGCCTGCCATGCCACTCGTGCGCATCGACATTTCCCGGGACGCCACGCCGCACACCGTGCAGGCCGTCGGCGAGATCGTCTATCGCGCCATGATCGAGGTCGCCTCGGTGCCCGCGAACGACCGCTTCCAGATCGTCACGCGCCACGCGCCGGACGAGCTGATCTACCCGGCCGACGGCTATCTCGGCATCACCTACACGCCGTCGATCGTGATGATCCAGGTGACCTGGAACGCGGGCCGCTCGATCGCGGTGAAGAAGGCCTTCTATGCCGCGATCGCGAACGGCATCCACGCGGCGACCGGCATCCGCCGCGAGGACGTGTTCATCAATCTGGTGGACGTGGCGCGCGAGAACTGGTCGTTCGGCAACGGCGAGATGCAGTACGCGCCGGCGGAACCGGCCTGAGCGACTCACCGCGCACAGCAACGAAAAGGCCGCCCGAAGGCGGCCTGCGTGGTGATGCGCGGCGCGGCCGGCGGCGCCCTAGGCCGCCTGCTTCGGCCGGCTCGCCGCCCATTCGCCGCGCGCCGGCCGCTTCAGGCCCAGGTGCTCGCGCAGCGTGGTGCCCGTGTAATCCTCGCGGAACAGGCCGCGGCGGCGCAGCTCCGGCAGCACGAGTTCGACGAAATCGTCGAGCCCGCCCGGCAGCGTGGGCGCCATCACGTTGAAGCCGTCGGCGCCGTAATTGACGAAGCGCGCCTCGAGCTCGTCCACGATCTGCGACGGCGTGCCGATCAGCTGCCAGTGGCCGCGCGCGCCGGCCACGCGCAGCGCGAGCTGGCGGATCGTGAGATTCTCGCGACGCGCGAGATCGAGCATCAGTGTCTGGCGGCTCTTGCTCGCGTTGGTTTCGGGCAGCTCGGGGATCGGCCCGTCGAATGGATGGGCCGACAGGTCGAAGCCGCCGGTGAGCCCCGACACCAGCGCGAGCCCCACCACCGGATCGATCAGTTGCTGCAGCGCCTCGAATTTCTCGCGCGCCTCGCTCTCGGTGCGGCCCACCACCGGGAACACGCCGGGCATGATCTTCAGCGCGTCGGGGTGGCGCCCCCATTCGGCCATGCGGCCCTTCACGTCGGCATAGAAGGCCACGGCATCGTCGAGCGTCTGCTGCGCGGTGAAGATCACCTCGCCCGTGCGCGCGGCCAGCGCGCGCCCCGCCTCGGACGAGCCGGCCTGCACCACCACCGGGTGCCCCTGCGGCGAGCGCGCCACGTTCAGCGGCCCGCGCACCTGGAAGAAGCGGCCGCGATGCGCGAGCACGTGGCGCCCGGCCGGGTCGAAGAAGCGGCCGGCGGCCTTGTCGCGCACGAAGGCGTCGTCGTCCCAGCTGTCCCACAGGCCGTGCACGACGTCGGCGAACTCCTCGGCGCGGTCGTAGCGCTCGGCGTGCGCGATGTGCTCGTCGCGATTGAAGTTCTCCGCCTCGTGGCGGTTCGACGAGGTGACGAGGTTCCAGCCCGCGCGCCCGCCGCTCAGGTGATCGAGCGAGGCGAACTTGCGCGCGACGTGGAACGGCTCGTTGAAGCTGGTGGACGCCGTGCCCACCAGGCCGATCCGCTCGGTCACGGCCGACAGCGCCGAGAGCAGCGTGATCGGCTCGAACTGCGCGTTGTAGCTGTGTGCGGTGCGGCTCAGGAATTCCACGTCGTCGCCGCGCGTGCCCACGCCGTCGGCGAGGAACACCAGATCGAACTTGGCTGCCTCGGCCGCCTGCGCGAGCTTCGCGTAGTGACGGAAATCGACGCCCGCGTCGGGCTGCGCGTCGGGATGACGCCACGCGGCGATGTGATGGCCGGTCGGATAGAGGAAGGCGCCGAGCGCCAGATGTCCGCTGCGTTGTCGGGTCATGGAAGTCGGTTCTCGCGAGAGGGCGCGCAGGGGCGCGGCGCCGGTGGATCAGGCCGTCAGAACACGCGGCCTTCGGTCAGGTGGGTGGTGGTGCCGTTCAGTTCGTAATCGCCGATCACGCGTGCCTTGTGCAGCAGCGGGTTGTGGCTGAAGATCGTGCGCAGGTTGCGCCAGTGGCGATCGAGATTGTGCTTGCGGCCGGTGGCCGACGCGCCGCCCACCTCGAACAGCCGCTCGGCCGCGTGCAGCGCGAGCTTGCTGACGATCAGCTGGGTGCGCGCGGTGGCCAGCGCGCCTTCGAGCACCAGCGCCTCGGCATCGGCCGATTCGGCGCGGATCGCCTCGGCCGAACGGTCGAGCGCGCGCGCGTTCTCGCGCACCAGCGCGTCGATCGCGTGGCTGTGCGCGGCAAGCTCGCCCACCGTCTGCTGGATGAACGGATCCTCGGCCGCCGAGGCCGCCGCGCTGTGCTGCACGGGCCGGCCGAAGGTCTTCACGTAGCGGCGCGCGTCGGCCGCGACGTTGCGCACGATGCCGGCGGCCACCGCCACCAGATGCAGCTGGCGCAGCGCGCCGCCGTGCCGGCCGACCAGCGTGGAACTGTCGCGCTCCACCACTTCGTCGGCTTCCACGCGCAGGTTGTCGAGCAGCAGCGTGCCGCTCGCCGTCATGCGCTGGCCCATGCCGTCCCAGTCGTCCTCGATGGTCAGGCCCTCGCGCTTCACGGGCACCACGATCGCGATGCGCGCGTCGCCCTCGCCGAGCACGTTGATGCGTGCGTAGTCGGAGAACAGCGTGCCGGTGGAGTAGTACTTGCGGCCCGTCACGCGATAGTGGTCGCCCTCGCGCACCAGCTGGGTGGTGACCTCGCCGGGGCGCGCGGTGCCGCGCTCGGTCAGCGCGCCGCCGAAGATCGCGCCGTCGAGCACGCGCTCGACCTGGCGGTCGTTGAACGGCGTGCGCGGCGTGAGCGCGAGCGCCTCGGTCACGTCGTAGTGCAGGCGCAACGCATGCGCGAGACTCGAATCGGCCGAGGCGAGCGTGGCGATCGCCTCGAACAGGTCCACCAGCGTCGCGCCGAGGCCGCCGCGTTCGGCCGGAATCCGCAGCGCGCCGAGCTCGGTGCCGCGAAACAGCGCGAAGCCCGCGTGCGGCAATTCGCGCTCGGCCTCGCGGCGTGCGGCATCCTGGCCGATCTGCTCCGCCAGCGCGGGCAGCGCGGCCAGTGCCGCGGCGAGGCGCGAGCGGGAATCGATCGTGTGCGGGGCGTTCATGCGGGTCATCCTCATCCGGGTCGTTGCGGGTCGTTCGTGTTCGACGCCGGGCGGCGGGCCCGGCGCGCGAGACAGTATAGGAACGACCGCCACGGGACGGTTCGACCGATTTCAGCTAAGGATATGCAGGCGCGCGCATAGCTCCCGGACGCGGCCCGCTCAGGCCCGCTCGCGCGCGAGCGTCACCACGTTCACACGCTCGCCGAATACCTCGCGCACCAGCGGCAGCAGGTGATCGTGATGCGTGAGGAACATCACCTGCGTGCGCGTGGACAGATCCCGCAGCGCCTCGAGCCCGGCCTTCGAGCGCAGGTCGTCGAAGTTGATGAACAGGTCGTCGGCCACGAACGGCAGCGCCGCCTTGTGGGCGAGCTGCAGTTCGAGCGCGGCGATCCTCAGCGCGAGGAACAGCTGGTCGCGCGTGCCCTCGCTGAGCCCGTCGATCTCCACCGCGCGGCCGCTCGCGCGCTTCGGCTGCAGCGCGGGCGGATCGCGTTCGGCATCGACGCCGAGCCGCTCGAATTCGCCGAGCGTGAGCCCCGCGAAGATCTCGCCGGCGCGGCTCAGCATCGGCCCCTGCTTCTGATCGCGATAGCGATCGATCGCCCAGCGCAGCAGGCGGCTCGCGACCGCCGCCTCCAGATACTGCTCGGCCGTGTCGCTCATGCCGGCCAGCGCCTCCTGGCGCCTCGCCTCGGCCTGCGCGGCCACGTCCTGCCCGCCGATCGCCTCGAGCGCCTGGCGCGCCACCACCTCCTGCTGCGCGAGCGCGCTCAGCGCCTCGTTCAGCTCGCCCTGCTGGCGGCGCGCCGCCTCGAGCTGGGCCGGCGCCTCGGCCGGATCGCGCTCGTCGATCTCGGCCACCAGCGCCTCGAACGGCAGGCCGTCGTCGTCGTCGATCAGCACCTGGCGCGCGGCGTCGATCTCGGCGCGCAGCTTGCGTGCCGCGTCGGCACGCAGCGCGAGCGGCAGCGCCTCGTCGATGCTGGCCGCGCCGGCCAGCGCCAGCAGCGGCGCGATGCCCGCCTCGGCCTCGGCCAGGGCGGCGCGCGCGGCCTCGCAGTCGCGCCC
>JASLEG010000079.1 GCA_030151225.1 Burkholderia sp. | reverse complement strand
CTGGCTCAGCATCGGCGTCACACCCCCTCCATTCCGGCCCGATGTACTGCCGTGCGTGCTGAAGTTCATCCCGCCGTCACCGGTCGTCGCACCCGCGCTGAACCCGCTCGACTTCGCCTCGTAGTGCGAATGGTTCTGCATGTCAGAGAACGACAGCGAACCCGTGGTCAACGTGTTCTTCGGCGCATCCGCATCGCTCGCAAGGTAGGCCCCCGTCAGATCCGTATTCCCCTTCACGTTGACGCTGAACCCGCCCTCGCCCGCCTGAATTCCAGCCTGTTCGTTCACACCCGCGTAGCTGCCCGACGCATTGCCCCTGCTCCGGCTGAAGCTCGCGCTGGCACCGCCTTCGCTGATCGCAAAGCCGCCCCCCTCGCTCGACTGATGCGCCGCACTCGACAACGTGTCCTGCACGCTCGCGATGTTCAGATTGCCGCCGACATCCGCATTCACCCGATCGCCACGCACATTCGCGCCGATCAGGTTCGTATCGCCGCCCGAGATGATCGTCACGCCGTCGGCCGCATTCACGTGGCTGTTGTTCCGCGTCGCCAGATCGCTGTTGCCGTCGCCGTCGGCCTTCGACATCGCCGCCGACACACCGATGCCGCCCGTACCCACCGACACCCCCACGCTCGCACTCTTCGATTCGTTCGTACTGCGAGTCGAATCGGTATCGGTCGTGTCCACCACATCGACCCGATGCTTCGCCGCGAGGATCACATCATTGGCGCTCAGGTTCGAGCCGGCAATGGTCACGTTTCCGCTGCCCGGCGCATCGGTGCCGGTGGCGGCAAATGCCGCCGTGCCGCCCGCGGTGACACTGGCGCCACGATGCGTCACGCTGTGTTCCGAGAACGCGCTCTTGCTTCGGCTGCTGCCCACGCCGACCTCGACCTTGAACTGCGGCGTGGCCCCCGCCCCGTGCATGCCCGCCGCCTGCGCGCCGGCACCCGCCGCATCGAGCATGCCGCTCGCTGCCGCCATTCCGTGCAGCGCGGCGGCACGGCCGTCCTGACTGCGCCCGGCCGCGCGCGCCTGATCGACCACGTTCGATACCGCGTCGATCACCGGCGCCTTCAACGCCAGCGTCAGCCCGCTCTTCGATACCTCCTGTGTCTGGCTCACGTGGTGCGTGTTCCGCGCGGCGTCGAGCGTCACGTTCGCGCCCGTGCCGCTGATGTTCTGCCCCGCGATCAGGTCGCTGCCGGTCACGTGCAGGTCCTTGCCGGCAGTCAGGCCGACATTGCCGTTCAGCGAGCCGATCACACTGCCGTTGTTCGACACTTCGGCCGTCCGGCTCGTCGTCTTCAGCGAGCTGCTGCCCACCGACACGGCCAGGCCGCCGCCCGCCATCAGCCCGGCCTGCTTTTTCTCGTAGTAGTCCGACGACCGGAAAGTGTCCTGCGAGATCGAGATCGTCAGGTCGCGCGCGGCGTTCAGCGCCACGTCATCGGTGCCAACGATCGTGCTGCCCGTCACGTTGATGTCGCGCCCGCTCGCGATCGAAACCTGATCGGCCGAGATCAGGCTGCCATGGTTCAGCGTCATCGTCTGGTCGGTGCCGCTTGCGATCTTCGTTCCGCTCACGAGCCCGCGGCGGCTGTGCGTCTCGTCAGTCTTCAGCGCGTGGATTTCGGTAGCGGACACGACGTTCACGTCGCCGCCGGCGACCAGCGCCGCCGTGCCCTTGTCGAGCCTGATCGCGCTGCCGATCACATCGAGGTCCTTGCCCGCCACGAGCGTCAGCGTGTCGCCACTCGTCAGCGTGGTGCCGGGCAGCTGCTCGTCCGAGCGATGGAGCGATTCGGCGTAGCTGCGGCTGCCCTCGTCGCCCGCGCTACTGCTGTCGACCCTCGACGTCGCGCCCGACGTGCCGAGCGTCACGTTGCCGCCGGCCACGATCGTTCCGCCGCCGCCCAGGTAAAGTTCAGTGCCGCGGGCAGTCAAATCCTTGCTGACGGCAATCAGCGCCTGCCCGCCGACCTTCACGCTGCTGCCGGTGTCATTGACGAAATCGGTATCGGACACGCCATTCGCACGGCTCACGACCTTGTGCTCGCCGCTCTGCTGCGTGCCGAGGCGCCAGTCGCCGCCGATCTGCGCGCTCAGCTTGCCGTCCACGTTCAGGCTGCCCGCGCGCTGCTCGAGGTTGCCACCGGTGGCGATGGCGGCATCGCCGGCCACGTCGATCCGGGCCGTGGGGCCGAGCGTCGTGGTGACGCGCATCGCGCCGTTATCGTTGACTTGCGTCCGTGTGCTGGCGACGGTATTCAGCAGCAGGTCGCCGCCCGCCACGATCCCGAGGCTGCCGGCCCTGACCGTGGCCGAGCTCAGATCGACCTTGCCTTGCGCGCCCAGCGTCATCCGGCCGCCACTCTCGAGCGCGCCGTAGGCGTTCTCGATCTGCCGGCCGCTCACCGCCAGGCTGTCGACCGTCGCGATGGTGCCGCTGTTCGTGAATTGCCGCGCGTTCTCGATATCGATGTTCGTGGCGGAGATCAGCGGCCCGCTCCCCTTCATGCCCCGGCTGCCCGGCGCCAGATAGACGACCGGCACCAGCACGGATCTGCCATCGACGATGCGCGTCTCCATCAGCACGACGTTGCTCGTCAGCTGCGCGACCTGATCAGCCGACAGCCCAACGCCGAGCGGCAGGTCCAGCGCCTTCGACAACGACGCACCGGCTCCGAGCAGCGCGCCGTACAGGGTCTGCAGATCGGTGTACGGGCCGAGCACGGCCTGGCCAGTCAGCGAGGTGATCTGGTTGCGCACCAGCCATTGCTCGTAATAGCCGTCGCCGAGGCGCTTTTCCGCCTCCTGCGGATTCAGGCCGAGCATCTG
Organism: Burkholderia sp.; assembly: GCA_030151225.1. Taxonomy (GTDB): domain Bacteria; phylum Pseudomonadota; class Gammaproteobacteria; order Burkholderiales; family Burkholderiaceae; genus Burkholderia. The sequence continues at coordinate 9,916 of JASLEG010000079.1, read as the reverse complement.
GAGGAAGTAGTCGCTCGACAGGAAGTGCCGCCGGTTGGTGAAGGCCGGGTTCGTCTCGATCAGGCAGGACGCGTCGGGCGACGCGCTCGGCTTGAACAGGCCGCCCTTCGGCAGGCTCAGCTTGTTCAGCACGTCCTGCGCGGTGGCATGGCCGATGACCGGATCGACATCCACGCTGCCGGTCACCGGCCCCGGCAGCCGCGGCAGGCCCGCGTTGCCGGCCGGGTTCTCGATCGACGTGCTCGAGCCGCCGATCGTGCCGCCCGCATGCCAGCTCGACTCGTAATCCGGCTGCAGTGCATGGGCCCGCATGTCGGCGGACGTATTGCAGCCGCGTTCGCAAAACGAGTAGGTCCAGTCCGGTACGCTGCCGTCGTAGTTCCGATAGTGGTACAGCCCGGAATAGATCACCTTGATCTGCGGCGCGAGCTGCCCTTGCCAACTGGTCTGATCCAGCGTGCCGGGCAGCGCGATGTCGCCAGCTGCGGACACGGCGCTCCAGACGTTGCGGAACAGGCCGACCGACGACAGATCGAGCCTGCCACCTGCGACGATCTGCCCTTGCGGGCTGCTGGTAGCAATCTGGTTGAGATAGGCCCGACCGGTGTAGGTCGTGAACTGGTACGTGCTGTTGTACTGTCCGCCGTGCGGTGGATCGATGTACGCGCCGCCGATGCTGTTGGGATCGGATACCCCGATCCGGCCAGTTCGGCCGCTCAGGCTGATCCCGTACTGCGCCAGCAGATCGGGATCGACGAGCGCAACCCATTCGGTCGTCAACTGGCGGCGCGTATTGGTCACCAGATCGGCATGCGCGGCCATGTCGCCTTCCGACTGGATCAGCCCGGACTGGTTGAGAATGCGCTGCGCATTCAGGTACTGACCGGATGCGTCCCGGCCGCCCGCCAGCACGACACTGCCGAGCCCGTAGATTGCCGTCAGCGGCGGCGCGTCGGTGGCGGTCGCGTCGTCGCGATTCTCGATCACGGGAGCGAGCAGCTCCAACGTGCCGGCTGCATTGGTCGCACCGATCAGCGCGCTTGGGCCGGCGTTCGTCAACTGCGAGGACGCGACCAGCGAGACGCTGCCGCCCACCAGTGTGCCGCGATTGGTCTGCATCGTGGAATGCGTTTTCAGCAGTTTTCCCGCTGCGAGCGTGCCGTCATTGATGAACTCCCCAGCGTCCACCGACAGATTCCCCGCGCTCGTCGCAATGCCCGCGTTGGTGAAGGTGCCCGGCAGCGCGAAGGCCAGATCGCGCCCGGCGTCGAACCGGTAGCCGGCGTCGCTCGCGAAATCACCCTGCAGCGCCACGGTCAGGTCGTTCCCCGCTTGATACACGCCGCCGCCCGTCAGCGCAGCCGCGTGGACCATCAGATCGGCCGCCGTCGAGATCCGGCCCGCCGTGCCGTCGATCCGGCTCGCGTTCAAGACGATCGAGCCGTTGCTCGTGACCGTGCCGCCCGCGTTCGAGAGAGCCGCGGCGCCCTGCCCCGGTGCCACGGTCAGCGTGCCGCTCCCCGCGTGGCGCAGCGTGCCGCCGTCGTTGGCGAACGCGGCCGGCGCCAGCGTCAGGTCGGTGCCGTTGGTTTGCAGCGTGCCGCTCGCATTGTTCAACATGCCACTGACGTCGATCGTCATGTCGCCCGTACCGAACTGCGTCACGGTGCCGCCTGTGTTGCTCAGGTCCGTGGCGTGCAAGGCGAGCTGATTCGCGACGATCCGGCCATCGCGGTTGTTGAGTTGCGATGCGCCGACCGCCATCCGATCGCCACGAATCGTGCCGCCCGCGTTCGTCAGTACTGCGGCCGAAACCACCACCGAGATGCCGCTCAGCGTGCCGTCACGGTTGTCGAGCGCGGCACCGGCATCGACCCGCGCATTGCCCTGTGCGGCGATGTCGCCGCCGTTACGCAAGCCTCGGGCCTGAATGCTCACGTCGCCATTGCCGGCGATCACGCCACCCGCGTCGCCAGTTGCCGTTGCGCCGGCCGCGTTGGTCACGGTGTCGTCGGCCGTGATCGAGAGGCCGTCGTCGTTCAGTGACACGATGCGGCCCGCACCGTTGTCGAGCACGCCGCCGTGCAGGCTCGCACGGCCCGCCGCCTGGATCGTTCCGGCCGCATTGTCCAGCGCGCCCGGCGTGGCCACGTCGAGCGTCGCGCCGGATACGATCCGGCCACGCCGGTTCGACACGTCGGCTGCATTCAGTCGCATCGCGCCGCTGCTCGACAGCGCCCCATCGTCACCAAGCAATGCACCTGCCACGTTCGCCGTCAGCAATCGGCCGGCGCTCGTCTCGGCACCATGCAAATCCAGATCACCCGCGCGCGCCGAGAGCATCAAGTCGCCACCCGCGCCGGTCCGGCTACCCGACAGATCCACGCGCTCACCGAGAACCGAAACGTTGCCGCCCGCGATGTTCTGACCGGTCGCGGACACGAGGCCATCGGCCGTCACACTCAGATCGCCTGCATTCGACATCGAGCCATCGTCGTTCACCCCCGCGCCGAGCGTGCCGGACACGCTCACCCTAGCGGCGCGAATCGTCGTGTTCCGCTGTGCGGCCAGCACGCCGCCGTTGCTCAGTGCGCCTGCGGTGATGAAATCGACATCCTGCCTTGCATAGGTCGTGCCGCTATTGTCGATGCCATCGTCAGCCGATACGTTCAGGCTGCCGCTCGCCCTGGTCTGACCGGACAACACCAGCCTGCCCCCGGTCGTCAGCGTCAGGTCGCCCGCCTGCGCGGCGAGCACGCCGGCGCTGCTGACGCCGACGCCCCGCTCGGTGCCGATCAGGCGAATCGAATTGGCGTACATGCCGCCCAGCGCGCTGACGTCGACAGACACGGCCGGTGCCGCACCCTCGCCCTGAATGGCCTTGATGTGCAAGCCATCGCGGTCGATCGCGTTCGCACCGGTGACCACGTTCAGACGATTGGCGTGGAGCGCCGCATTCACCTGCACGGCACGTGCGAGCAGATCGACCTGATCGACAGTCGAGGCATTCAGGCCCGCCCCCTGTACCGCGATATGACCGCCCGTGACGCCGAAGCCGGTCAGCGAACCGTCGGCGCCGTAGTTCGGTGCGCCGGTCACGAGCGTGGCGCGCGAGGTATTGATGAAGCCACCACCATTGACGGCAATGCCGCTGCCGTTCGCGATCACGACCTCGGCGCGGCGGCCAGCGACCTCGAGATAGCCGTTCAGCTGGCTGGCCGCGCGGCTGTTGACCTGATTGACGATCACGCGCGCCGACTGTCCGGGCCCGAAGTTCGGGTTGCCGTTGATCATCCCCGCTTGCTGCGTCTGCACGATCGTCGGCGAATTGTCGAGAATCACGCCCGCCTTCCGCACGTCGAACTGGTTGTAGGTGTTCACGGACACCCCGGCGCCCGTCGGCCGGTTGATGTTCACCTGGGGCAGGCCGTTCGGCGTCTGGATCACCGAAGGCGCGTGCGCGCCAGCACCCACGATCTGCGCATGCGCCGCCATCGGCACGATGCCGGCGGCGATCAAGGCGCAGCGCACCGAAGCTCGCATTCCGGATCGCACCGATGCCGGTTGGCCGGCAAGCCCGGGCGTCGCATCGGTATTCGAGGTCGCCACCGCGCCGGCGGTCGCTTCGAGCGACATCAGCATGCCGCGCGCACGGCTGAATACCAGCCGGAAACAGGTCTTGCTCATGCCTTGCGTTACCGATTGATTTTTTCGAACGCCGATATGACCGCTAAAAAGCAACGCGGCGGATCGTCAATCTCGGCGAATTGAAAAAGAGGAATCGCCCAGATCGAGCCGAATCCACATGCATTAATGCATTGCCGCGCCACACATTGCCGCGCGGGTCGTTTGAAGTTTGAATATCGTTGCGATTCGCGATGCGGATGTCGCCCACATCCAGGACGGGCGGATAGTACCGCCCTTTTTCATCTCAAAAAATACCTGTCGGAACTACCGGACTAGCCATGGAACGAATTTTCATTTACCGGAATCCGATGGATCGCGAATTAACGAGATATGCCATTTGGAAAAAATGAAAATATCAGAAAATAGGATTCGTCCTATTTTTCTTCAAATCAATTCAATTTCCGAGAACGGGCGAGAATGCAAAACGCGATCGATGACGGCCCGGGGTACGCCCGCGCATGCGGGGATCCCGGACGTGGTGACAGCCGTTCCCGAAGGACGACTTCGAATCGTTGATCTCGGGGCAGGGGAGATTGTTTTCGGCCTGAGCGACATTGGTTGCAGCTGCAACCAGTCGAACCAATGCACCCGGCGAAAAAGAGTCGGGGCGCCGCCACGACGTGGCCTGCGCCCCTGGCCCCCGGGGTAACAACGGGAGGAGTAGAGGGTTGACGACAGCGTAACGGCTCGTTGCGGCGCTGACGAGCGGCTGCCGACGAAATCTCAATTCGGCGTGCGCGAACAAAGCCCACGCCGTGCACCGTCTGCTCAGCGCACCGAGAAGTGCAGCACCGTCTCCTCGTGGAGGGTTTCACCCGGCTTCAATTCGGTGCTTGGAAACGCGGGATGATTCGGCGAATCGGGGAAATGCTCGGCCTCGAGCGCGAACGCGTCGGTCTGCCGGTAGGCGTGCCCCGACGGCCCCACGGCGCTGCCGTCGAGCGAGTTGGCCGAGTAGAACTGCAGGCCCGGCTGGGTGGTGTCGACGCTGAGCACGCGGCCGCTGTGCGGATCGCGCACGCTCGCGGCGAAGGCCGGAATGCGCCCGCCGCCGTGGTCGAGCACCCAGTTGTGATCGTAGCCGCGCGCATACACCATCTGCTCGAAGTTCGAGCGCAGGTGCCGGCCGATCGGCGTGTACTCGCGCAGATCGAGCGGCGTGCCCGCCACCGACGCCAGCTCGCCGGTGGGAATCGAGGTGCGATCGGTGGGCGTGTAGCGCGAGGCGGCGATGCGGATCTCCTGATCCTCCACGCTGCCGCTACCCTCGCCGGCCAGATTGAAGTAGGTGTGATTGGTCAGGTTCACCACGGTGGGCTTGTCGGTGCTGGCCTCGTAGCGGATGTGCAGCGCGTTGTCGTCGGTCAGCCGGTAGCTGACGTGCACGGTCAGCGTGCCGGGGAAGCCGTTCTCGCCGTCGGGGCTCACGTAGGTCAGCACCGCGCCCGCGCCGGCCTCGCCGGCCGGCAGCGGCGCCACGCTCCACACCTTCGAGTCGAAGCTGTCCGGGCCGCCGTGCAGCGTGTTCGGCGCGTTGTTGACGGGCAGCGTGTAGGTCTTGCCGTCGAGCGCGAAGCGGCCATTGGCGATGCGGTTCGCGTAGCGGCCGATCAGGGCGCCGAAGTGGATGTCGCCGTTGTACTGCTCGTAATCCTTCAGCGTGGCGAAGCCCAGCACGATGTTGGCGAGCTTGCCGTGGCGGTCGGGCACCTCGATCGCGGTGATCACGCCGCCGTAGTTGATGAAGCGCACCGTGGTGCCGTGCGCGTTCTTCAGCGTGTATTCGGTCACGGCCTGGCCGTCGCGCGTGTTGCCGTAGGGCGCCTGTGTCAACGTGGCGGCCTGCGCGGCCGGGCCGGCGGCGGCCGACGCCACGGCCAGCGCGCCGGCGGCCAGCGCCTTGGCGAACGGCCGGCGTGGTTGCGAATGCAACGGAGACGATTTCATCGCTTGCCTGCTCCTTTCTGACGGGAAGGGACAACATGGGGAAACCGGGCCGACGATTGTAAGCGCGGCACGCGCCGCGAGACGGCGCCCACGGCTGGCGAAAAATCGCGCACACTATCGAGCGCACCGAACGGCGCGTTGCCGCGCGCAGGCGCGTCGAATCACGCGCCGCCGGCCGCGCCCTGCATCAGCAATTCCAATACCCGCCCCCACCCGCCTACCGAGGAGACATCGATGTCACGCACGATCGCCGAACGCCGCGCCGCCTTCCGTCAACTGCACGAAAGCGGCTGCTTCCTGCTGCCGAACCCGTGGGACGCCGGCAGCGCGCGCTACCTGGCCACCGCGGGCTTCCAGGCGCTGGCCAGCACCAGCTCGGGCTTCGCCTGGACGCTCGGCCGCGCCGACAACGCGGTCGCGCGCGACGCGGTGCTCGCGCACCTGCGCACGATCGTCGAGGCCACCGACCTGCCCGTCAACGCGGATTTCGAAGGCGGCTTCGGCGCGACACCCGACGAGGTGGCCGAGAGCGTGGCGCTGGCGGTGGGCACCGGCGTGGCCGGCCTGTCGATCGAGGATTCGACCGGCGATGCGGCCGCGCCGCTGCGACCGATCGCGGAAGCCGCCGAGCGCATCGCGGCGGCGCGCCGCGCGATCGACGCGCACGGCGGCGACACGCTGCTGGTGGGCCGCGCCGAGAATTTCGTGGGGGGCGTGGACGATCTCGACGACGCGATCGCGCGGCTGCGTGCCTACGCAGCGGCCGGCGCCGACTGCCTGTACGCGCCCGGCATCCGCACCCGCGGCCAGATCGAGGCGGTGGTCATGGCGCTTGCGCCGAAGCCGGTCAACGTGCTGGTGGGCGGCCCGTCGGAATTCACGCTGGCCGATTTCGCCGCGATGGGCGTGCGCCGCGTGAGCGTGGGCGGCGCACTGGCGCGCGCGGCCTGGGGCGGCTTGCTCGGCGCGGCGCAGGGGCTGGCCGAGGGGCGTTTCGACACGCTGCCCGCCGCGCCGGCCGGCAAGATCATGGACGACCTGTTCGCGAAGGGCGCCTGACGCGCACCGACGTCAGGTATCCATGATCGGGCGCAGCAGCGCCTGGCCTTCGTACAGGAAGCGCAGGTAACGCTCGCGGATCTCCGCGAGCGACAGCCCCGACACCTGGGTGGTGATGGTCAGGCTCGCGCGCATCTGCCCGTGCCGATCCGTCAGCGGCACGCCCAGGATGCGCATCCCCACCTCGTATTCCTGATCGAGTTCCGCGTAGCCCTGCACGCGAATCCGCGCCACGATCGCGCGGATCTCGTCGACGTCGGTGCGCGTGTACGGCGTGAGCGCCTGCCGGTCCACGCGCGCGAGATAGGCGTCCACCTCGCGATCGGGCAGCGAGGCGAGCCACAGCCGGCCGCTGCCCGTGCAGTACATCGGCAGCCGCCAGCCCTGCCGCATCGACAGCGACGACACGTTCATCACGCGGCTGCGCACGATGTGCACCACCTCGTCGCCGTCGCGCACGGCCACCGACACGTGCTCACGCGTCTCGGCCGCCACCTTCTCCACGATCGGCCGCATCATGCGCGGCAGCCGCGCCGATTCCACGTAGGCCTGACCCACGCGCAGCGTTTTGGCGGTGAGCGAGTAGTAGCGCCCGTCGGTCTCCGCGTAGCCGTCGTGCACCAGCGTCAGCAGGAAACGGCGCGCCGCGCTGGGCGTGAGCCCCGAGCGCCGCGCCGCCTCGGGCACGGTCAGGCGCGGCGTCTGGTCGTTGAACAGCAGGATCAGCGCGAGCCCCTTCTGCAGGCCGGCGATCAGGTCGCGTTCGTGGATGGCGGGCGTTTTCATCTGAGGATTGAGCCGGAAAGGGACCGACGGGAGCGTGCCGCGGCAGCCCGGTTGCGGTCTAGGGGATGCCCCGAAGATAGTGCGATTATCGCAATGTCGCTGCGCCAATCGCAAGATTTCCGATTCTGCCGCGTTGCCGCCCGCCGCACCGCAGTCGCACCATGGCGCCATGTTCCTCACGCTTTCCGGTGCACTTCGATGATTCTCGGCACGACCGAACTGGTGGCCATCGTGGGCTCTCCCATCGCCCAGGTGAAATCGCCGCAAAACTTCAACGACTGGTTCGCGCGCCAGGGCCGCGACGCGTCGATGATTCCGATCGACCTCGCCGGCGGCTCGATCGAGCCCTTCGTGGATGCGCTGCGCGCGTGGCGCAACCTGCGCGGCTGCGTGGTGACGGTGCCCTACAAGCAGCAGATCGCGCCGCGCCTCGACGCGCTGAGCCGCCGCGCCGAGGCGCTGGCCTGCGTGAACGTGATCCGCCGCGAGCCGGACGGCCGCCTGGTGGGCGACATCGTGGACGGCGACGGCTTCCTGAACGCGGCGCGCACGCACGGCTTCGCGCCGGCCGGCGCGCACGCGCTGGTGGTCGGCGCGGGCGGCGTGGGCAGCGCGATCGCCTGGGCGCTGTGCGAGGCGGGCGCGGCCTCGGTCACCATCACCGATCTCGATGCGGCCCGCGCGGCACGGCTGCGCGCGCTGCTGGCCCGCCAATTCCCCGCCAGCACCATCGAGCCGCACTTCGACACGCTCGCGCCCTTCGATCTGGTGGCGAACGCCTCGCCGGCCGGCATGGACGGCTACGCGCCGCTGCCGCTGGCCGAGGCGACGCTGGCCACGCTGCGCCCGGCCACGCTGGCCGCGGACGTGGTGACGGCGCCCGAGCACACGCGCTTCCTCGAGATCGCGCGGCGCGCGGGCTGCCGGATCCAGACCGGCGCGGAGATGGCGCTCGCGCAGTTCGGCAACCTGGGCGCGTTCATGAAGGTGACGCCGCTCGAAGTCTGATACCGCCAGCGCGGGCGGCCCGCCGCCCGCGCGCCCCCAGCAGCACGACATTCCAATATATTCAGGAGACCCGATCGATGAACGACGGACACACGACACGACAGGCAGCCCGGGCCGGCGCGAGCCAGACCCGCCGCGCCACGGCGAGCGGCTGGATCGGCTCGGCGCTCGAATACTACGACTTCTTCATCTACGCGCAGGCCGCGGCGATGGTGTTCCCGCAGCTGTTCTTCCCGCACGGCAACCCGAAGCTCGCGATCGTGGCCTCGCTCGCCACCTACGGCGTGGGCTATGTGGCGCGGCCGATCGGCGGCTTCCTGCTGGGCCGGCGCGGCGACACGCACGGCCGCAAGCACCTGCTGCTGCTCTGCATGTTCCTGATGGGCGCCTCCACCTTCGCCGTGGGCCTGCTGCCCACCTATCAGCAGATCGGCATCGCCGCGCCGATCCTGCTGGTGCTGCTGCGCCTCGTGCAGGGCTTCGCGGTGGCCGGCGAGATCTCGGGCGCCTGCTCGATGATCCTCGAACAGGCACCGCCGGGCCGGCGCGGCTACTACGCGAGCTTCACGCTGCAGGGCACCCAGGCGGGCCAGATCTTCGCGGCGGCGATCTTCATGCCGCTCGCCTACTGGATGCCGAAGGACGCGCTGATTTCGTGGGGCTGGCGCATTCCGTTCCTGCTCAGCGCGCTGGTGCTGGCGGCCGGTTTCGTGATCCGTCGCAACGTGCAGGAATCGCCCGCCTTCGTCAGCGAGGACACGCACGGCGGCGTGCCGGCCTCGCCGATCGCGGTGGCGTTCCGCGAAAGCTGGCGCGACATGATCCGCATCGCGGTGATGGCGCTGGCCGCGGTGATCGCGATGGTGGCCACCATCTTCGGCGCGGCCTACGCGGTGCAGCCGTCCTACGGCATCGGCTTCCACCCGAACACCTATCTGGCGATCCCGCTGGTGGGCAACATCGTGGCGGTGCTGGTGATTCCCTACGTGGGCCGGCTGTCGGACCGCATCGGCCGGCGCATTCCGGTGGTGGTGGGCTCGCTCGGCGCGGGGCTGATGTCCTACGTGTACCTGTATGCGATCGCCGCCCACAACGCGCCGCTCGCGATCGTCACCTCGGTGCTGATGTGGGGCGTGATCTACCAGGGCTTCAACGCGGTGTTCCCGAGCTTCATGCCCGAGCTGTTCCCCACCCGCACGCGGGTGTCGGCGATGTCGATCGGGCAGAACATCGGCATGGCGATCACGGCGCTGCTGCCGTCGATGTTCGCGGCGATCGCGCCGCCGGGCACCCACGACATCCCGCTGCTGATCGGCACGGTGACACTCGCGATCTCGGCGCTGGCGGCGCTGGCCGCGTGGACCGCGCGCGAGACGTATCGCACGCCGCTGCACGAGCTGGGCGCGCCGCGCGGGAAGGCTGGCGCGAG
>JASLEG010000056.1 GCA_030151225.1 Burkholderia sp. | reverse complement strand
CCACTTCGACCAGTGCAGGTCCTCCGGCATCTCGGGCGGCGCGACCGTGTACTTCTGCATGTTGTAGAAGCCGCCGCCGTGCACGTGCCAGAGCTCGCCGAACACGCCGCGCTGGCGCTGGTTCGGATCCTTGGGCGGCTTGAGGCTGTTATCGAGGGCGACGAAGTAGAACGATTCGCCGATCCAGGCGATCGCGCAGATGACGTGCAACCAGCGAATCGCGAGATTCAGCCAGTCGGTGATGAAACCTTCCATGAAACTCCTCCGGACAGACTCGAGTCGTTGTTATTCGGGTGGGGACGCGGGGCGAGGGGCTCAGCTGCCGCGGTAGGTGCTGTACGACCACGGCGAGACGAGCAGCGGTACGTGGTAGTGGGAGGCGGGATCCGCCACGCCGAAGCGCAGCACGACGATGTCGACGAAACGCGGCTCGGGCACCTTCACACCGAGCGCGGCGAAGTAGTCGCCCGCGTGGAACACGAGCTCGTAGTGGCCGGCCACCAGCGCGTCGCCCTCGAGCAGCGGGCTGTCGCAGCGGCCGTCGGCATTGGTGGTGGCGGTGACCAGCGTGCGGCGGGCGGCGCCGTCGAGCGCGTGGAGTTCGATCCGGATGCCGGCACCGGGACGGCCGTGCGCGGTGTCGAGTACGTGGGTGGTGAGCTTTCCCATTCGCCGATGTCCTTGTGTGAGTGCGATGAGTAAACGCGGCCTCGACCCTGGTGATGGCGGATCGAGGCTCCACGTTCGTGGCTACATACCCGTCGGCGGATCGAAGCGCGCGCCGAGCCGTCATTTTAAGAATGACGCGGGGCCGAATCGTTGCGCGATATCGAAGATAAGCCGTCGTGCATGAGCGACGCGTGCTGCCGACGGGATCCAACTTATCCGATCATATTGCGGGCGTGAAGTGCGGTATGCGTCGCGGCGGCTTGTCAGGCGACGCGAGGCGCGCGATGCTCGGCCGTTCGCACGCGTCGGGCCGCGCTCAGTTGCACTGAACCGACCCGACATGCTGCGCATCCCCGAAGACGGCGACGCGCGCCGGGTAACCGGGCCACGGGCGTTCGACCGAACGCGGCGGCGCGGTGAGCCGCGCGTCGCTTCCGTTCGAACGCCGCCCGGCCGTCGGGCCGCCTGCGCGGCGGCCGGGCGGCCACATCGAACGGAGCCATCCCTTTCCATGCCGACTCAACCGAACCCCAGCCAGCCGCGCGGCCGCACGCTGCTCGTGCGCCACGCCGACGTGCTCGTGACAATGGATGCCGAGCGCCGCGAGATCCGCGACGGCGGCCTTTATATCGAGGACAACCGCATCGTCGCGGTCGGCCCGACCGATTCCCTGCCGGCGCGCGCCGACGAGGTGCTCGACCTGCGCGGCCACATCGTCACGCCGGGCCTCGTCAACACGCATCACCACATGTACCAGAGCCTCACGCGCGCCGTGCCGGCCGCGCAGAACGCCGAGCTGTTCGGCTGGCTCGGCAGCCTGTACGAGATCTGGTCGCATCTGACGCCGGAGATGATCGAGGTCTCCACGCTGACGGCGATGGCCGAGCTCCTGCTGTCGGGCTGCACGACCTCGAGCGACCATCTTTACCTCTATCCGAACGGTGCGCGGCTCGACGACAGCATCGCCGCCGCGCAACGCATCGGGCTGCGCTTTCACGCGAGCCGCGGCAGCATGAGCGTGGGCCGGCGCGACGGCGGGCTGCCGCCCGATTCGGTGGTCGAGCGCGAGGACGCGATCCTTGCCGACACGCAGCGCCTGATCGAGACCCATCACGACGCCGGCCGTTACGCGATGCTGCGCGTGGTGGTCGCGCCGTGCTCGCCGTTCTCGGTCAGCCGCGACCTGATGCGCGAGTCGGCGAAACTCGCGCGGGCCTATGGCGTGTCGCTGCACACACATCTGGCCGAGAACCTCAACGACGTGGCCTACAGCCGCGAGAAGTTCGGCATGACGCCGGCCGAATATGCCGAGGATCTGGGCTGGGTGGGGCCCGACGTCTGGCACGCGCACTGCGTGCAGCTCGACGAGGCCGGCATCGCGCTGTTCGCGCGCACCGGCACCGGCATCGCGCATTGCCCGTGCTCGAACATGCGGCTCGCCTCGGGCATCGCGCCGGTGCGGCGCTTCCGGCTCGCAGGCGTGCCGGTGGGGCTCGGGGTGGACGGCTCGGCCTCCAACGACGGCGCGCAGATGGTGGCCGAGGCGCGCCAGGCGTTGCTGCTGCAGCGCGTGGGCTTCGGGCCCGATGCGATGACGGCGCGCGAGGCGCTCGAGATCGCCACGCTCGGTGGCGCGCGCGTGCTCGGCCGCGACGACATCGGCGCGCTCGCGCCGGGCATGGCGGCCGACTTCGTGGCCTTCGACCTGAACCAGCCGGGTTTCGCCGGCGCACTGCACGATCCGGTGGCGGCACTCGTGTTCTGCGCGCCCTCGCAGGCGGCGCTCAGCGTCGTGAACGGGCGGGTGGTGGTGCGGGAAGGGCGGCTCGAGACGGTCGAGCTCGGTGCGGTGCTCGCGCGCCACAACGCGCTGTCGCGGGCGCTGATGGAGGCGGCGGGCTGAGATGAAGCGCGGGAGCGGCACGGCGAGCCCTCCGCCGCCGCGCCCGGCCGGCCTCACACGTCGATCAGCGTGCGCGTGGCCTCGGCCACGAGGCTGCGCAGCCAGCGCACCTCGTCCGAGTAGTGGCAGCGCTCGTGCCACAGCTGGTAGTACTGCATCGGCGGGAAATCGAGCGGCGCGGGTACGACCGACAGCGGCAGGAACTTCGCGTAGTGATCGGCGAACAGGCGCGTGGTGGTGAAGATCAGGTCCGACTTCACGAGCACGTACGGCGCGAGATTGAAGTACGGCAGCGTCACGACCACGTGGCGCTTGAGCCGCTCGCGCGCGAGGTGCACGTCGATCGCGCCGCGCTGGCCGACCGAATAGGGCGTGGGCGCGAGATGCGGCGCATTCAGGTACTGATCGAGCGTGAGCCCGCCGCGTTTCGCGAACGGATGGGCATTGCTCATCAGGCACACGATCTTGTCGACGAACAGGTTCGACAGGTGCAACTGCTCGGGCGGCTCGGGCCAGTTGCCCACCACGATGTCGAGCTTGCCGTCTTCCAGCGCGAGTTCGTAGTCGAAGGCGGGGCCGAGCGAATGGAATTCGAGCGTCGCGTTCGGCGCGGCCTGGCGGAAGCGCTCCACCACGGTGGGCACGAACAGCACGTTCAGGTAGTCGGGGCAGCCGATCCGGTAGCAGCGGATCGAGGTGGCCGGATCGAAGTTGTGCTGCTGGAACTTGATGCGCTCGATTTCGCGCAGTGCGTTCTGTACCGGTTCGAGCAGGCGCAGCCCGTATTCGGTGGGTACCATGCCCGACTTGCCGCGCACCAGCAGCGGATCGCCGGTGATGTCGCGCAGCCGGCGCAGGGCGGCACTGATCGCGGGCTGCGACTGGTTCAGCTTGACCGCCGCGCGCGTCACGCTGCGTTCCATCAGCAGCGTATGCAGCACGCGCAGCAGGTAAGTGTCGATCGCCTCGCGTTGTTGACTCATGTTCTCTCCACGTTATATATGCCCTGGCTGATCGAGAGATCGGTTGGGTATATGATTTTTAATATGAACAGAAGCAGGCGTCAAGACGGCGTAAACCGCAATCGGGCAGCGATCGACCGCGGGCTCAATCGTCGAGTCGCACGCCCACCTTCAGCGTGACCTGCCAGTGCTTCACCTGGTCACCGTCGATGTGGCCGCGCGTTTCCACCACCTCGAACCAGTTCAGCCCGTGCAGCGTCTTCGAGGCCTTTGCGATGGCGTTGCGCACCGCGTCGTCGCTCGACTTCTGCGACGAGCCGGTCAGTTCGATCATCTTGTAGACGTGGTCGGTCATGATTCCTCCTGTTCGGTTGAATGGGACGAGCCGTGCTCGCGCGCGGCCCGCCTTACTGACTGATCGGTATGATGGGCGCCGAGTTCAATTCGATTGCGAGGCACGACGTGGAAGCAGGATTTTGCGGACCGGGTTTGATGGGGGCACCGATGATCCGCCACTGGCTGCGGGCCGATCACCGCGTGCTGGTGTGGAACCGCACGCGCGCCAAGGCCGAGGCGCTGGCCGCCGAAGGCGCGGAGATCGTGGACACGCCGCGCGAGATGGCCGCGCGGGTCGAGACGGTGATGCTGTGCGTGCTCGACGCCGCCGCGGTGCGCGAGGTGGTGTTCGGCGCCGACGGGCTGCTGGCCGGTGAAGGTGAGGGCGCAGCCGATGGCACCGTGCTGCGTCGGCTGCGCCGCATCGTCGATCACTCGTCGATTCCGCCGGCGCTCACGCGCGAATTCGCGGCACGAGCCGCGGCGCTCGGCGTGGCCTGGATCGATGCCCCGGTGTCGGGCGGCGTGCCCGGCGCGCAAGCCGGCACGCTCGCGGTGATGGCGGGCGGACCGCACGATCATGTGGAGGCCGTGCGCCCGCTGGTGGCCGCCTATGCCTCGCGCCTCACGCATCTCGGCGAGGCCGGCGCGGGCCAGACGGCCAAGCTCTGCAATCAGGCGATCGTCACGGCCACCGTGGCCGCGATCGCCGAGGCGGTGGGGCTTGCACAGGCGAGCGGGATCGAAGCCGCGCGGCTCGGCGAGGCGCTGGCCGGCGGCTGGGCGGATTCGGTGCTGCTGCGCACCTTCGTGCCGCGCATGACCGCGGCCGGCCACGCGCCGCTCGGGGCGCTGAGCACGTTCAGGAAGGATGCCGAAGCGATCGCCGACGCCGCGCGCGACGCGGGCGCCGCGATGCCGGTGGCCGGCGCGGTGCAGCAGTTGCTGCGGCTCGGCACGGCGATGGGGCTGGCCGACGCGGATTTCTCGGCCTTCATCGACATCGTGCGACCTGGCGAACGACCGCGCTGACCTGCCGACGCGGCGGCCCGAAGTTCAGGCGCTGCCTACCGTGTCGCAGCGCGCCTCACAGCGACCGGGGCGTGGTGTCGCCGGCATTCTGCCGGCCCGCGCTGCGCTCGCCGAGATGCGTGCCCGCCGCGAACTCGGGCAGGATGCGTGCCCGGGCGCGGCTCGCGAATACGAGAAAACCGAAGCCGCTCGCCTCGTACCAGTAGCCGCCGTGTTCGAGGCCGTCGATCGGCTGCTCGAGCGCGTTCGAGATCGATTCGATGCAGCGCTTGTGCAGATCGGCGATGGCGGGATAAGGCGGCTGCGCGCCGCGGACCGTGCACAGCAGCACGTCGAGGCCGGGCAGCACGTGGGCATAGAGCACCGGCTCGTCCTGCGCGCGGGCGCGTGCGAGTTTGGTGTCGAGCTGGGCGAACGGTTTCGCGTGACTCAGCACGGCGAGATACGACTCTTGTGCGTCGTCCTGCGTGCGTCGGCGTTTTTTCGGAAAGGACATGAACACTCGCGTCAAAAACGATTGCAAGATGTGTGGCTTTGCCATGCGACCCACCCCCAAACCGCGAACCGGCCGGCATGTTTCGCATGTCGATCTTTTATAGCACACGAAAATGCCGGCTTCACGAAGCCCGGCCATGCCGAAACTGCCGAACAACCCCTGAAGGCCCGTGATCGTCATGTCGGCGCGTCGTACGCAACATGTAATCCCGGTGCTGATTCATGATAGACCCGCAATTGTCGTGCGTGCGGGCCGTTTCATAAAAAAGCCGCCGAACCGGGGCTCGCGGGCCTGGGTATTTTCCCGTGTGTCGAATCCGTTCCGACGCTCGCAATGCACAAAATGCCGGCGCAAAAAAGCCCGCGGGCGGCGGGCTTTTCGGGATACGCCGGGCGCGGCGTGCGCCCGGCATGGCGGGGCTCAGCGGTTCTTCAGCGAATCGCGGATCTCGCGCAGCAGCATCACGTCTTCCGGCGTGGGCGGCGGCGCGGCCGGTGCCACAGGCTCCGCCGGGCGGCGCAGGCGGTTGATGAAGCGCACCATCAGAAAGATGATGAACGCGAGGATGATGAAGTTGATCAGCACGGTGATGAACGAGCCGTAGCCGAACAGCGCGACGCCCGCGCCTTGCAGATCCTTGTAGGAATCCGGATTGCCCTTGAAGGTCGCCGGAATGGCGCCCAGCCGGATGAACTTGTTCGAGAAATCGAGGCCGCCCGTGATCACGCCGATCACGGGCATGATCAGATCCTTGACGATCGAATCGACGATCTTCGAGAACGCGCCGCCGATGATCACACCGACGGCCAGATCCATCACGTTGCCCTTGACGGCGAACTCCTTGAACTCCTTGACGATGCTCATGCGCAGGTTTCTCCTGGGAAGGGGTTGAGGGTAGCTGCGACCGGACCGGCCCGCATCTTGACGCGACATCATAACGAACCCGATCCGTCACCGAAAGTTCGTTGACCGATGTTAACAAAGCCGCGCTGAACGCGCGGACATGAAAAACGGGCCGCGCGGGCCCGTTCCGGTTCGACGGCGCTCGCGCACGGGGTGCGCGAGACGTCGCGATGGGGTGCGCGAGACGTCGCGATCAGCTGTTGCTCCAGTCGTCGTCGGTGCTGCCGAGGTCCATGCCGCCACCGCCGCCGCCGTTGTCCCAGTCGTCGTTCTGGCCAAGATCGAAGCCAGCGTCGTTCCCGTTCCCGTTGCCGGTATCGAACGGGTTGGCGACCGAGCCGCCGCCGCGCTGGCGTTCGTCGTCGACGATCACGTCGCGCTCGACCACGCGCTCGCGGCCGCCCGACAGCGCCTCGCCGAGCAGCACGCCGGTCAGCAGGCCACCCACGCCGCTGCCGATGCCGCCACCCTGCTGCACGATCACGGGCGGCTGCTGCGGCGGATACGGATAGGGCTGTTGCGGCGGGTACGGATACGGTTGCTGCGGATACGGCGGCTGCGAGAGCCGGTCGGCTTCCTGAGCAAACACCGAACCCGAACCGCCGGCCGCGGAAGCGCCCGCCGGCGCCGCGTTCGGATCGGGGCGACCCTCGACGCGGGCCTTCAGGCTCGCGAAGCGGCGCTCGAGATCGTCGAGCTGATACGGCGGCACCGGGTTCTTGCTGTTGCTCAGCGCCTCGACCAGCGAGCGCGCCTCGTTTTCCACCGCCTCGATGTCGCCGGTCAGCGCGGACACGCCGGGCGCGCTCGAGATGCGCGCGTCGAGCTTGAGCGGGCGCGCCTCGTTGAGCAGCTCGGTGGCGCGCTTCAGTTGCGCGCGGCGTTCGTCGTCGGCGGCCTGGTCGCCGCTCGAGCGCGAGCGCCTGAGCGTCCAGCGCAGGATCAGCGCGATCGCGGCGATCAGCACGATCAGGCCGATCCACATCGCCATCGACGGGCCGTGATGCGCGGGGGCGGCCGGCGCGTATTGCACGTTCGTCGCCGTGCCCGAGTTGGCGGCCATCAGCGCGCCGCCCGAGGTGGCGGAGCGGCGTTCGCCCGAGGCGCGGTTCGCGTCCGCGCGCAGATGCGCTTCGGTCTGCGCGAAGGCGTTGGCATTCGTGAATTTCAGCGACGGGTCGAGCGACTTCGCGCGCTCGATCTCGGCCAGCGCGTCGGCCGAGCGGCCTTCGCGGTCGAGCACCTGCCCGTACAGATAGTGCGCGCGCGGGTTGTCCGGGTGCGCGGCGATGACCTCGGTGAGCTGCGAGTCGGCGCGTTGCCAGTCGTGGCGATTGATCGAGTCGATGACCTGCGACAGCGACGGCACGGCTGCGAACACGCTGGTCGAGGCGACGAGCAGCGCGATGCCGGTGGCGGCGATGAATTTCTTCATGATGATCCAGGCGGCGAGCCTGCCTCCTTGCGAGGGATGCCGGGCGCGGCGGGAAGCGGAGCCTGCGAGGGATCCGTCTCCCGGCCGCGCCCGGCGGCCGGTGCGGGCCTTACTGCGCCGGCGTGTTCAGTTGCTTCTTCAGCGCTTCGAGGCGATCGTCGACCGACGGGCCGCGATTGAGCGCGGCGAGCTTGTCGTCGAGCGCCTTGCCGCTGTTCGTGTCGGCCGAGTTCAGGCGCGCGTCGGAGCGCGCGTTCGACAGCGCGACCTTGTCCTCGAGCTTCTGGAAGTCGCCCGACAGATCCTTGCCGCCGATGCCGCCGAGCGCGGTGGCCGCGACGTCCTTGGCCTGCGCGATTTCCTGCTTGGCCTGCAGGATGTTCGAGCGCGTGTTGAGGTCGTTGCGACGCTGACGCATGTCGGCGATCTGCGACTTGAGCTTGGCGACCGACGGCTCGAGCGTCTCGAGTTCGTGCGCGAGCGCATCGCGCTCGACTTCGGCGTTGGTCTGCGCGGTCAGCGCCTCGCGGGCCAGGCCTTCGTCGCCCGACTGCAGCGCGCGCTTCGCGCCGTCTTCGTACTTGCGGACCTTGTCGTTGGCCGCATCGCACTTGCTGCGCTGGGTGGCCACCTGTGCCTCGATCTCGATCAGCGAGTTCTCGGCGCGGCCAATGCTGTCGTCGAGCTCCCGCACGATCTGGCGTGCGTCGCGCGACGGATCCTGCACCGAGTCGGCTGCGTCGTTCAGCAGGCCCTTGAGCGTGCGCGAAATAGAGTCGAAAAGCGACATGAAACCCTCCATGATGAAATGACGACGCGGTCGGCGACCGCATCGGCGGCACGGCGCACGGCGCCCGATGTGCCGGCGGATATTACACCACCGGATCGCTTAAACACCGCTTAAACACGGCGTTCGGCGCGGCGTGCGCAAGCGGCTCGCGCGGCTGGAAGGTAGGGGCGCGCGGCGCGAATTTCCAGCGGAAATCACAGATGGATACAATGCTTTCGGCGATGAAAGCCGGTGTCGCGCCAAAGCTCGTGTATCGTCACGCTGCACCGTTTTCCGATAGCCCGCTGAAAGCCGCGCGAGCGGCGCCTCCCGCGCCGGTTCCTGCCGTGCCGGGTGCCCGGTCGAGGCCGATTGCGGCACGCAGCGTGTCATCCGAGGAAATTTTTACAAAATACCGCGCGGGGGCCGGGGCGATTTCATTAAAATGCGCTGTCACGTCGCGGGAGCGGATCCACACGTGCCCGGATCCGACGACGTGCTACGCTCCATGCGCATCGCTTCAGCCTGACGCAATCGATCCACCTGCGCCCGCCTCGCGCGCGCTCACGGTGCCGCAGCGGCGCCTGCCATTCCGACATGCCGATCATCAAACGTCCGTCCGATTCCGAACCCAATTACAAATTACGTCGTTCGCCCTCCGGAGCTTTCTACGCAGACGAGTCCGACCGCCACGGCGGTGACGGCGATCGCGGTGGCGGCGGCGGGCGAGGCGGTGGCGGCGACGGGCGCTCCGGCGGCCGCTCGTTCGGTGCGCGCATCGCGATCTGGTTCGCCGGCCTGGTGGCCGTGGCGGTGGTGATCGGTGCGCTGATCGTGGGCTACGCGCTGGTGGTGATGGCCCCGCAGCTGCCCTCGCTCGACGCGCTCACCAACTACCAGCCGAAGGTGCCGCTGCGCGTGTTCACGGCCGACCACGTGCTGATCGGCGAATTCGGCGAGGAGCGCCGCAGCCTGGTGCGCTTCGACGAGATCCCCGACGTGATGAAGAAGGCGGTGCTCGCGATCGAGGATTACCGCTTCTACGAACACGGCGGCGTGGACTTCGTGGGCATCATGCGGGCCGGCGTGGCCGACCTGATGCACGGTGGCGCGCGCCAGGGCGCCAGCACGATCACGATGCAGGTCGCGCGCAACTTCTTCCTGTCCAGCGAGAAGACCTACACGCGCAAGATCTACGAAATGCTGCTCGCGTACAAGATCGAGAAGACCCTGAGCAAGGATCAGATTCTCGAGCTGTACATGAACCAGATCTATCTGGGCCAGCGCGCCTACGGCTTCGCCGCCGCCGCGCGCGTGTATTTCGGCAAGGACCTGAAGGACATCGACGTGGCCGAGGCCGCGATGCTGGCCGGGCTGCCGAAGGCGCCGTCGGCCTACAACCCGGTGGTCAATCCGAAGCGCGCGAAGGTGCGTCAGCAATACATCCTGTCGCGCATGCGTGATCTCGGCTACATCACGCCGCAGCAATACGATGCGGCCGTGAAGGAGGAGCTGCACACGCGCACGCCGGGCAACCAGTACGCGGTGCACGCGGAATTCATCGCCGAGATGGTGCGGCAGATGATGTACGCGCAGTACAAGGACGAAACCTATACGCGCGGGCTGACCGTCACCACCACGATCAACTCGGCCGATCAGGAAGCGGCCTATCAGTCGGTGCGTCGCGGCATCCTCGATTACGAGCGTCGCCACGGCTATCGCGGCCCCGAAGGCTTCATCGCGCTGCCGGCCGCCGGCGACCCGCGCGACGAGGCGATCGACGACGCGCTGTCCGATCACCCCGACAACGGCGATCTGCAATCGGCCGTGGTCACGGCGGCCTCGCCGCAGGCCGTGCAGGTGCAGTTCGTGGGCGGCGAGACGGCCACGCTGAACGGCGCGGGCATCCGCTTCGCGGCCGCCGCGCTGAGCCCGCGCGCCTCGGACGCGCTGCGCATCAAGGTCGGCTCGATCGTGCGCGTCACGAAGGACGCCAAGGGCGCGTGGCAGCTCTCGCAGCTGCCGCAGGTGGAAGGCGCGCTGATCGCGCTGACGCCGCAGGACGGCGCGATCCGCTCGCTGGTCGGCGGCTTCGACTTCAACAAGAGCAAGTTCAACCACGTCACGCAGGCGTGGCGCCAGCCGGGCTCGAGCTTCAAGCCGTTCATCTACTCGGCCGCGCTCGACAAGGGCATGGGGCCGGCCACCATCATCGACGATGCGCCGCTGTCGTTCCCGTCGAGCACGCCGGGGGGCGCGGCCTGGGAACCGAAGGACGACGATCAGCCCGACGGCCCGATGACGATGCGCGACGCGCTGCGCCGCTCGAAGAACCTCGTCTCGATCCGGATCCTCGCCTCGATCGGCACCAAGTACGCGCAGGATTACGTCACGCAGCGCTTCGGCTTCGATCCGGCCAAGACGCCGCCGTACCTGCCGATGGCGCTCGGCGCGGGCCTCGTCACGCCGCTGCAGCTCGCGGGCGCGTATTCGGTGTTCGCCAACGGCGGCTATCGCGTCGATCCGTACCTGATCGCGGAAGTGGACGACGCGCACGGCCAGCCGCTGCAGAAGGCGCAGCCGGCCACCGCGGGCAGCAACGCGCAGCGCACGATCGACGCGCCGAACGCGTACATCATGAACAGCCTGCTGCACACGGTGGCCACGGCCGGCACCGGTGCGGGCTCGAACGTGCTGGGCCGCAGCGACCTGCAGGGCAAGACCGGTACCACCAACGATGCGAAGGACGGCTGGTTCGCCGGCTATCAGCAGTCGCTGGTGGCGGTGGCCTGGATGGGCTACGACCAGCCGAAGAGCCTCGGCAGCCGCGAATTCGGCGCGCAGCTCGCGCTGCCGATCTGGATCAGCTACATGCGCACCGCGCTGCACGGCGTGCCCGAGGCACCGATGCCGATGCCCGAAGGCGTGACCAGCATCGACGGCGAGCTGTACTTCGCCGATCACACGCCGGGCAACGGCTTCGTGGGCGCGCTCGACAACGCCGCGCTGGGCAACTCGATCAACGCCAGCGACGCGCTGGGCTCGGCCGGTGCGGCGGGCCTCACGCCGCCGCCGGTCACGGCGCAGGAGAAGCAGCAGATCATGGACATGTTCGACAAGTGACGCACTGACGAACAGAAGAACGACACGCGCCCGCGGCAGGGCGGGCGCGTGCGGTCCGGATGCAGCATGAAACGTCGCGGTGCCGTTTGCCGCGACGTTTTTCGTTTACGACGTCTCGCCGTCCATCACCGACAGCGCGATCTCGCGCTGCGATTCCACCAGCGCGAGCCGCTCGCGCAGTTTCGCCGGGATCGAGCGATACGGCGAGGCGCCGAGCGCGAGCCGCAGCGGCGGGGTGGGCGCATCGAGCACCGGCAGCATCGCCTCGACGGTCTTGCGCGCATTGCCGTATTCGGCGAACGCGCCGCTGCCGATCGCGCGGCGGATCTCGCCGGCCGGCGTCGCCTCGTAGCAGGCCATCGGCTCGGTGCGTTCGAGGCTCGCACCGAATTCGGTGCGCGTCGGGCCCGGCTCGACGATCACGAAGTCGATGCCGAACGGCGCCACTTCCTGCGCCACCGATTCCACGAAGCCCTCGATGCCCCACTTGGTCGCGTGATAGAGGCTGAAGCCCGGATAGGCGATCTGGCCGCCCTCGGACGAGACCTGCACGATGCGCCCGCCGCCCTGCGCGCGCAGGCGCGGCAGCACCGCGCGGATCAGCTGGATCGAGCCGGTCAGGTTGGTGGCGATCTGGCGCTCGATCTGCGCGTCGGTGGCTTCCTCGCCAGCGCCGAACAGGCCGTAGGCGGCGTTGCTGACCACCACGTCGATCCGGCCGAAGTGGCCGAACGCGTCGGCCACCGCGGCGCGCAGCGAGGCCGTGTCGGTCACGTCGGCGTGCAGCGTCAGCAGCCGCTCGCCGTGCTCGGCCTTCAGCGCGTCGAGCGCGCCGTCGCGGCGCAGCGTGGCCGCCACGCGGTCGCCGCGCGCGAGCAGCGCTTCGGTCAGCAGGCGGCCGAGCCCGGCCGAGGTGCCGGTGATGAACCACGTCTTGTTCTGCATGATGTGCTCCTGGGTCGTTTCGCGAACCCCGATGCTAGGCGGCCGTGATTGGTTCGAGAACCCGCTGGAATCGGCATGAGTTGGTGAGTAATATCAACCAATGAAATCGCCCTCGATCCAGGATCTCCATGCCTTCCTCGCGGTGGCCGCGCATCGCAGCTTCCGGCGCGCGGCCGATGCGACCGGCGTCTCGCACTCGGCGCTGAGCCACGCGATGCGCGGGCTCGAACAGCAGCTCGGCGTGCGTCTGCTCAATCGCACCACGCGCAGCGTGTCGCTCACCCAGGACGGCGAGCAGTTGCTCGCGCGCCTCGGGCCCGTGCTCGGCGAGCTGTCGGCCGTGCTCGACGACACGGCCGCCGCGGGCGGGCGGCCCGGCGGGGTGGTGCGCATCAACGGCAGCGAGGGCGCGATCCGCCTGCTGCTCGAAACCGTGGTGCCGGAATTCCAGCGTCGCCATCCGCAGGTCGAGCTCGATCTGGTGGCGCAGGGGCAGCTCGTCGACATCGTGGGGCAGGGCTTCGACGCGGGCATCCGGCTTGGCGAGGCGGTGCCGAAGGACATGGTGGCGGTGCGGCTCGGGCCGGATTTCCGCTTCCTGGCGGTGGCCGCGCCGGCCTATCTGGAGGCCGCGCCGCGGCTGCGCACGCCCGACGATCTGCTCGCGCATCGCTGCCTGCGCCAGCGCCTGCCGAGCGGCAAGCGCTATCGCTGGGAATTCGAGCGGCGCGGCCAGGTGCTCGCGATCGACGTGCCGGGCACGCTCACGCTCGACAACAACACGCTGATGGTGGAAGCGGCGGTGGCCGGGCTCGGCATCGCCTACGTGCCCGAGCCCTATGCCGAGCCGTGGCTCGCCGCGGGGCAGCTGAGCGCGGTGCTCGAGGCCTGGTGCCCGCCCGTGTCGGGGCTGTTCCTGTACTTCCCGGCGAACCGCCACATGCCGGCCGGCCTGCGCGCGCTGGTCGATCTGGTCAAGGCGCGCGCACCCTGAGCGGGCGCCGCGGGTTGTCCACAGTTTGTGTTGAGATCCTTGTTGATAACTGTCGGGCGGGCGGCGCAAGCCGTTGAGCGGGTTCGGTTTTTTTTCGGGGGCCCCGCCGAGGTCAGCGCGTGCGCAGCGGGCGGGCGGCGCGGCGGCCGAAACGCGCGTCGCAGCCGCCCCGACCGATTCGAGTCAGCGCCACGAAAGCACGTCCGATCAAGCACTTGGCCCGCTTGTCAGGCGCTTGTCCACAGGCTACTCAACACAATCTGGGGATATCCTCGGTGCGCCGGCGAACGCTCGCCTCAGCGGGCGCGATATGCGGCCAGATGCGAGGCGAGCGTGGCCGTGTCGATGTTCGAGCCGGCCAGCAGCAGACCCACGCGGCAGCCCTGCAGCGTCTCGCGCAGCGGGCCGAGCAGGGCGGCCACGGGCGCCGCGCAGGCCGGCTCGGCCACGGTCTTCAGGTGCATGAACAGGTAGTGCATCGCGGCGCGCAGCGCGTCGTCGTCCACGGTCACGAGCCGCTCCACGTGGCGGCGGCACAGCGTGTAGCCGTATTCCTCGGTGTGCATGGCCGCGAGCGAGCCGGCAATCGTGTGCAGGCCGCGCGGCGCGCGCGCATCGGCCGGACCGACTGGACGATTGGCCGCGAAGCTGCGGCTCATCGCATCGGCGCCGGCCGGCTCGACGCCGTACACGCGGATGCGCGGGTTGGCGAGCCGCAGCGCCGTGGCCACGCCGGCCGCGAGGCCGCCGCCGCCCACCGCCACGATCACCGCGTCGAGATCCGGGGCCTGGGTCGCCCATTCGTAGCCGAGCGTGGCCGTGCCGAGAATCGTGCGATAGCCGTTGAAGGCATGCACGAACTGCCGCCCTTCCTCGGTCTCGATGCGCCGCACCAGCTCGAAGGCCTGATCGTGATCGTCGGCGATCACGACCTCCGCGCCGTACTGGCGGCACAGCGCGAGCGCGGCCGGCCCCGCGCCGGCCTGGATCACCACCTTCGCGCCGATGCCGAGCCGCATCGCGGCATAGGCCACGGCGGCCGCGTGATTGCCGGTGGACACGCAGGTCACGCCGATCCGCTTCTGCGCCTCGCCGAGCGCGCGCAGGTTCGCGAATGCGCCGCGCACCTTGAAGCTGCCGCTCGCCTGCAGCAGCTCGTACTTCAGGTTCACGTGCACGGCTTCCAGCGCGGGCAGGTCGGCGCGCTCGAATACGGGCGTGCGCGCCACCCACGGCGCGAGCGCGGCGTGTTCGGCGGCGATGTCGTCGAGCGTGGGGACCGGGGTGCCGTCGACCGACGGCGGGTTCGCCGCGGCGGCTGCCAGGGCGGGGTTGGGGGCGGGAGCGAGCGTGGACATGGTGGCGCGGGCGCGGCGCCCGCCGGATCCGGCGCGCGCCGTCGGCAGGCTGTTCTCAGGCGAGTGTCATGCCGTAGACGAATTTGTGCAGGAAGCGTTCGCACTCGGCGAGCTGCGCGATCTCGAGGAATTCGTTCGGCTTGTGCGCCTGCTCGATGTTGCCGGGGCCGCACACGATGCTCGGGATGCCCGCGTTCGCGAACAGGCCCGCCTCGGTGCCGTAGGCGACCTTGCGTCGCGACTGGTCGGCCGTCAGCGCGCGCACGAGTTCGGTGATCGCGGCCTGCTCGTCGGCGTCGAGGCCCGGCGCGGCGGCGATCTTCGAGATCTCGATGGCCGCGTCCGGGTGCTCGCGGCGCATCTTCGGCAGCAGCGTGTCGCGCGCGTAGGCGTCGATCCTCGCGAAGATCGCGTCGGGATCGAGCGTCGGCAGGTTGCGGAACTCGAACGAGAAGCGGCATTCGGCCGGCACCGTGTTGATCGCGTTGCCGCCCTCGATCAGGCTGGTCTGCGCGGTGGTGAACGGCACGTCGTACAGCTCGTCGAACGGGCCGTTGGCGCGGAATTCGTCGGCGATGTCGCGAAT
Source organism: Burkholderia sp. (assembly GCA_030151225.1). Lineage (GTDB taxonomy): Bacteria > Pseudomonadota > Gammaproteobacteria > Burkholderiales > Burkholderiaceae > Burkholderia. Next base: position 28,077 of record JASLEG010000056.1, on the reverse strand, counting down.
GTGGCAGATCAGGCGCGCCGCGTATTCGATCGCGTTGAGGCCCTTCGGCGTCAGCGACGAATGGGCCGCGTGGCCGCGCACGCAGCAGCGATAGGTGTTGATGCCCTTGTGCGCGATGATCGGGCGCATGCTGGTGGGCTCGCCGACGATGCAGCCGCTCGGGTTCAGGCCGCGTGCCTTCAGGTCGGCGATCAGCAGCGGCGCGCCCGCGCAGCCGATTTCCTCGTCGTAGGACAGCGCGAAATGGATCGGGCGCACGAGCTTCGCGGCCTGCATCTCGGGCACCAGCGCGAGCGCCGCGCCGATGAAGCCCTTCATGTCGCAGGTGCCGCGGCCGTACAGCTTGCCGTCGCGGATCTCGGGGGCGAACGGATCGCTGTCCCACGTCTGGCCGTCCACCGGCACCACGTCGGTGTGGCCCGACAGCACCACGCCGCCGTCGGTCGCGCCGTCGTGCGCGGGAATCGTGGCGAACAGGTTGGCCCAGCCCTCGCGCTTGTCGAAGGTCAGCTCGGAGCGGATGCCGCGTTTGGCCAGCGCGTCGCGCACGGTCTCGATCAGGCCGAGGTTCGGCACGCGGCTCGTGGTGTCCATGCGCACGAGCTCGCGCACCCAGTCGAGGCTGAGCGGGGAATCGGCGGCGGCGGGCGAGGTGGGAGCGGAGGCAGCGGCAGTGGAAGCAGAAGCGGCGGGCGGCGCGGTGGCGTCGGAACGCATGGTGAAACTCCGGATGGCAATACGAAAATCATACTCAAAAACAAGGCGGCCCGCGTTCGCGGGCCGCCTTGCGGTGCAGCATGTGGCGCGCGCCGGCGCGTGCCTGCGGGGCAGATCCGGCGCGGGTGGCGCGATTCAGCGCGCCGCGGCCGCCTTGCCGGCCGCGCCCGGATGACCGAGCGCACGCAGCGTCTCCTTGATCGTCGACACGCGGATCGCCAGGTCGGGCGAGCGCGTCTCGATGCGCAGCTTGTCCTGCCCGGCGAGCTTCACGTGGCGATGCTTCTGCACCATCTCGATGATGCGCATCGGATCGATCGGCGGATTCGGCACGAACTGCATGCCGATCGCGGTCTCGCTCGCGTCGATCTTGCTGATGCCGAGCGGCTTGGCCAGCAGCCGCAGCCGGTGCGTTTCCACCAGCGCGTGCGCCTGCGGCGGCAGCTTGCCGAAGCGGTCGATCAGCTCCTCCTGGATCGCGTCGATCGATTCGCCGTCCTCGCAGTTGGCAAGGCGCTTGTAGAGCGAGAGCCGCTCCTGCACGTCGGTGCAGTAGTCGGCCGGCAGGATCGCCGGCGAGTGCAGGTTGATCTCGGTGGTGGCCGCGAGCGGCGCGAGCAGGTCCGGCTCGCGGCCGTTCTTGAGCGCCTTCACCGCGTCGTTGAGCATGTCGGTGTAGAGCTGGAAGCCGATCTCGTGGATCTCGCCCGACTGCTTGTCGCCGAGCACCTCGCCGGTGCCGCGAATCTCGAGATCGTGCATCGCCAGATAGAAGCCCGAGCCGAGCTCCTCCATCTGCTGGATCGCCTCGAGCCGGCGCTGCGCCTGCTTGGTGAGCGCCTGCGGATCGTGTACCAGCAGGTAGGCATAGGCCTGGTGATGCGAACGTCCGACCCGGCCGCGCAACTGGTGCAGCTGGGCCAGGCCGAACTTGTCGGCGCGATGCATGATGATCGTGTTCGCGCTCGGCACGTCGATGCCGGTCTCGATGATGGTGGTACACAGCAGCACGTTGGCGCGCTGGCCCACGAACTCGCGCATCACGCGCTCGAGCTCGCGCTCGTGCATCTGGCCGTGCGCGATCGCGATGCGCGCCTCGGGCACCAGCTCCTCGAGCATCGCACGGCGGTTCTCGATCGTCTCGACCTCGTTGTGCAGGAAGTACACCTGGCCGCCGCGCTTGAGCTCGCGCAGCATCGCCTCGCGGATCACGCTGTCGTCCTCGCGGCGCACGAAGGTCTTGATCGCGAGCCGCTTCTGCGGCGCGGTGGCGATCACCGAGAAATCGCGCAGGCCCTCGAGCGCCATGCCGAGCGTGCGCGGAATCGGCGTGGCGGTCAGCGTCAGCACGTCCACCTCGGCGCGCAGCGCCTTCAGCGCCTCCTTCTGGCGCACGCCGAAGCGGTGTTCCTCGTCGATCACCACCAGCCCGAGCCGCTTGAACTGCACGTCGGAGGACAGCAGCTTGTGGGTGCCGATCACGATGTCGACGCTGCCCTCGTTGATCTGCGCGATCGCCGCGTTCACTTCCTTGGTGGACTTGAAGCGCGACAGCTCCACGATGCGCACCGGCCAGTCGGCGAAGCGGTCGATGAAGGTCTGGGTGTGCTGCTCGGCCAGCAGCGTGGTGGGCGAGAGCAGGGCCACCTGCTTGCCGCCGAGCACGGCGATGAAGGCCGCGCGCAACGCCACCTCGGTCTTGCCGAAGCCCACGTCGCCGCACACCAGGCGGTCCATCGGCTTGCCGCTGGTCATGTCGCCGATCACGGCCGCGATCGCGGCGGCCTGATCGGGCGTTTCCTCGAAGCCGAAGCTCTCGGCGAACTTCACGTAGTCGCGCGGCTCGAGCGAGAACGCATGGCCCTCGCGCGCGGCGCGGCGCGCGTACAGGTTCAGCAGCTCGGCCGCGGTGTCGCGGATCTGCTGCGCGGCCTTGCGCTTGGCGCGCTCCCACTGGCCCGAGCCGAGCGAGTGCAGCGGCGCGCTGTCGGGATCGGCGCCGCTGTAGCGCGAGATCACGTGCAGTTGCGACACCGGCACGTAGAGCTTGCTCTCGCCGGCGTATTCGAGGTGCAGGAATTCGGTCTCGCCCTCGCCGAGATCCATCGACACGAGGCCCATGTAGCGGCCGATGCCGTGCTGGGTGTGCACCACCGGGTCGCCCACCTTGAGCTCGGACAGGTCGCGCACCATCGCGTCGACGTTGCTGGCCTGCTCCTGGCGGCGGCGCCCGCTGCGGCGGCTGCCGGCACCGTACAGCTCGGTCTCGGTGACGATCGCCCAGCCTTCGCCGGGCACCGCGAAGCCGCTGGTGAGCTGCGCCACGCCGAGCGCGAAGCGTTCGTCGGTGGCGAGCCAGGCCGCGTAGCCGTCGTTGCCGACCGGGCGCAGGCCATTCTCGGCCAGCAACTGCGCGATGGTTTCGCGGCGGCCCGCCGATTCCACCGTGAACAGCACGCGGTTCGGCGAGCTGGACAGGTACTGGCGCAGCGCGGCGAGCGGATCGTCGGCCTGGCGCTCGAGCGCGAGCGGCGGCAGCGCCGTGGCCCAGCCGCCCGGTGCCTGCGCGGGCAGCACCACGCGCGCGAACGGCTTGGCGAGCGTGTAGAAATCGTCGTCGCTGAGGAACAGCCGCGCCGGCTCGAGGATCGGCCGCTCGCGATCGTGCGACATGAAGGTGTAGCGCTGCTTCGTGTCGGCCGTGAAGCGGCGGATCGCGGTGTCCAGATCGCCGCTGAACACGAGGTGCGCGTGCTCGGGCAGGTAGTGGAACAGCGTGGCGGTGTCGTCGAAGAACAGCGGCAGGTAGTACTCGATGCCGGCCGACGGCACGCCGTTGCCGATGTCGCGATAGATCGTGGCGCGGCTCGGGTCGCCCTCGAAGGTCTCGCGCCAGCGGCTGCGGAAGGCGGTGCGCGCGGTCTCGTCGAACGGGAATTCGCGGCCCGGCAGCAGGCGCACGTCGCGCACCGGGTAGAGGCTGCGCTGGGTGTCGGGGTCGAAGGCGCGGATCGAATCCACCTGATCGTCGAACAGGTCGATCCGGTAGGGCAGCGGCGAGCCCATCGGGAACAGGTCGATCAGCGAGCCGCGCACGCAGTATTCGCCGGGGCGCACCACCTGGCTCACGTGCTCGTAGCCGGCCAGCGTGAGCTGCGCCTTCAGCTTCGCCTCGTCCAGGCGCTCGCCCTGCGTGAACGCGAAGGTGTAGGCGGCCAGGAACGAGGCCGGCGGCATGCGGTACAGGGCCGTGGTGGCCGGCACCAGCAGGATGTCGCAGCGGCCCTCGCCGAGGTCGTGCAGCGTGGCGAGCCGCTCCGAGACCAGATCCTGGTGCGGCGAGAAGGTGTCGTACGGCAGCGTTTCCCAGTCGGGCAGCAGGCGCACGCGCGCCTCGGGCGCGAAGAAGCCGATTTCCTGCGAGAGCCGCTGGGCGTCCACGGCATTGGCGCAGATCACCGCCAGCAGCGGCACCTGGGCCTTGTGCGCGGTGAGGTAGCGGGCGATCGCGAGCCCGTCGGCGGAGCCGTGGGCGCCGTCGAAGGCGAAGCGTTGGCCCGGTTTGACGAGTGCGACGGGGGACGACGGACTGCTGGCTTTTTCTGGCATGAGCGAGGCTGGAAAGGCATGCGCCGGGGCGCGTCAGGCGGCACGACAAGCGGTACGGCGGCCGAGGCGAAAGACCTATTATAAAATCCGTCCTTCGATTTTTCTTTTTTCCGGCGTTCGCTCACGTGACTCCCCGACTTTTCGCCCTGATTCCCTGCGCCGGCACCGGCAGCCGCTCCGGTTCGGCGCTGCCCAAGCAGTACCGCACGCTCGCCGGTCGCGCGCTGCTGCACTACACGCTCGCGGCGTTCGATGCGCTCAGCGAATTCGCGCAAACGCTGGTGGTGATCTCGCCCGACGACACCCATTTCGACGCGCGCCGCTTCTCGGGCCTGCGCTTCGCGGTGGCCCGCTGCGGCGGCGCCTCGCGGCAGGCCTCGGTGCTCAACGGCCTGCTGCGGCTGACCGCCGAATTCGGCGCGAGCGATGCCGACTGGGTGCTCGTGCACGACGCGGCGCGCCCCGGCATCACGCCGGCGCTGATCCGCACGCTGATCGCCACGCTCAAGGACGACCCGGTGGGCGGCATCGTGGCGCTGCCGGTGGCCGACACGCTCAAGCGCGTGCCGGCCGGCGGCGACGAGATCGCGCGCACCGAGTCGCGCGACGGGCTCTGGCAGGCACAGACGCCGCAGATGTTCCGCATCGGCATGCTGCGCGATGCGATCCTCGCCGCGCAGGCCGCCGGCCACGATCTGACCGACGAGGCCAGCGCGATCGAATGGACCGGCCACGCGCCGCGCGTGGTGCAGGGCAATCTGCGCAACTTCAAGGTCACGTACCCCGAGGATTTCGATCTGGCCGAGGCATTCCTGTCGCGGCCGGCGAACGCCTCCTGATCCACTCAACCAGGAACCGACCCAGCATGGACATCAGAATCGGACAAGGCTACGACGTACACCAACTGGTTCCCGGCCGGCCGCTCATCATCGGCGGCGTGACGATCCCCTACGAGCGCGGGCTGCTCGGCCACTCGGACGCCGACGTGCTGCTGCACGCGCTGACCGACGCGCTGTTCGGCGCGGCCGCGCTCGGCGACATCGGCCGTCACTTCTCGGATACCGACGCGCAGTTCGAGGGCGCCGACAGCCGCGTGCTGCTGCGCGAATGCGTGAAGCGCGTGAAGGCGGCGGGCTTCTCGATCCGCAACGTGGACACCACGGTGATCGCGCAGGCGCCGAAGCTCGCGCCGCACATCGAGGCGATGCGCGCGACGATCGCCGAGGATCTCGGCCTCTCGCTCGACCGCGTGAACGTGAAGGCGAAGACCAACGAGAAGCTCGGCTATCTGGGCCGCGGCGAGGGCATCGAGGCGCAGGCCGCCGCGCTGCTGGTGCGCGAGGGCTGAGCCGGCCAGCGCCGTGGCGGCCGCCGCCCGCCACCTGAGCCATCGCATCGCCCCGCCTTCATGGCGGGGCGATCTCGTTTACGACGCACTCGGCGTGGCCCCGCCGATCGACCGGCGCGCCGGGCACGGCCGGCCGGTCTGCAGCGCGTCGAGGATGCGCAGGATCTCGTCGGGATCGCGGCCCACCACGAGGTTGTTGACCGACACGTGCTGGATCGTGTTGTCGGGATCCACGATGAAGGTCGCGCGCAGCGCCACGCCGGCTTCCTTGTCGCGCACGCCGAGCTGGTCGATCAGCTCGCCCTTCACGTCGCCGAAGGTGTAATGGCCGAGCCGCTCGAGGTCGGGGTGCTCGCGGCGCCAGGCGAGCTTGGCGAGCTCGTTGTCGGCGCTGCCGCCGAGCAGCACCGCGTCGCGCTCGTCGAACTGCGCCTGCAGGCGCGCGAAGGCGGCGATTTCGGTGGCGCACAGCGCGCTGAAGTCGCGCGGATAGAAATAGAGGATCTTCCACTGGCCCGGAAACGAGGCCTCGGTGATCAGCTCGAACGCGGCCTCGCCGTGTTCCTCGGGATGATGGAAGCCGGGCCGGGCGGCCACCACGGTGAACGCCTCCAGCACGTCGCCGACGGTTTTCATGGGCATGCTCCGTTTCGGTGAATCGGATGAACGGGAACCTGCAAGGATGATAGGCGCGCGGGGCGCGCTATCGGGCGTTCGTTTGCTTAGCGCGGGGCTATGGTGACGAACGCCCGAAGGCCGGGAAGGGAAGCGGGGCGGCGAGCGGGAGTGGACTCGCTCAGGCGGTCGGGCGTGCCTTGCCGACCTGGAAGTCGAGCGTGACCTCGAGGCCCGGTTCGGGCGCGCGATTGCGCAGCTTCAGCGTGCCGCGGTAGCGGCCCACGATGCGCAGCACGATCGCCATGCCGAGGCCGGTGCCGTCGGCCTTGCTGCGCGCGGCGTCGACCCGGTAGAACGGCCGCATCACGAGCGGCAGCTGATCGTCGGGGATGCCGGGGCCCTCGTCGCGCACGACCACTTCCACGCGGGTGGGCGACGAACGCGTCTCCACGGTGATCCGCGCGATGCCGTCGTCGCGGCTCAGGCCGTACTTGCGCGCGTTCTCCACGAGGTTGCCGATCACGCGGCGCATGTCGGTCTCGTCGGCTTCCACCACCGCGGCCGGCGCCAGCTTCATGACGATCTGCACGCCGTCCTCGTTGGCGATGCGCGCGGCCACGTCGTGCGCGACCAGCGACAGATCCACCGGCTCGAGCGTGCGCTGCTGCATCGGCCGCGCGTAATCGATGAAGGCCGCGATGATGCGGTCCATCTGCTCGATGTCGTCCACCATCGCGTCCTTGGTGGCCTGATCGGACGGGCTCATCTCGGTTTCGAGCCGCAGCCGCGCGAGCGGCGTGCGCAGGTCGTGCGAGATGCCGGCCAGCATCAGCGCGCGGTCCGCGTCGAGCTGCTCGAGATCGCGCACCATCTGGTTGAAGCTGCGATTGGTGTCGGCGGCCACGCCCATGCCGCGCTCGGGCAGCGGCTCGGGCATCTGCCCGGCGCCCACCTTGCGCGCCGCGTGCGCGAGCCGCGAGAACGGCTGATTCACGAGGCTCGTGATGAAGGCCGAGCCGAGCAGCGACAGCGCCAGCGCGAACAGGCCCCAGCCGGCCCATTGCAGGCCCGTGACGGTGTCGAGCTGGTCGCGATCGAGGGCGACCCAGTAATCGTCGTCGTCGATCTTGAAGCTGATCCACACGCCGGGGATGTCGTTGACCGACTGCGCGATCACGGTGTCGTCGCCGAGCCGGCTGCGGATGTCGTGTTCGATCAGACGATTCAGCGATTCATCGGGCTGCAGCTTGAACTTGTCGGTGGTTTCGCGCGGATACACGCGCACGCCCTCGTTGCTCTCGAGATCCTGGAGCAGCGCGCGGCGCAGGTCCGGATCCGAATAGAGCAGGGCGGTGCGCGTGAGCTTCACGACGGCCACGAGCTGCAGCGCCACGCGCTGCGCGCGCGGCTCGCGCTCGATCACGCGGAAGCTCTGGAACCACGCGGCCAGGCTCACCGCGATCAGCAGCGCGATCAGCAGGAAGGTGCGCCAGAACAGCCCGCCGAAAACGAGCGTCAGGAGGCGCCGGTCGATACGCATAGGGCGGCCGGGTCGAGGCAAGGCAGGGAGGGGCGACGCGCGTGGCACGCGCGTCGCGAGGGCTTACGCTGCGCCGTCGGGGATGAACACGTAACCGAGGCCCCAGACGGTCTGGATGAAGCGCGGGCTGCCCGGATCGGGTTCGATCAGCTTGCGCAGACGCGAGATCTGCACGTCGAGGCTGCGGTCGAACACTTCGTATTCACGGCCGCGCGCGAGTTCCATCAGCTTTTCGCGCGACAGCGGCTGGCGCGGATGACGCGCGAACACCTTCAGCACCGAGAATTCGCCGGTGGTCAGCGGAATCTCCTGACCCGACTTGGTGAGCGTGCGCGTGGCGAGATTCAGCGAGAACTCGCCGAACTCGAACACCTCGGTGGTTTCCGACGGCGCGCCCGGCAGCTCGGCCGGCGCCTGGCGACGCAGCACCGCGTGGATGCGGGCCACCAGCTCGCGCGGATTGAACGGCTTCGGCAGGTAATCGTCGGCGCCCATCTCGAGCCCGACGATGCGATCCACGTCCTCGCCCTTCGCCGTCAGCATGATGATCGGCGTGCGGTCGTTGCTGCCGCGCAGGCGGCGGCAGATCGACAGGCCATCCTCGCCCGGCAGCATCAGGTCGAGCACGAGCAGGTCGAAACGCTCGCGCACCCAGAGCTTGTTCATTGCCGTCGCGTTTTCGGCGACGTATACATTGAAGCCCTGTTCGCCGAGATAGCGACGCAGCAGATCGCGCAGACGGGGATCGTCGTCGACGACGAGGATTTTCGAAGGGTTTTTGGTTTCCATGGACGGCATCTTATCGCGATTAGGAAGGCGCGCACGGGCGCGGGATTTTACGAGTAACAGTCAGTTACAAAATTTACCCGTGCTGCGATGATCAGTAAAGACAGTCGTTAGAGACTCCTTTACTTGGCGCGGAACTTCAGTGGATACTCCACCCACTCGATATTTCGTAGTTCGTTTGCCCGATATTCGACGGGTTTGTTCAAGTACCAGAGGTTAAACGGTTGCCGCGTGACGAAGGGAACAAATCGACCACAGAAGCGAGAACAGTGATGCGACCGCACCGGATTGCATGCGCACTGACGATCGTGTTCGCAGGTCTCTTTGCATCGAACTTCGCTTGCGCGCAGCGCTACGAGCGGGGCGGATTGTCGCATAAGGTTCGTGGCCGCGAGGCGCCGCAACAGCGCGTGGTGGTCGATCATTTCGACGATCCGCCGGGCCGCGCCGCCGTGCCCCCCGACCTCGATCAGCACCGCCGCGACGGGCACATGACGCCCGAGGAACGGCACCTGCTCCGCCAGCACATCGAAGACGCCGTGCGCGAACTCTACAAGCGCTGATCGCGCTGCCGCGCCGCGCTCGCATGACGCTTCATCCGCTGGTCCTGTCGTTCCCGCCTTTCTCCGATTTTCCGAATCCGATTGCATCGTTGTGCTTCGCACCGTTCGTGTGCGCGGCGGCCGTCGCTCGTCACGTGTCGTAACGTTTGCGTGGTCAACGTGTCGCGGCTCGCGCCCGTTTACCGGGCATGCCGCGCGCCACGCTGCGCGCGATTCGTTCAATGCGCTTTCGGGAGCGATGCAGCGATGCGCCGACATGAAGCCGGGACCGGCAAGACGAAGCACACGGCCAGCGCGGGCGACGCGTGGCCCGCGATGATGCAGGACCCGCTCGACGCCGACGACGTGCGTTTCCTGCTCGCGCGCACCGGCTTCACGCCGGCGCCCGACGAGGTGGCACGACACGTGGGCACGACGCGTGCGCAGGCCGTCGCGCTGCTGCTCGACGACGCGCGCGCCGACACCTTCACGCCGATGCCGGCCTGGGTGGACGAGCTGCCGCCGCCGCGCGCGGTGCGCAACGCCTGGACGCCCGAGCAGCGCCGCGACGACCAGCGCCTGCAGTCTCAACGCTACGACGCGCTGCGTGCCTGGTGGCTCGGCGAGATGCTCGTCACGCCGTCGCCGCTGGCCGAGCGCATGACGCTGTTCTGGCATCGCCATTTCACCTCGGGGCAGGACAAGTCGCCGTACGCGCGCACGCTGGCCGTGCAGCACAGGCTGCTGCGCGGTGCCGCGCTCGGCAATTTCGGCACGATGCTGCATGCGGTGGCGAAGGACCCGGCGATGCTGCAATACCTCGACGGCGCGAGCAATCGCAAGGGGCGCCCGAACGAGAACTTCGCGCGCGAGGTGATGGAGCTGTTCACGCTCGGCGAAGGCCATTACACGCAGCACGACGTGACCGAGGCCGCGCGCGCGTTCACGGGCTGGGGGCTCGACGCCGACACGCTCGAAACGGTTTGGCATCCGAACCTTCATGACGACGGCACGAAGGCCGTGCTCGGCACGAGCGGGCCGCTCGATACCGACGGCATGCTCGACGTGCTGCTCGCGCAGCCCGACACGGCGCGCTTCGTGTGCGCCAAGCTGTGGCGCGAGTTCGTGTCGGACACGCCCGACGACGCCGCCCTCGACGGCGTGGCCGAGCGCTTTCGCGCGAGCGGCTACGAGATCCGCGCGGCGCTCGCGGCGCTGTTCTCGACCGAGGCGTTCTGGAGCGACCGCGTGCGCGGCGTGCACGTGAAATCGCCGGTGGAGTTCGTGGTGGGCACGGTGCGCCTGTTCCACATCGATTACGGCGACGCCGCGCAGTTCGTGCCCGTGGTGCGCGGGCTCGGCGAGAACCTGTTCGCGCCGCCGAACGTGAAGGGCTGGCCGGGCGGCGCGCTGTGGATCAACAGCGCCACGCTGCTGGCGCGCAAGCAGTTCGTGGAACGGATGTTCCGCTCCACCACGGTGGCCGCGAAGCCGGCTGACAAGCCGGGCGCGCGCGCGATGCCGGTGGCGGCGAAGCCGCCGAGCGCGCCGGCGCGTCCGGCCGTGGCCGCGATGCGTTTCGATCTCGACGACTGGCTCGCGCGCTTCGGCGCGCTGCCGCAGAAGAAGCCGTCGATCTCGGTGGAACTGCAGTTGCAGCACGCGGTGCTGCCGCTCTCGCCGGTGGCCGCGATCGACGCCGATGCGAGCGGCGCGGCCTATCTGCGTGCCCTGTTGATGGACCCGGTGTTCCAGCTGACCTGACGATTGTCGATGCCGACGAGGATGGTGCCATGCAACGACGTGATTTCCTGAGATTGGCCGCGCTGGCCGGTTCGGCCGGCGTGACGCCGTGGACCTCGGCCGCGCACGCGGACGAGGCGCGCGAGGCAGGCGGCGGTGGCGGTCGTTACGAGCGCCTGCTGATCCTCGTCGAGCTGAAGGGCGGCAACGACGGGCTGAACATGGTGGTGCCGTACGCCGATCCGCTGTATCGCACGTTCCGGCCCACGCTGGCCGTGAAGCGCGAGACGGTGCTGCCGCTCGACGAGCACGCCGGCCTGCATCCGTCGCTCGCGGCGCTGCTGCCGGCCTGGCACGCGCACGAGCTGGCGGTGGTGCAGGGCGTGGGCTATCCGCAGCCGAACCTGTCGCATTTCCGCTCGATCGAGATCTGGGACACCGCCTCGCGCTCCGACGAATATCTCGGCGACGGCTGGCTCACGCGCGTCTTCGCGCGCGCGCCGGTGCCGCACGGTTTCGCGGCCGACGGCGTGGTGTTCGGCAGCGCGGAGATGGGGCCGCTCGCGAACGGCGCGCGCGCGATCGTGCTGGTCAATCCGGCGCAGTTCATCGGCGCGGCGAAGCTCGCGCATCCGGTGTCGCTGCGCGAGCAGAATCCCGCGCTCTCGCATCTGATCGACGTGGAGAACGACATCGTCAACGCCGCGGCGCGGCTGCGGCCGCGCGACGGCGCGTTCGCCTTCGCCACCGCGTTTCCGGGCGGGCCGTTCGGCACCTCGGTGAAGACGGCGATGCAGGTGCTGGCCGCCTGCGAATCGCCGCAGCGTCAGCCGCTGGCGGGGCAGGGCGTGGCCGTGCTGCGGCTCACGCTGAACGGCTTCGACACGCATCAGAATCAGGCGGGCCAGCAGGCCGCCCTGCTCAAGCAACTGGGCGAGGGGCTGGCCGCGATGCGCTCGGCGCTGGTCGAGCTCGACCGCTGGAACGACACGCTGGTGATGACCTATGCCGAGTTCGGCCGGCGCGTGCGCGAGAACCAGAGCGCGGGCACCGATCACGGCACCTCGGCGCCCCACTTCGTGATGGGCGGGCGCGTGCGCGGCGGGTTGTACGGCGAGCCGCCGGCGCTCGCGCGGCTCGACGGCAACGGCAACCTGCCGGTGGCCGTCGATTTCCGGCAACTGTATGCGACCGTGCTCGGCCCGTCGTGGTGGGGCATCGACGCCGCCTCGGTGCTGCGCGGGCGCTTCGCGCCGCTGCCGCTGCTGCGGGCCTGAACCGGTTGGCGGATCAGCGCCGACGTGCCGCGCGCCACGCCACCCACAGCTTGCGGATCGGCGTCAGCGCGATGCGCTGGTGCAGCACCTGATAGCCCTCGCGCTCGACTTCGGCCAGCGTCTCGAGCGCGAGTGCGCCGAGCGCGCGCAGCGTGCGCTGGCGGCGGCGTTCCTCGGCCGGAATCGCTTCGAGCGCGGCCTGCAGTGCCGCGCGCGCGCGCGCCGTCTGGAACTGCATCAGTTCGCTGAAGGCCGGGCCGTAGCGCCGGTGCATGAGATCCGCGGCCGTCACCTCGTAGCGCTGCAATTCGTCGATCGGCAGGTACACGCGGCCGTGGCGCGCGTCGTGCCCCACGTCCTCGACGATCTGCGCGAGCGCGAGCGCGTCGCCGAGCGCGGTGGCCCAGGCCGGCGCCGCGTCCACCATGTCCGGGCCGGCGCTGGCGCGCGCGACGAGCGCCACGAAGCCGCCGCCCACGCCGCCGATGTAGCGGCGCAGGTTGGGGAAGTCGAGATAGCGGGCCTGTTCGAGATCCATCGCGAAGCCGTCGGCGAGCGCCTGCAGCGCCGCGCCGTCGTGCGCGATGGCCGGCGCGTGGTGCGCGAGCGCCTGCGAGACCGGATGCGAGGGCTGGCCGCTGGCGAGCGCGGCGAGTTCGTTGCGCCACCAGGCGAGCTTGGTCTGGCCGATGGTGGGGTCGCTGAGCTCGCGCGTGGTTTCGTCGAGTTCGCGGCGCAGCGCGAACAGGGCGGTCAGCGCGCCCTGGCTGGCGAACGGCGCCTGTCGGAGCGCGTAGTAGGCGCTGGATCCGGCCGGGGCGGCCTTCTGCTGGCAGTAATCGTCGAAATTCACGGGCGGGCGGCTACGAGTGGGCTGTGGGCGGCCGGACCTGCGGGTCGGCCGCCGCGTATGAAGGGGGAACGCGGTCGGGCACGCGGCGGCGGGGCGCGGTGCGGGGAATGCGCGGCGATTCTAGCACCGCCGCCCGATCGGTGCGGCGGCTAGAGACAAGCCCCGGCAGATCGGTTAGAATCTCGCGCTCGCGCTTTCCGGCGGCCGCCCGACCCACATCGGCGGCGTGCTCGCGCAACGCCCAGGCCGCATCGCGGCGGCGCTGCCGAACATCGACGTGCGTGAGTGGCGAAATTGGTAGACGCACCAGGTTTAGGTCCTGACGCCCGCAAGGGTGTGCCGGTTCGAGTCCGGCCTCACGCACCACCATCACTCGCTCCGAGTGGTCTCTGCAGCAAGAACGAAACCCGCGACGGCATCGGCTGCGCGGGTTTTTCGTTTTGGGGCCGTGAGCGGTGCAGGGCCGTGGCGATCCGAGGAGCGCCGTTCGTGATGGGCGTCAAAGCATGGCTGCGCCGCGCGTCGATTTTCTGAATCGTCGGATTCCACCCAAGGTCTTCGGCTATTGGAAGCAGGAAGGCGACGCCGCGGATGATCCGATCGACTGGCCCGTGAGGCCGCATCACGGTTGCCACGAGATCGACGGCTGCAGGGTGCCTTGGTGGATCGTCGCGCTGTTCATTGCCGGGATCATCGGGCCGGCGGTCGTGTACGCGAGCATTGCGTACGTCGGAATGGGACGACGCTGGAGTCCTGGCCGATGGGCCGCCGTGTCGTTGGTAGTGTTTCTCGTGACGGGCGGCCTGTACGTGGCGTGGTTCGCCTGTCGCGCGTTCTTGTGACGCGCCCGAGCCGGAGCGAACCGCCCCCGGCCCGAGCCGTGCCTCAGCGCTTGCGCGAACTCGTCAACACCGTCTGCACGATCACCGCGATCAGCAGGAACACCCCGCTCGCGAGGTTCTGGTAATACGGGCTCAGCGTGCCCACCTGGTTGATCACGTTCTGGATCACGCCCAGCAGCAGCACCCCGGCCAGCGGCCCGAACATGGTGCCCACGCCGCCCGTCAGCAGCACGCCGCCGATCACGGCCGCCGCGATCGACTGCAGCTCGTAGCCCGAGCCCGCGCCCGACAGCCCCGAATCGAGATGCGAGGCCAGCAACGCGCCGGCCAGCCCGGCCAGCGCGCCGCTCAGCCCGTAGGTCAGGATCTTGATGCGCTCCACGCGCACGCCCAGCATGCGCGCCGCTTCCTCGTTGCCGCCGATCGCGAAGATCGCCGCGCCGTACGGCGTGTGGTTCAGCACCACGGCACCGAGCGCGAACGCGATCACCGTGATCCAGATCAGCGTGTTCACGCCGAGGATCGTGCCGTTGGCGATCTGCGTGAAGAAGCCCGGATTCTCGATCAGCAGGTCCTGGCTCGCGAGCACCAGCGCAAGCCCCTTCAGGCCCAGCAGCGCGGCCAGCGTGACGATGAACGGGGCCATGCGCGCCCGCGCGATCAGCACGCCGTTCACGAGCCCCACCACGAGCCCGGCCACGATCGGCGCGAGCATCGCCGCGCCCCAGCCGTACGGCGCGGCGTAGGCGGCGATCACGGTGCCGAGGCCCACCATCGAGCCGACCGACAGGTCGAAGCCGCCCATGATGATCACGAGCGTCTGGCCGATCGCGATCAGGCCGAGGAAAGAACCTGCGGAGACGATGTCCGCCAGGTTGGCGGGACGCAGGAAATCGGGGAACACGCCGCCGGCCACGGCGCATACCAGGATCAGGATGCCGATCGCGCCGCGCGACTGGATCAGCTCGACGATGCGCGCGCGGCGCGCCTTGCGGGCCAGCAGCGGCGCGGCGGAGGTGGCGGGGCGCAGCGAGGCGGCGGTGGCGCCGTGCTCGAGATTCGGTCGTGCGTTCATCTCAGCCTCCCTGGCGCTGCAGGTACAGCGCGACGACGATGAACACGGCCTTCAGGATCTGCGCATAGGTGAAGCTGACGTTGTTCATGATGAAGCTCGCATCGAGCACCTGCAGCAGCAGCACGCCGAACACCGTGCCGACGATCGAGATCCGGCCGCCCGACAGCGGCGTGCCGCCGATCACCGACGCGGCGATCGCGTCGAGTTCGAAATTCACGCCCACGTAGTTCGGGTCCGACGCACCGAGTCGGGCCGAGGCGAACACGCCGGCCAGCCCGGCCAGCGCACCGCTCGCCGCGTACACGAGGAACAGCGTGCGGCGCACCGGAATGCCGGCGAGGAAGGCCGCGCCGCGGCTCGCGCCGATCAGGATCGTGTAGCGCCCGAAGGTCGTGCGGCGCACCACCAGCATCACCAGCAGCGCCAGCGCCAGCGCGATCAGCATCACCACCGGCAGCGGCCCGATCGCGCCGGTGCCGAACAGGTCGAACGCGTCGGCGGGCGGCAGGCTCACGCGCGAGCCGCCCACCAGGGCCTGGGCCAGGCCGCGTGCGGCCACCAGCAGCGCGAGCCCGGAAATCAGCGGGTCGATGCGCACGATCGATACCAGCCCCCCGTTGAACAGGCCCGCCACGAGCCCGGCCGCGATGCCGGCCACGATCGCGGTGCCGGTGCCGTAGTCGAGGCAGAGCGCCATCGTCGCGCTGGCCAGCGCCATCACCGAGCCGACCGACAGGTCGATGCCGCGCGTGGCGATCGCGAGATTCTGGCCCAGCGCGATCAGCACCACCGGCGCGGCCTCGAACAGCAGGCTGCGCGCGGCGAGCGGATTGGAAAAGCCCGGCGTGATCGCGAGATTGATCAGGACGAGGATGGCCAGCGCCACGTAGACGCTGTTGTCGCGTGCCCAGACGAGCGCGGCGCGGGAGCCGAACTCGCGGGGCGGGCGTTGCACGGGGGGATTCGAAAGGCTCAAGCTGTCCTCGTCGGTTCGGTGAAGCGGCCCGGCGCGCGGGCCGGGTCGGCAGTCTGCAATGGGTGGGCGGCCTCGTGCATGGGCGCGCGCCGCGACGCGCGTCAGCGCGTCGGTGTCGCGTCGCCGCCGGTGGCGGCGGTGGGCGTGTCGTCCCCGTCGTCCCCGTCGTCCCCGTCGGCTACGTCGCCCTGGGCGCCGCGCGCGAGGATCGCGAGCACGTCGTCCGAGCTGGCGCCGTGGGTGGCGAGCGAGCCGGTGGTCATGCCCTCGTTGAGCACCACCAGCCGGTCCGTCAGTTCCAGCAGTTCCTCCATTTCGGACGAGGTGACCACCACGGCCAGACCGTCGTCGGCGAGGCCGCGCACCACGCGGTGCACTTCCTCCTTGGCGCCCACGTCGATGCCGCGGGTGGGATCGTCGAGCAGCAGCACGGTGGGATGCGTCGACAGGCAGCGCGCGATCAGCACCTTCTGCTGGTTGCCGCCCGAGAGCGTCGAGATCGGCGCGCCGGGGCCGGCCGTCTTGATGCCGAGCTGCTCGATGTATCTGGCCACCAGCGCGTCCTGCTTGCGGGTGGAGATGAAGCCGAAGCGCGAGATCCGCGGCAGCACCGAGGCCACCAGGTTGTCGCGCACCGACAGGCGCGGGAAGATGCCCTCGGAGCGGCGGTCCTCGGACAGGAACGCCAGGCCGCGCTCGATCGAGCGCGCCGGCGCGGTGTTGCGCAGCGCGCTGCCCGCGATCGTCACCTCGCCGCCCTCGGCCTTCTGCGCGCCGAACACGGCCTTGAAGGTTTCGGTGCGGCCCGAGCCGAGCAGGCCGGCCAGGCCCACGATTTCCTTCGGTGCGATGCGCATCGACACGTCGCGCACGCGGGTGCGCCAGCGCAGCTGTTCGACGTCCAGCGCCGGTTGCGCATCGGCAGCCACGGCGGCGCCGGGCCGTTCGACCCGCCCGCCGTGCCCCTTGCCCTCGCGGCCCAGCATCGCGGCGATCAGCGCCGCGCGCGGCAATTCCTCGGGCGTGCCGGTCTTCACCACCGCGCCGTCGCGCATCACCGTGAAGCGATCGCACAGCCGATAGCATTCGGACAGCCGGTGGCTCACGAACAGCAGCCCGATGCCGTCGGCGCGCAGCCGGTCCACCACGCCGAACAGCACTTCCACCTCTGCGCCGGACAGCGCGGAGGTGGGTTCGTCGAGAATCAGCACGCGCGCGCCCAGCGACACGCCGCGCGCGATCGACACCATCTGCTGCTCGCCGAGCCCGAGCGCGCTCAGGCGCGCGGCCGGGTCGACGCTGAGGCCGTAGCGCTGCACGATGTCGCCGGCCATCTGGTTCATGCGCCGCCGATCGATCAGCATGCCGAAGCGTCGCGGCTCGTGACCGATGAAGATGTTCTCGGCCACGCTGCGCTCGGGAATCAGGTTGATTTCCTGATACACGGCGCTCACGCCGAGCCGCTGCGCGGCGCGCGGCGAATCGAAGGCCACGGCCTGGCCGTCGAGATGCACGGCGCCTTCGTCGAGCGGATGAAAGCCCGTGAGGACCTTGATCAGCGTGGACTTGCCGGCGCCGTTCTCGCCGATCAGGCCGTGCACCTCGCCCGCGCGCAGCGTCAGGGACACGTCACGCAGCGCGCGCACCACGCCGAAGGTTTTCGACGCATGACGCGTCTCGAGCACGATCTCGCCGGGCGCGGCGCGGCCGGCGGGAGTCGGATCGGTTGCAGCCGGAACGTTCATGCGTCGATCTCCGGATCGGGGTGGAAGGGCGGGGTGCCGTGGCTCAGTAGACGGAACCCGCGTCGAGCGACTTCTTCGCGTTGGTCTTGTCGTACAGCGCGTCCTTCATGATCTGCTTCTGCGCCACGGGCTTGCCGGCGAACCAGTCGGTGAGCGACTGCATCGCGAGCGGGCCGAAGCGCGGGTTGGTCTCCACGTCGGCCGCCACCACGCCGGCCGAGATGTCGCGCACCACATCCTTGGTGCCGTCGATCGACACGATCGTCACGCCCTTGAGCTTGCCGGCCTGACGCAGCGCGGTGATCGCGCCGAGCGTCATCACGTCGGCGTGCGTGTACACGGCGTTCACGTCCGGGTGCGACAGCAGGATCTGCTCCATCACCTTCTGTGCTTCGGTGGTGGACCAGTTGGCCGTCTGCGCGGCGGCGATCTTCATGTTCGGGTAGGCCTTCAGGCCCTCGGCGAAGCCGTCGGTGCGCTGGCTTTCCACTGTGTTGCCGTAGCCACCCTGGATTTCGGCGATCACCGCCTTGCCGCCGGTGGCGTCGGCCAGGGCCTGCGCGGCGCGCTTGCCCTGGGCGAAGAAGTCGGAGCCGAGGAAGGTGATGAAGTCCTCGCAGAAGTTGCCGGCCGTCTGGCGGTCGATCGTCACGACCGGAATGCCCTTGGCCTTGGCCTGCGCGAACGCGGGCTGGAGGCCCGTGGAGTTGTTCGGCGCCACGATCAGGGCCTGCGCGCCCTGATTGATCATGCTTTCGATGTCCGACACCTGCTTGGCCGGATTGTTGTTCGCGTTCGTGTACAGCAGGCGCTTCACGCCGGCCACCTTGGCCGCGGCACGCACCGAGGAGGTTTCCGTGGCGCGGAACGGATTCTGTTCGTTCTCCGACTGCGAGAAGCCCACCACCAGATCGCCGAGCTTGACGGCGCCCGGCTTCGGATTCGTGCAGACCTCGTTCGAGGCGTTGCCGACCTTCTGCGCGCTGTCCTGCGCGAGCGCGGCGCCCGACCAGGCGCCTGCCACGCACAGGGCGATCGTGACCAGATTGCGATGCAGCGATGCTGTAGACATGCTTGTCTCCGTTTATTGTTGACCCAGGACGTTTCACGACGGGGTGCTGCTGCCGGCGCCGCTGCCACCCGACCGAGCCGCGATCGACCGCGACTCGAACCCCGGGCGCCGGGGATTCAATTAATATTAACAGTCATGAATTAAAAATATTACTTCGGGTATCCCCGGATACGACGGCGGCTTCCTCGCCGTCCGTGTCGCTGGCCGGGCCTACCGAGCCGCGCTCGATCAGCGGGCCGTCGAGCTTGATCGTGCGATGGCGGAACGGTGCGCCCGCATCGCGGTTCTCGTGCTCCTGCAGCAGCGTCTCCACGGCCCAGCGGCCGAGCTCGTAGTTCGGCAGCAGCACCGTGGTGAGCGGCGGATGCGTGTGGCGCGCGATTTCCTGATCGTCGTAGCCCATCACCGACACGTCTTCCGGCACGCGCAGCCCGAGCTGCTTGAGTGCCTCGATCGCGCCGATCGCGGTCAGGTCGTTGGCGCAGAAGATCGCGGTGGGCGGGTTCGGCTCGCGCATCAGCGAGAGCGTGTGCTCGAAACCCTTGCCCGAGCTCCAGTCGCCGTCGCGCACCAGGTTCGGATCGAACAGCAGGTCGGCCGTGGCGAGCGCCTGGCGATAGCCCTTGAGCCGGTCCTTGGCCGCGTCCTGCCAGGTTTCGCCGTTGATGAAGCCGATCCGGCGGTGGCCGGCCGCGGTCAAATATTCGGTGGCCGTGTGGCCGCCGGTCACCTCCGAGGGCACCACCGAGGACAGCGGCCGCTCGCTGCAATAGCAGTTCAGCAGCACGGTGGGCACCTTCAGCAGGGCGGCCGGCACCGTGACCTTGCGGGTGTAGACGGTGGCGTAGATCACGCCGAGCACGGTGTCGCTCGACAGCGCCTGCTGCAGCACGCGCTGCTCGATCTCGGCGTTGCCGTGGGTGGAATACACGGCCAGCAGGCAGCCGTTGTTCCAGGCCGCGTCGCGCGCGCCGTCGATGCTGACCACCGGATGCGGGCTGGTGGAAATCTCGTCGGCGATGTAGACGATCTGGTTGCGCTCGCCGGGCGCGGCCGGCGCGCTGGCGCGGGTCGGCAACTGGTAGCCGAGCTCCT
This sequence comes from Burkholderia sp., assembly GCA_030151225.1. Lineage (GTDB taxonomy): Bacteria > Pseudomonadota > Gammaproteobacteria > Burkholderiales > Burkholderiaceae > Burkholderia. The sequence goes on along the minus strand of JASLEG010000056.1, from coordinate 8,239 downwards.
CGGCGGTCTTCAGCACGCGCTGGCGCGTGTCCTCGGAGAATTTCGCACCCACCGCGCCGTTCAGCACGAGCGAGACGGTGGATTGCGAAACGCCGGTGATCTTGGCGATGTCCGTCATGGTCGGACGGCGCTGCGTGGATTTTTTCATGCGTAGGTGAAAACGATGAGCGGGGCGCGGCCGCGCGGGACGCGTCGGCGATGAATGAATTATTAGTAATAAATTGACGGAAATGCAATGCCTATGCGACGCTTCTGCACATTCCCGCGCTTCGGCCGCCACATCATGGGAGCGATCGTCTTGAACTGCCGTCCCGCAACACCGCCTTCTTCCCGCCAATCCACCTCCGCCGCCGCGGCGCGCGGCGAGGCCGATCGCGATGCCGCCGCTGCCGGCGAGCCGGCGCTGCCGTCGGCCGAGATCGAGCGCGCGATCCTCGACGATCCGTCGCTCGTCGTGCTGCGCGACGGCGTGCGCCGCGTGGTGATCGCGCCCGCGATCGGCGGCTCGCTCGCCGCGTTCTACGATGCCACGCCCGACGGTCCGGTGCACTGGATGCGCCCGGCCTCGCGCGTGGCGCTCGACGCCGGCGATCCGCTGCTGCTGGCGAGCTTCCCGTTGCTGCCGTATTGCAACCGGATCCGGGACGGGCGCTTTCGCTTCGAGGGCCGCGACTGGCAACTGCCGATGGGCGAGGGCGCGCTGCGCCATGCGCTGCACGGGCATGCGTGGCGACAGCCGTGGCACGTGAGCGCGCAGGATTCGTCGTCGGTCGAGCTCGGGTTCGTGTACGAGCCAAGCGAGGCGGCCGGCACCGCGGCGGAACCGGCCTGGCCGTTCCGCTATTCGGCGACGCAGCGCATCGCCTTGCGGCCTGACGGCGGGCTTGAGCTGCGGATCGGCGTGCGCAATCTGGATAGCCGGGCGATGCCGTTCGGCTTCGGTCATCACCCGTATTACCCGCGCGCGTCGGATACGCAGCTGCGCACGCATGTGGCGGCGATCTGGCGCAGCGACGGCGAACTGCTGCCGGTCGAGCACGGCGCCGATCCTGCCGTGGACGCGCTCACGCTCGGCGTGCGCGTGGATGCGCTGGCGCTCGACAACAACTTCACGGGATGGGGGCGCGAGGCCGTGATCGACTGGCCCGGCGAGCGGCGCCGGCTGACGATGCGTGCCGAGGCGCCGCTCGACTGTTTCGTGCTCTATTCGCCGGCCGGCGAGTCGTTCTTCTGTGCCGAGCCGGTCAGCAACACGACCGACTGGATCAATCTCGACGTGCCGGCCGAGGCACGCGGCGGCGGCGTGCTGGCGCCGGGCGAGTCGGTGGAGGCCGCGATCGTGTGGCTGCCGGAGACGAACCTGTAGCACCGTCGCACCCGCGCACACGAAAAAACGCGGTACATCGCTCGATTCACGATGTACCGCGTTTCCTACCGCTTTGGCGCAATCACAGGATGTGCGCGATCAGATAAATCACGACGAGCAGTCCGACCGGCACGCCGAGCAACCACGCGATCAGGTATCTACCCATCACGGTGCTCCTGTCGTGCGCGCGGCACGCGACCGGAAGGCGCGAGCCGCGCAGTGATCGTCAGATCAGGGAGGCGACACTTGCCCCCGTCACAGCGTGCGGTCGAACTCCCGCAACTGCCGATCCACCGCATCGCGGGCGATGCCGTAGCGCTCCTGGATCCGGCCCGCCAAATACTCGCGGTTGCCGTCGATCACCTTCAGATCGTCGTCGGTCAGCTTGCCCCACTTGGCCTTGACCTTGCCCGACAGTTGCTTCCATTGGCCCTTGATCTTGTCTTCGTTCATGGTGTCCTCCGGGGTTATCGGTTGGGATGGATCGGCACCACATTAACCGCGCGGTGCCGATCAGGCTGAGTTCAGGCGCGAGCGCTTAGCCCTTGGCCTTCAGCCCCGAATCGTCGACGTCCTTCACGCCCTTGATCGACTTGGTGATGGCCACCGCCTTCTTCACGGCCGTGGACGAGGGCAGCACGCCGGTCAGCGTCACCACGCCGTCCACCGTCTTCACGCCCACTTCGGTGCTCTTCACGCCCTTCGTGGTGGCCAGCTCGGCCTTCACCTTGGTGGTGATCCACGTGTCGCTCACGGGCTGGTCGGACTTCATCGCGGTCGAGCCGTCCGTGGTGGTCTGTGCATAGGCGGCAGGCATCGCGGCGGAGCCCAGCAGCAGGGCAGCGCTCACGGTGAGCAGCGAGGCAATCGTCTTCTTGTTCGTCTTGTTCATGATGTCGTTCTCCGTTGAATGTCGTCGTCAATGACGGGAAAGGGCGAATGGGCCGCACACTAGGCGCGGGGCGGATCCGGGATCGGAATCACCGGCGGCAGGCCCGGCGGCGGGACGGGAATGTCCGGCTGCGGCTTGCCCGGCAAATCCTGGCCGGGCAGCGGATCGCCCGGCGGTGGTTGTGGCGCGATCGGTTGCGGATCGGGCGTGGTGTGCAGGTGGTGCATCGCCTGTCTCCCTTGCGTGAAGCGAGAATCGCAGTGAGATCAGAATACGGCTTGCGTCGGGGCCGCGGACAGGGCCAAATGCACGGGGCTTTCTAGTGCGTTTGCCCCGAAACGCGCGGACACTTTTTGTTACCGAAGGCGCGTTCCGCGCGTCCCGAAATCGGCTGGAAACCCGCCCCCGTTGGGGCTTTCGCACGTAAGCACTTGTATCGGGAGGGTTGCGCGCGCAACCAGGTCGGGAAACTTTTTTTCGCCGCGAAACTGGTGCATCGCGCGTCGCGAGCGCACCGGGGGCGCATCGACGGGTTCATCAAGGAGGACGAAGCATGCAGGATTCACCGGTACGGGCCACGATCGTGGGCCCGGGCGCGATCGGCGGCTTGCTGGCCGCGGCGCTGTTCCGCGCCGGCTGGACGGTGGGCGCGCTCGCGCGCGGCGACACGCTGGCCACGCTGCAGCGCGACGGGCTGACCGTGGTCGACGATCTCGGCGTGACGGGCCGCACGCCGCTCGTGGCCACCAGCGACGCGAGCGAACTTGGCGAGCAGGACTACGTGGTGATCGCGCTGAAGGCGCAGGCGCTGCCGGCGATCGCGGCGCGGCTCGCGCCGCTGGTGGGGCCGCGCACCACGATCGTGGCGGCCATGAATGGGCTGCCGTGGTGGTTCCTGCACGGCATCGGCGGCGCGCTCGACGGCCACCCGCTCGCCTCGGTCGATCCGGGCGGCGTGGTGGCGGCCGTCTTGCCGCCGGCGCAGTCGATCGGCTGCGTCGTGCATCTGTCGTCGGCCACCGATGCGCCGGGCGTGGTGCGGCGCGTGGCCGGCAACCGGCTGATCGTCGGTGCGCCCGGCACCGAGCGCGCCGAGGCCGCGCGCGTGCTGGCCGAGGCGCTGACGGTGGGCGGCTTCGAGGTGGAGACGAGTGCGAGCATCCGCACCGACATCTGGGTGAAGCTGTGGGGCAACATGAACATGAACCCGCTCAGCGCGCTGACGGGCTCGACCACCGAGATGCTGCTCGACGATGCCGACACGCAGGCGCTCGCGCTGCGCATGATGGACGAAGCCACGGCGGTGGGCCAGCGGCTCGGGCTTTCCACGGGCATGACGAGCGCCGAGCGCGTGGCGGTGACGCGCAAGCTCGGCGCGTTCCGCACGTCGATGTTGCAGGATTTCGACGCGGGGCGCTCGCCCGAGATCGAGCCGATTCTCGGGGTATTCCCCGAGCTGGGTCGCGCGCTCGGCGTGCCGACGCCGTTCTGCGACGCGGTGCTCGGGCTGCTGCGCCAGCGCGCGCTGAACAGCGGCTTGTACGGGCTGTAGTGCCTGGGCGGGGGCGGAAGGGGGTCGCGCGGCGGCCCGCGACGCGCCTACTCGATGCGGGCGCGCGCGCCGGCGATCAGCTTGTCGAGTGCGCGCTCGAGCGCGGCGTGCTCGCTGTCGCTGATCAGCTCGGCCATGTCCGCGTTCCAGCGGCGCGCGAGCGTCATGATGCGGCGGTTGAGCGCCGAGCCCTCGCGCGTGAGCCCGACCACCACCACGCGGCCGTCCTCGTCGCTGCTGGTGCGCGAGAGCAGCCCCTGATTGATCAGGGCCTCGGCGGCGCGGCTCGCCTGGCTCTTGTCGAGGTGGGTGTGGCGCGCGAGCTCCATGATCGAGAACGGCCCGTAGGCGCCTACCGCCATGATCACGCGCGCCTCCGGCAGCGTGATGTCGAGCTTGTCGCGACACAGCTCGCCGAGCGCGCGCTCGGTGAGCTTGTTCAGCGTGTGCAGGCGCTGGGTCAGAAACTGGTCGAGTCCGGCTTGGCTGCCTTTCATGGCGGTTCCTGAAGGTAGGGCGGCGGCCCGATTGTTCCCGTATCGACGCGCGCGGTCAACGGGGCGCCGCACACACGCGGCACTCAGTTCGGCTTGCGGCCGAAACGCACCCGCGTCAGCTGCTCGGCTTCGTTTTCGAGCAGGCGGGCCGCGTCGCGGATCGCGACCTCGAGCGTAATCGGTCCCGGTGCCGGCGAAAAGCAGCCGTCGAAATGTTCCGACAACTGGGACAGCGCGGCCGAATCCACGGCCCCCGACAACAGGCTGGCGGGCACGCCGGCCGTGGCTGCGTGGCGGCAGGCGATGAACGGCGCCTTGCCGTGCAGGGTCTGCGCGTCCGAGCGGCCTTCGCCGGTGACGAGCCAGTGCGCGCCGTCGAGCGCGGCATCGAGGCCGATCTGCCGGGCCACCACTTCGGCGCCGGCCTCGAAACGCGCGCCGAGCAGGTGCAGCGCGAAGCCCAGGCCGCCCGCCGCGCCCGCACCGGGCAATTCGCGTACCTGCCGGCCGAGCGCCGCCTCGGCCAGATCGGCGTAATGGCCGAGCGCCGCGTCGAGCGTGGCGACCTGCTCCGGGCGCACGCCCTTTTGCGGGCCGAAGATCGCCGTGGCGCCGTGCGCGCCGGTCAGCGGATTGTCGACATCGGACATGCCGACGAACTGCGTGTCGGCCAGGCGCGGGTCCATGCCCGACGCGTCGAGCCGCGCGATGCCGGCGAGCCGCTCCGGCGTGGGTTCCACCTCGCGCCCTGCGGCGTCGAACGCACGCAGGCCCAGCGCGGCCAGCAGTCCCGCGCCCGCATCGTTGGTGCTGCTGCCGCCGAGCGCCACGAAGAAGGTGCGCACGCCTTCGTCGAGCAACTGGCGAATCGCCTCGCCCATGCCGCGCGTGCTGCGCGTCTCGACCGGCACCGCCATCCCGACCGGATCCGTGATGCCGACGATTTCCGCCGTCTCGACGATCGCCGTGTTCGCGTCCACGAGCCCGGCGGCGCCGTCGCGCGCGGCCAGCGACGCGCCGGCCACGCGCAGCGTGCGGCGCCGGCCGCCGTGCGCGAGCATCGCGTCGAGCGTGCCTTCGCCGCCGTCTGCCATCGGGCAGGTGCGCACGATCGCATCGGGGCGCGCGCGGCGAACGCCGGCCGCGATTGCGTCTGCCACCTGTTCGGCGGACAGCGATCCCTTGAACGAATCGGGCGCGATGACGACGACGGGCGCGGACGGGAAGGGCTGCATGATGTCTCCGGAGTGATATGAGGTCTTCTGGGCAAGGGCTGGCCGTGCCACGAGCCTCGTGGCATGGCAAGAGGCGAGCTTAACAGGCCGGCGGCGCGCGGCGAATAGGCGGGGCGGTATGCCGGGCATCGGCATGGAGTCGGCAGGGGGGCACACCTGCGGGCAGCGCGCACGTGGCGGCAAGAAGCGAGGCGGGAAAGCAGGGCGGCGGCCGCGATTTGCCACGATGGCGCCGCGATTGGCGCGATCCCGCGCCGACAAAGGCGGCTGATGCCTGCTGGCGATGCGGCAAACTGGCTGTATGGGGAAAATAGTTTGCTAGAATAGTCGATTCTTCCGGCCAAGGCCGTGCTTTTCAGGCCGCAGGCGCCGCGCTTCGCAAGAGCGGCGGCGGCGCCGAACGAGAACGGCGGCAAGTGACGCAAGCGCGACGCTCCATCAGGCAGCGGCGCACGCGCGTTGCGCGACAGGCGCGGCAAGGAAACCCGATTCGCTCGAATAATTTTAGGACGATTGAAGCCATGGCTAACGTTGTTGAAAACCTCGGCAAGCTCGAACGCCGTGTGACGATTTCCCTGCCGAAGGAAACCGTGCAGAAGGAAATCGACGCCCGTATCCAGAAACTCGCGAAGAGTGTGCGCATGCCGGGCTTCCGCCCGGGCAAGGTGCCGCTCAAGATGGTCGCGCAACAATACGCGGGCCAGGTCGAGGCGGAAGTGCTGAGCGACAAGATCGGCCAGGAGTTCTTCGAAGTCAGCCGCACCGAGAACCTGCGCGTGGCAGGCCAGCCGAGCTTCGCGCCGAAGGCCGAGGCAGTTGCCGACGCCTACGCGTTCGATGCGACCTTCGAGGTCTACCCGGAAGTGAAGATCGGCGATCTGGCCACCGCTGAGGTCGAGCGCTCGACCACCAGCATCGGCGACGCCGAGATCGATCGCACCCTGGACATCCTGCGCAAGCAGCGTGTGCACTTCCACGCTCGCGGCGAAGGCGGCGAGCATGGCGACGGCGGCACGGAAACGGCTGCCCAGAACGGCGACCGCGTGACGGTCGACTTCGTCGGCAAGATCGACGACGTCGCCTTCCCCGGCGGCACCGCCGAAGACTTCCCGTTCGTGCTCGGCGAAGGCCGCATGCTGCCGGAATTCGAGACGGCCGCGCTGGGCCTGAAGGTCGGCGAGGCTCGCGAGTTCGACCTGACCTTCCCCGAGGACTATCACGGCAAGGACGTGGCCGGCAAGACGGCGAAGTTCACGGTCACGATGAAGAAGGTCGAGTGGCCGCACCTGCCGGAAATCGACGGCGAGTTCGCCAAGACGCTCGGCATCGAGGACGGCGACACCGCCAAGATGCGCGGCGAGATCAAGGACAACCTCGAGCGCGAAGCCAAGCGCCGCACCCAGTCGCTGGTCAAGAACCAGGTGATGGACGCGGTCCTGAAGATCTCGGAGCTGGACGTGCCGAACGCGCTGGTCGAGCAGGACCAGCAGCGCCTGGTCGAGATGGCTCGCCAGGATCTCGCGCAACGCGGCGTGCCCAACGCGGCGAATGCCCCGATCCCGGTCGAGATGTTCAAGGAGCAGGCCGAGCGCCGCGTCAAGCTGGGCCTGGTGATCGCCGAGCTGGTCAAGGCCAACGGCCTGGAAGCGAAGCCCGAGCAGATCCGTGCCGAAGTCGACGAGTTCGCGAAGAGCTACGAAGACCCGAAGGAAGTGGTCCGCTGGTATTATTCGAACCAGCAGCGCCTGGCCGAAATGGAAGCGTTCGTCGTTGAAAGCAACGTCGTCGACTTCGTGCTCGGCAAGGCGAAGGTGACGGACAAGGAAGTGAGCTTCGAGGCACTGGCCAGCGCATCTGCGCAGGCTTAAGCGTCGTTTCAGCGGCGTGCCGGCTGTCGGAGCGACGGCCCGCACGCCGTTTTTGCGTCGAGGGCCGGCCCAAGGCCGGCCGGCGACGCGAAACTTCGCGCCGGCGGTCCTTTCTTCCGTTCAACATTCATTTCGGACAAGGCTCATTGCATGATCAATCGCGCTGAATTGCTGGATACGCTGGCTTCCCATGCTCCGCAGGATTTCGAGACGAAGGCGCTCGGGCTGGTGCCGATCGTGGTCGAGACCAGCGGCCGCGGCGAGCGTTCGTACGACATCTACTCGCGTCTGCTCAAGGAGCGGATCGTGTTCATGGTCGGCGAAGTGAACGACCAGACCGCGAACCTGGTGGTCGCGCAGCTGCTGTTCCTGGAGAGTGAAAACCCGGACAAGGACATCAGCCTGTACATCAACAGCCCGGGCGGTTCGGTCTCGGCGGGCCTGGCGATCTACGACACGATGCAGTTCATCAAGCCGGACGTGTCGACGCTGTGCATGGGCCTGGCGGCCAGCATGGGCGCCTTCCTGCTGTCCTCGGGCGCCAAGGGCAAGCGCTACGCGCTGCCCAACGCGCGCGTGATGATCCACCAGCCGCTGGGCGGCGCGCGCGGCCAGGCCTCGGACATCGAGATCCAGGCGCGCGAGATCCTGTACCTGCGCGAGCGCCTGAACAAGATCCTGGCCGACAACACCGGCCAGGACGTCGAGCGGATCGCGCGCGACACGGATCGTGATAATTTCATGTCCAGCGACGATGCCAAGGCTTACGGCCTGATCGACCACGTGACGGCCAAGCGTCCGTAATCCCAGCAAACGGGGTGCCGCCCCA
>JASLEG010000052.1 GCA_030151225.1 Burkholderia sp. | reverse complement strand
GCGCGATCGCGCGCGCCTGCAGCACGCCGTCCGGCTCCTTCTCGACGACCTGGTTGATCAGGCCGAAGAACGTGCTCTCGATGAATTCGATCAGGCCTTCGAACATTTGCGCCTTGCTGGCGAAATGGCGGTACAGCGCGGCTTCGGAGATATCGAGCCGCGCCGCCAGGGCGGCGGTGGTGATATTTTCGCGCTTGGGCGCTTCCAGCATGGCGGCCAGCGTCTGTAGGATCAGCACGCGGCGTTCGCCGGGCTTCGGGCGGGTGCGGCTGCGTTCGCCTGCGCTCCCGGTGGCCGGAGTGGTCTCGTCGTCGTTTACGGCCGCGTCGCGCGGGTCAGTCGGTTGCATTTTTGTCGCCCCGATCGTGTGCTCAGTCGCAGCGATTGTAACGAAGCAATACGACGATCGACATAGTGCGGCTTGCCGACGCGCGGCAGATGCTCGGGCAGGTGCCCGGTGATCCAGATGGTGCGGATGCCGAGCCGCTTGTAGCGCTTCAGGTGGCCGCGCGTGTCCTCGACGAGAATCGCGTCGGCCAGCGAGGCATGCGCGTCGCGCATCGCCTCGCGCAGCATCGACGCATCGGGCTTCGCGCGCCAGGCGCGGCGGCCGCGCATGTGCTCGATCGCGATCACGCGCTCGAACAGCCGCTCGATGCCGAGCTCGGCCAGCACCGCGCGCGCATAGCGCTCCGGCGCGTTGGTCAGCACGATCTTGCGGCCCGGCAGGGCGGCGATGCGGCGCGCCAACCCGCGCTCGGCGCGCAGCATCGACGGCAGATCCGCGAAGGTGTGCACCACCTTGAGGAAATCGTTCGGATCGATCGGATGATGGCGCGCCAGCCCCAGCAGGGCCGCGCCGTAGCGCTTGGTGTACGCGGTGCGCAGATGATCGGCCTGGGCGCGGTCGACCTGGAGGCTGTCGATGATGTACTGCGTCATCGCGGCGTTGATGGCCGGGAAGATGGCGTGCGAGGCGTGGTGCAGCGTGTTGTCGAGATCGAACAGCCAGACCGGCCGCCCGGCGAGCGGCCGGGTGCGGCGTGCCCGGCGCGGCCGGCCCGGCGCGACGGAGGCTGCCGCCGCGAGGACTTCCGCCGGCTCCGGCGGGTTGGCCGTGCCGGCGGGCAGACGCTCGCTCAATGCGAGCGGATCATCGTGCCGAACGGCTGTTCGGTCAGGATCTCGAGCAGCACCGAGTGCTCGATGCGGCCGTCCACGATGTGCACCGACTTCACGCCGCTCTTGGCGGCGTCGAGCGCCGACGAGATCTTCGGCAGCATGCCGCCCGAGATCGTGCCGTCCGCGAACAGGCCGTCGATCTCGCGTGCCGACAGGTCGGTCAGCAGGTTGCCGTCCTTGTCCATCACGCCGGGAATGTTCGTCATCATGACGAGCTTCTCGGCGTTCAGCACCGTGGCCAGCTTGCCGGCCACGAGGTCGGCGTTGATGTTGTACGACAGGCCGTCCTCGCCGAAGCCGATCGGCGAGATCACCGGGATGAACGCGTCGTCCTGCAGCGCCTTCACCACCGCCGGGTTGATCTGCTCGACCTCGCCCACCTGGCCGATGTCGATGTACTGACCGGGGTTGTCGCGGTCCGGCATCATCAGCTTGCGCGCGTGGATCAGGCCGCCGTCCTTGCCCGTCAGGCCCACGGCGTGACCACCGAAGTGGTTGATCAGCGTGACGATGTCCTGCTGCACCTCGCCGCCCAGCACCCACTCGACCACTTCCATGGTCTCTTCGTCGGTCACGCGCATGCCCTGGATGAAGGTGCCCTGCTTGCCGATCTTCTTCAGCGCCGTGTCGATCTGCGGGCCGCCGCCGTGCACGATCACCGGGTTGATGCCCACCAGCTTCAGCAGGATCACGTCGCGCGCGAAGCCCTGCTTCAGGCGCTCTTCCGTCATCGCGTTGCCGCCGTACTTGATCACCACGGTCTTGCCGTGATAGCGACGAATGTACGGCAGCGCTTCCGCGAGAATTTCGGCTTTCAGCGTGGGAGCGATCTGCGAGAGGTCGAGAGGATCGGACATGGCTCAGACTCGTGTTCGGGGCGGTTGAAACTGAAACGGGACGGGCGAAGCACGGCGAATTGTACACAACTGGCGCAGTGCAGCATGCGATTTTTGGCGCGGGGCGGCGATCCAGGCAAAGCTTGCGCCACCACAGTTTGCATGCGATTTTCATGCGACAAAAGGGCGCGATCAGGGGGCCTCGGACGCGGCAATCGCGCGCTGCCGCGCTATCCTTGCGGGATTGATTTTCGAGCCGCCCGCGCCCCCCATGTTCGCCTCCGCAACCGTCGTTCCCGCCGTGCACCGCTGCCCGCGGTGCGGGGCCGCGTTCGACTGCGGCGCGCCGGCGGCAGCGTCTGCCCCGGCCGGTGCCGAGGCGCCGCTCGCGTGCTGGTGCGCGGCGCTGCCGGTGCTCGCGCGGCCGCTCGGCGAACGCGCTGCCGCCGGACCGGCCGCGCTGTGTCTCTGTCCCGGCTGCCTGGCCGACGCGCTGGCCGGCATGTCGGCCGGGCAGCCCGGCCCCACGGAGTAAACTGCGCCGATCATGCAACGAATCACCACCACCGGCCGCGTCAATCTCGGCAACCTGTTCTGGCTGCGCACGCTGGCCATCATCGGCCAGCTCGTCACGATCGCCGTGGCGCAGGTGTTCTTCGGCGCCAACCTGCCGCTGCCGGCCATGCTTGCCGTGATCGGTCTCGAGGTCGTGTTCAACGGCCTGACCTGGCTGCGCGTGCTGCGCGCGCGCCCCGAAACCAACTTCGAGCTGATGGGCCAGCTGTGGGTGGACATCGGCGCGCTCTCGGCGCTGCTGTTCCTGTCGGGCGGCACCACCAATCCGTTCGTCTCGCTGTACCTGCCCTCGCTGGCGATCGCGGCCGCGGTGCTGCCGTGGCACCTGATGGTGTGGCTCGCGGCGTTCTCGGTGGCCTGCTATTTCGCGCTCGGCTTCAACTCCGTGCCGCTCAATCTCGACAACCCGGCCAACCTGTTCGACTACTACCGCGCGGGCCAGGGCGTGAACTTCATCGTGTCGGTGGGGCTGATCGCGTGGTTCGTGGCGCGCATGTCGAACGCGCTGCGCCAGCGCGACGCGGCGCTCGGCGAGGCCCAGCAGCGCCTGCTGCGCGACGAGCGCGCCGTGGCGCTCGGCGTGCAGGCGGCCACCGTGGCGCACGAGATGGGCACGCCGCTGTCCACCATCGCGATGCTGACCGAGGAGCTGCGCGACGCCGCGCGCACCGACGCCGGCCTCGCGCGCTACGACGCGGACCTCAAGGTGCTCGAGGAACAGATGACGCAGTGCACCTCGGCGCTGGCGCGGCTGCGCAGCCGCGCCGCGGGGCGCGCCGCGCGCGAGAGCGTGGCCGCCTGGCTCGAGACCTTCGGCCAGCACTGGCGGCTGCGCCATCCGCACGTCGAATTCGAGCAGATCGGCGCGGGCCCGGCCGGCGTGGAGCTCGAGGACACCGTCGCGGCCGGCCAGATCCTCACGATCCTGCTCGACAACGCCGCCCGCGCGAGCCGCGACCGTGTGACGCTGCAATCGGGGCTCGCACGCGTGGCGGATCGCGACATGATCGTGTTCGAGGTGGTGGACAACGGCCCGGGCATTCCGCTCGCGCTGCGCGAATCGCTCGGCACCGCGCCGGTCGACAGCACGCAGGGCGGCAACGGCGTGGGCCTGTACCTTGCCTTCAGTGCCGCCACGCGTCTGGGCGGCACGATCGAACTGCTCGACGCGGCGCCGCGCGGCACGCGCGCGCTGCTGAGGCTGCCCGCGCTGCGCGGCGCCGCCTCGCCGGCCCATCCCGAACCGGCCCAACCTTATCGCTGACCCGAAGGAGAAAAACGATGAGCGACAACCATTTCCTCGTCATCGACGACAACGAGGTCTTTGCCGGCACGCTGGCGCGCGGCCTCGAACGCCGCGGCTATCTCGTGCAGCAGGCGCATTCGCGCGACGCTGCGCTGAAGCTCGCGAGCGCGTCCCGGTTCGAATTCATCACCGTCGACCTGCATCTCGGCGAGGATTCCGGCCTGTCGCTGATCGCGCCGCTGTGCGACCTGCAGCCCGACGCGCGGATCCTCGTGCTGACCGGCTACGCGAGCATCGCCACGGCCGTGCAGGCCGTGAAGGACGGCGCCGACAACTACCTGTCGAAGCCCGCCAACGTGGAATCGATCCTCGCCGCACTGCAGACCAACGCCACGGAAGTGCAGGCCGAGGACGCGCTCGAGAATCCCGTGGTGCTGTCGGTCGATCGCCTGGAGTGGGAGCACATCCAGCGCGTGCTGGCCGAGAACAACAACAACATCTCCGCCACCGCGCGCGCGCTGAACATGCACCGCCGCACGCTGCAGCGCAAGCTCGCGAAGCGGCCGGTGCGGCAGTAAGCCGGGCGCCTGCCTCGCAGGCGCACCCCGCGCCAACGAAAAAGGCGGCACCGCGCAAGCGGTGCCGCCTTTTCCTTTCGCGACGACGCGTGGCGCCTACAGCACGTAGCGCGACAGGTCCTCGTCCCTCGCCACCTCGCCGAGCGCGCGATCCACGTAGGCCGCGTCGATCGTCACCGCCTCGCCGGTGTGGTTGCCGGCCGCGAACGACACGTCCTCGAGCAGCTTCTCGATCACCGTGTACAGGCGGCGCGCCCCGATGTTCTCGGTCTTCTCGTTGACCGAGAAGGCGATCTCGGCCAGGCGCCGGATGCCGTCGTCGGCGAACTCGAGCCTGACGTCCTCGGTGGCGAGCAGCGCCTGATACTGCTTCACGAGGCTCGCGTCGGTGGCCACCAGGATCGATTCGAAATCGCCGACCGACAGCGAGTCGAGCTCGACGCGGATCGGGAAGCGCCCCTGCAGCTCGGGGATCAGGTCGCTCGGCTTGGACAGATGGAACGCTCCGCTCGCGATGAACAGGATGTGGTCGGTCTTGATCATCCCGTACTTGGTGTTGACCGTGGTGCCCTCGACCAGCGGCAGCAGATCGCGCTGCACGCCCTGACGCGACACCTCGCCGCCACCGCCTTCATTGTTGCGCGAGGCGATCTTGTCGATCTCGTCGAGGAACACGATGCCGTTCTGCTCGACGTTCTGCACGGCGCGCGTCTTCACTTCCTCGTCGTTGAGCAGCTTGGCCGCTTCCTCGTCGGTCACGAGCTTCAGCGCTTCCTTGATCTTGACCTTGCGGCGCGTCTTCTTTCCGCCGCCCATGTTCGAGAACATCGAGCGGATCTGCTCGGTCATCTCTTCCATGCCCGGCGGCGCCATGATGTCCATGCCGGCCTGCGGCTGCTCGATGTCGAGCTCCACTTCCTTGTCGTCGAGCGCGCCCTCGCGCAGCCGCTTGCGGAAGGTCTGGCGCGTGGCGTTGTTGTCGTCGTTGGCGGTCTCGTTGTTGCTGCCGAAACCCACCGCGCGCGGCTGCGGCAGCAGGATGTCGAGGATCCGGTCCTCGGCCTGGTCCTGGGCCTTCGAGCGCACCTTGCGCATTTCGGTCTCGCGAGTCTGCTTGACCGAGATCTCGATCAGGTCGCGCACGATGCTGTCCACGTCGCGGCCCACGTAGCCGACCTCGGTGAACTTGGTGGCCTCGATCTTGATGAACGGCGCGTCGGCCAGCTTGGCCAGGCGGCGCGCGATCTCGGTCTTGCCCACGCCGGTCGGCCCGATCATCAGGATGTTCTTCGGCGTGATTTCCTGGCGCAGCGGTTCGGCCACCTGCTGGCGGCGCCAGCGGTTGCGCAGCGCGACGGCCACGGCCTTCTTCGCCTTGTTCTGGCCGATGATGTGCTTGTCGAGTTCGGAGACGATCTCCGCGGGGGTCATGGTGCTCATGTCGGCGTCCTTCACTCGATCGTTTCGATGATGTGGCTGTGGTTCGTGTAGATGCACATGTCGCCGGCGATGGTCAGTGCCTTCTTGACGATCTCGCCCGGCGACAGCTCGGTGTTCTCGGCCAGCGCACGCGCGGCGGCCTGGGCATAGGAGCCGCCCGAGCCGATCGCGCAGATCCCGCCTTCGGGATCGAGCACGTCGCCGTTGCCGGTGATGACGAGCGTGGTGGTCTTGTCGGCCGTGATCAGCATGGCCTCGAGCCGGCGCAGCATGCGGTCGGTGCGCCAGTCCTTGGCGAGCTCGACGGCGGCGCGGGTGAGATTGCCCTGATGCTTCTCGAGCTTGGCCTCGAAGCGGTCGAGCAGCGAGAACGCGTCGGCGGTGCCGCCGGCGAAGCCGACCAGCACCTGGTTGTTGTAGATGCGGCGCACCTTGCGCGCACCGCCCTTCATGACGATGTTGCCGAGCGTGACCTGACCGTCGCCGCCGAGCGCGACCTGATCGCCGCGGCGCACGGAAACGATCGTCGTGCCGTGATATTGCTCCATCTGCGTTCCTTCAGAGAATCCGGGGAGGACGCGGGGGTGCGGGGCACCGCCGCCCTGGCGACACGCGGCGGCGCCGCTCGGGGCGCGCCACGCGCATTGAAACCATGTTAGGGCGTGCGTGGCGATATCAAGAGCGCGGCCGTGAATCGGCGCGCAGGCAGGCGGGGCGGGGGCGAGCGGAAGGCTGGCCGGGTTCCATCTCGAAAAACAAAAAGCGCGCGTCGAACCGCGCGCTTCGTCGAAGCAGCGTGAGGCGGGCGCGGGAAGCCGCCGCGCCGGCCGGGGCGATCAGTCGCCGAACAGCTTCTGGCGCAGCTCGCGGCGCTCCTGCGCCTCGAGCGACAGCGTGGCCGTGGGGCGGGCGATCATGCGCGGAATGCCGATCGGTTCGCCGGTTTCCTCGCACCAGCCGTAGTCGCCGGAATCGATGCGCGCGAGCGACTGCTGCACCTTCTTGAGCAGCTTGCGCTCGCGGTCGCGCGTGCGCAGTTCCAGCGCGTGTTCTTCCTCGATCGTCGCCCGGTCGGCGGGATCGGGCACGATCACCGTTTCGCGCAGGTTTTCGGTCGTCTGGCCCGCATTGCGGAGAATTTCCGCCTGCAGTTGTTCGAGTCGATTTTTGAAGAAGGCGAGCTGATCGTCATTCATGTAATCCTTGTCGCTCATCTTCAGGATTTCGGCTTCGGTCAAGAGTTTGTTCGTCATCTGCTTGCTTCTTCAATGTGCGGCAAATCGGAAGGGATTGCCTGCACTTTGGGATTACCCGCAACGGCCGTTGTCATGGTTTGCCAATCATTTGCCGTATCGGGGCCGAAAGCCTCCGGTACCGGTTCGACCAGGTACCCCCTGGTTAGTCGGCCCGCTTGCGCCGTCGCCCGACACAGCGCGTATCCGCATCCGGCACGAGGCTGGCCGACGGTGGCGATGCCGGGTTCGCCCGGTGGCTTCGCACCAAACATCATGCAAGAACCGGGCCTGTTACTGCCGAATCCAGTGGGCACGTATTGTAACTGAATCGCTTCGCCGTTCCGTATCGGGTGGAATCCGCGTCCGCGCCAGCCGGATATCCTAAAAATATAACCTGCAAAACGCGAAAAAGCGATGACGCGTTCAAATCGTGTGCCCGGCTGATGCGCGGTGTCGCACCGGACACGCGCTGAAGGCGTACGAAGCGTTGCGCCGCCGCCAATGGGCGTGTCGGGGAAATGGGGGGCGAAACGAAAAGGGGCGGGGGAGCGGGGCACGTGCGACCCGATGGACGGTGGGCCGTCGCGAACGCGGCCGGCCCCCCGAAATGGGGAGCCGGCCGCGCGGGGGCCGGCGACGCTTATGCGAGGCAGGCGTCGAGGCCGTCGGTGATCAGGTCCTGCGGCAGGTCGATGCCGATGAACACCATCTTGTTGGTCTTCTTTTCAATCGGCATCCACTTTGCTGCAAGGTCGCTGCCCATCATCTGGTGCACGCCCTGGAACACCACCTTGCGATCGACACCCTTCATGTACAGCACGCCCTTGTAGCGCAGCAGGCGCTCGCCGTAGATCTGCAGGATGCCGCCGAGGAAGTCCTCGAGCTTGGTCGGATCGAAGGGGCGGTCGTTGCGATAGACGAAGGACTTGATCTTGTCGTCGTGGTGGGCGTGGTGATGGCCGTGACCATGCTCGTGGTCGTGCTCGCAATGGCCGTGGTCGTGATCGCAGTGCGCATGGTCGCCGTGGTCATGACCGTGTTCATGGCCGTGGTCGTGACCGTGATGCGCGTGGTCGTGCTCGTCCTCGACCAGGAAATCCGGATCGATCTCGAGCTTGGCGTTCAGGTTGAAGCCGCGCAGGTCGAAGATTTCCTTGATGTCGGCCTGGCCGAAGTCGACCTGGCGGATCGCCGCCTTCGGGTTCATGTGCATCAGGCGGTGCTTGAGCGAGGCCAGCGCCGCCTCGTCGACCAGGTCGGCCTTGGTGATGAACAGGCGGTCGGCGAAACCGACCTGGCGCTGCACCACCTCGTGCTCGTCGAGCTGGGCGTTGGCGTGCTTGGCGTCGACCAGGGTGATGATCGCGTCGAGCAGGAAATCGTCGGCGATCTGGCTGTCGATGAAGAAGGTCTGCGCCACCGGGCCCGGGTTCGCCAGGCCGGTGGTCTCGATCACCACGCGGTCGAAATCGAGCTTGCCCTCGCGCTTGCGCGCGGCCAGGTCCTCTAGCGCGCGGGCCAGGTCGCCGCGGATCGTGCAGCAGATGCAGCCGTTGCTCATCTGGATGATCTGCTCGTTGCTGTCCTGCACGAGGATCTCGTTGTCGATGTTCTCTTCGCCGAACTCGTTCTCGATCACGGCGATCTTCATGCCGTGCTGTTCGTTCAGGATGCGCTTGAGCAGGGTGGTCTTGCCGCTGCCGAGGAAGCCGGTGAGGATGGTGACTGGGGTGGCCATGTCGATCGCCTTGGTTCGTGAAACGGGGTCAAAACTGCCGGAATCTGGGTGCCGCGCCGGCCTGCCGGCGCGCACGCGGAACCACCTATTGAAACATAGTTGTCAAGCGCCCGCGCCCCGGCCGTTCGGCCGGGGCGCGTCGCGGCAATCCCAGATCGGGGCGCTCAGGCGATTTGCAACAGCAGGCCCTTCAGGTATTCGCCTTCCGGGAAGGCCGTCAGCAGCGGGTGGTCGACGCCCGCGCCGAGGCGCTTGAGGATCCGCGCGTCGACGCGCGCGTCGGCCGCCGCGCCGGCCACGATCTTCTGGAACAGGTCCATGTCGATCGCGCCCGAGCACGAATAGGTAAACAGCAGGCCGCCCGGGCGCAGCAGGCGGAAGCCGCTCAGGTTGATGTCCTTGTAGGCGCGCGCGGCGCGATCGACGTGCTCGCGGGCCGGCGCGAACTTGGGCGGATCGAGCACCACCAGGTCGAAGCGCTCGCCCTCGTCGGCCAGGCGCCGCAGGGTCTTGAACGCATCGGCGTCGAGCCAGCTGGCGCGGGCCGGGTCCAGGCCGTTGGCGGCCACGTTGCGTTGCGCGAGCGCCAGCGCGTCGCCCGAGGAGTCGATCGACACCACGCGGCGGGCGCCGCCGGCCAGCGCGGCCAGCGAGAAGCCGCCGGTGTAGCAGAAGCAGTTCAGCACTTCGCGCTCGCGCGCGAGCTGGCCGACCTGGGCGCGATTGTCGCGCTGGTCGACGTAGAAGCCGGTCTTGTGGCCGTTGGGCACGTCGACGTGGTAGCGCACGCCGTTCTCCCGCGCGATCAGCGTCGGCGGCGGCGCGTCGCCGGCCAGCACGCCGGTGACCTGCTCCAGGCCTTCCTTCTGGCGGATCGACACGTCCGAGCGCTCGTAGACGTTCGGGCAGCCGGTGGCCGCCGCGAGCGCCGAGACGATCGCCTCCTTCCAGGCCTCCACGCCGGCCGCCATGAACTGGCAGACCAGCTGGCCGCGGCGCTCGGCCGAGGGCGGCGTGGCCGCGGGCGACTGGCCGACGGGCAGCTCGGCCGGCAGGCCGTCGGCCACGTAGTAGTCGACGATCAGGCCCGGCAGGCCGTCGGCCTCGCCGAATACCAGCCGCACCGCCTCGGTGTCGCTCACCATCGCCTGGCGATGGGCCACGGCGCGCTGCACGCGGCGCTTGAAGAAGGCGTGGTCGATCGGCTCGGCCTCGTCGAAGCTCCAGACGCGCACGCGGATCTGCGATTCCGGGCTGAACGCGCCGCGCGCCAGGAAGCGGCCGTCGTGCGAGCGCACCAGCACGGTGGCGCCGGCGGCGGGCTTGCCGTCGACGCGCTCGATCGCGTTGGCATAGACCCAGGGATGGCGGCGCAGCAGGGATTTGTCTTTCGACGGCTTGAGCGTAACGGTATGCATGTCGGTATCGAATCGGGCCGCGTGGGGCACGCGGCGGGGCAAGGAGGGCGCGGCGCGCGTCAGTCGCGCTTTTTCGCGCGCGGATGCGCGCTGTCGTAGATGCGCGCGAGATGCTGGAAGTCGAGCGAGGTATAGACCTGGGTGGCCGAGATGCTGGCGTGGCCGAGCAGCTCCTGCACCGCACGCAGGTCGCCGCTCGACTGCAGCACGTGGGTGGCGAACGAGTGGCGCAGCACGTGCGGATGGACGTTGGCGGGGATGCCGGCCACCAGGGCGGCGCGCTTGACGCGCTCGCGCACCACGCCGGGCGACATGCGCTTGCCGCGCGCCGAGAGGAACAGCGGATGCGGATCGGCGCGCACCCAGCCCGCGCGTACCGCGAGCCAGGCGTCGAGCGCCTCGAGCGCCTTGCGCCCGACCGGCACCTTGCGTTCCTTGCCGCCCTTGCCGAGCACGCTGACCTCGGCCTGCTCGCGGTCCAGCCAGCTCGCCGAGCGGTAGCCGTCGGCCTGCGTGTAGTGCACGTCGAGGCCGACCAGCTCGGCCAGGCGCAGGCCGGAGGAATAGAACAGCTCGAGGATCGCGTGGTCGCGCAGGCCCTCGGGCGTATCCGGGAACGGCGACTCCATCAGCGTGTTGGCGTCGTCCACCGACAGCGCCTTGGGCAAGGTCTTCGCCCGCTTGGGCGCGCGCACCGTGGCCACCGGGTTGGCCGGCATCTCCACGCGCAGCGCGTACCAGCGGTAGAAGGCGCGCCAGGCCGACAGCCGGTGCGCGATCGAGCGCGCCGACAGGCCGCCCGCATGCGCGCGCGCCACCGCGCCGCGCATGTCGGCCGCGCCCAGGCTCGCCAGCGGGCGGCCGTCGGCGAACGCGAGCAGCGCGTCGAGTTCGTGCGCGTAGCCGCGCAGCGTGTGTTCCGAGAGCTGCCTGACGTGCTGCAGGTACGACAGGTAGGCAGCGATCGGATCGTCGGTCATGGCGCGCTCGTTCAGTGCGGCAGCAGGCGCGTGAGCGCGGCGCTGGCCAGCGCGCCGATGCGCGTCAGGAAGTCGGTGCCCATGCCGTCGTGGAAGCGGCGCGGATCGGGCGAGCCGAGCACCAGCAGGCCGAAGGTGGGGGCGCCTTCCCCGGCTTCGGGGGCGCGCAGCGCGATCAGCGCGATCGATTCGGCCGCGCCCGAGGGCCGGGCGCCGGCCTCGGCCGCCTCGGCGCCTTCTGCCAGGGCCGCGGCCGGCTGCGCCTCGACCGGCGCCAGCCATTGCGCCGCCTCGAAGCCCGAGTTCGCGCCGCAATAGGGCGTGGCCAGGCTGTTGGCGAACAGCCGTACTTCCTCGCCGACGTTGCGCGCGAATTCGGCCTGCGCGTAGGTATCGGCGACGTCCCAGATCCGCAGCGCCGTCTGCGGCACGTCGAACACCTCGGCCAGCCCGCCCGCGATCGCGCGCGGCAGCGCATGCGCGTCGCGCTCGGCGATCACGCGCGAGATCCAGTGGTTGAACTTGGTCGACAGGCCGTCGTTCTCGTGGCCGTAGCGCAGCAGCTCGGCGAGCCGCCGCTCGAGCAGCTTGTTCTTGTCGCGCAGCATCTCCATCTGCCGTTCCTGCAGGGAGATCGCGGCCTTGCCGTGCGGGTTCGCGAGCTTGACCGAGGCGAGCAGCTCCGCGTGGCGCGCGAAGAATTCGGGGTTGGCCAGCAGGTAGTCGGCGACGTCGCGTTCGTTCATAAGGCGTCAGGGTTCCGGTGCGCTTGGGGTTCGGGGGCGTGGCGGTCAGTCGGCCAGTTCGATGGCGCCGTCGAACACGGTGACGGCGGGGCCTGCCATGTAGAGCGGCGCGGCCTGGTCGCGCGCGCCGTCCCAGTGGATCGTCAGGGTGCCGCCGTGGGTCTGGACGACCACCGGCGAATCGAGCAGGCCGCGCCGGATCCCGGCCGCGACCGCGGCGCAGGCGCCGGTGCCGCAGGCGAGCGTCTCGCCGGCGCCGCGCTCGTAGACGCGCAGCTTCACCTCCCGGCGCGAGACGATCTGCAGGAAGCCGGCATTGACGCGCTGCGGGAAGCGCGTGTGGCGTTCGATCACCGGGCCGTCTTCCAGCACCGCGAAGGCCTCGGCGTCGTCGACCAACTGCACCGCGTGCGGATTGCCCATCGAGACCACCGAGATCCAGCGCGTCGCGCCGTTCACCTCGAGCGGGTAGACGGTATCGGCGCCGTCGCGGCGGCCCTCGAGCCCGGCCGCGTCGAACGGCACGCGGGCCGGCTCGAACACGGGCGAGCCCATGTCGACCACCACCTCGCCGTTGTCCTGCATGCTCAGCGTGATCACGCCGTGCTTGACCTGCACGCGCACCGTGGTCTTGTCCGTCAGGCCCTTGTCGCGCACGAACTTCACGAAGCAGCGCGCGCCGTTGCCGCAATGCTCGACCTCGCCGCCGTCGCAATTGAAGATCCGGTACTTGAAATCGACGCCGTCGAGGCTCGGCCGCTCGACCAGCAGCAGTTGGTCGGCGCCGATGCCGAAATGGCGATCGGCGAGTGCGCGCACGCGCTCGGGCGTGAGGCCGAGATCGCCGGCGGTGCCGTCGAGCACGACGAAGTCGTTGCCGGCGCCTTGCATCTTGGTGAACGGAAGTTTCACGGTGTTCCAGGTTTGCCTGTCGAAACGGGACTGGGTGGGCCTGGGCGGCCCCGCCGCGCGGTTCGCGAACACGCGCGCCAGCCTGAGCGTGAATGATACATGGAGTGCCGGCCGGCAATGGGGGGCGGGGTGGACGCGAGGGGCGGCGCGGCCTTTTCGCGGCGACGCCTGGCCGGATGGCCAGCGCGCAGGGGGCGAGCGATTATGAGATGGCTGGACACGCACAATGGCCGCTCTTGGCCGTTGACTCGGGACCATGGCATTGCGTATAGTGTGGCTGCTCGCTGCACACGTGGCCTGGAAAGATTCCTTCGTTTCCCGATGAATGGCCGCCGGCGATGGCGCCGGCACGGACATAGATCGGGAGGTCCATGATCAAGTCGTGGCGTCACAAGGGTCTTGAAGCGTTTTTCCTTTACGGCAGCAAGGCAGGTATTCGGCCCGACCATGCGTCGCGGCTTCGGCGTCAGTTGATGCGCCTCGATATCGCCTGTTGCGCGCGGGACATGAATCTCGCCGGGTGGCGGCTGCATGCGCTCGGCGGCGAGCTGGGCGGGTATTTCTCCGTCAGGGTCAGCGGCAACTGGCGGCTGATCTTCGCATTCGACGGCGAGGACGCGATCCTCGTCGACTACCTGGACTATCACTGACCGACAGGGTTCGCGACATGACGCGCATTTCCAATCCACCACATCCCGGCGAAACGCTGCGCGAAGACGTGCTGCCCGCGCTCGGCCTGACCGTCACCGAGGCCGCGGCCCAGCTGGGCGTGACGCGGGCCGCGCTGTCGCGCGTGCTCAACGGCCGGGCCGCGATCTCGCCGGAGATGGCCTTGCGCATCGAGGGCTGGCTCGGCATCGAGAACGGCGGCCGGGCCGATCTCTGGCTCGCCGAGCAACTCGCCTACGATCTGGCGCAGGCTCGCGCCAAAGGCATGCCCAAGGTGATTCGGGCTCGCGCCTGAACCCTGGCCCGCAGCGCGGGGCAACCCCAAACGACGAAGGCCGGGATTACCCATCCCGGCCTTCTTGCCTTGCCCGGCCGATTCGTCCGACCAGCGCGGGGTCGTGCCCCGTCGCGCGCGACGCTCAATAGAACCCCGGCTCGCCCGGCGGCCGCGTCTTGAAGCGCTTGTGCACCCAGTAGTACTGCTCCGGCAGCAGCGGGATCTGCTCCTCCAGGAAGGCGTTCATGCGGCGCGCGTCGAGATCGTCGTCGCCGGTCGGGTAGTGATCCCAGGGCTTGAACACGCGCAGGCGATACCCCTTGTAGTTCGGCAGCACCTCGCCGATGAAGGGCACTACCTGCGCGCGCCCGGTCTTGGCCAGCCGGCCCACGGCCGTCAGCGTGCAGGTGGGAATCCCGAAGAAGGGCACGAAGGTGGAATTGCGCACGCCGTAGTCCATGTCGGCGCCGAGCATTACCGGCTTGCGGTCGCGCAGCCAGCGCAGCACGATGCGCGCGCTGTCGGCGCGGCTCGCCATCTCGGCGTCGAAGCGGCCGCGCGCGCGCTTGGCCTCGGCTTCCAGCAGCGGGTTCGAGAATGGTTGGTACAACGAACCGCAGGTGCGTTGCAGCGAGCGGTTCAGCCAGATCGAGCCGGCCTCGATGCCGACGAAATGCAGGCCCAGGAACAGGGTGGGCGGCAGGTCCGGATCGGTCAGGTCGATCGCGCTGTCCACCTCGATCAGCCTGGCGAGCTTCTTCTCCGAGCCGAACCATTGCACGCTGCGCTCGACGTAGCTGCGAATCGCATGACGAAAGTGCCGGCCGGCGATTTCCTCGCGCCGCGCCTCGCTCCACTCGGGAAAGCAGAGTTTCAGATTCGTATGTACGATGCGTTTTCTCCGGCTCGGGATGCGATAGAGCAGCCAGCCGAGACCATCGCCGAAGCGGGCCGTCACGCCATAAGGAAGCAGCGCGAACAGCTTGAGCAGCAGCAACGCGAATTGCGTTCCCAGGCGCGCTAGCATGCGCGGCTCCGCGCTGCCGCGGCGGCGCGAAAGGCCGGCGAATAAAGAAATGAATTCAGAATGAGGATCGGCGGAAACACCACGGCGCTCTTGTGTGACAAAGGGAGAAAGCCGATATAATACGGGCTTCGCCGAGTTAACTGACAACTTGCGGGGCGAAGCCGGACGGGTCTACCAGGCTCATCCGGACCAAGGAATCCGCTAAAGCGTCGCCACTTCAACAAGCAACCGAAGCTGGCTACGTGAATGCAACCGTAACCACCAAGGAGCTTGAACAAAGTGGCAAACGACTTCTTCTTCACGTCCGAATCCGTTTCCGAAGGCCATCCGGACAAGGTCGCCGACCAAATCTCCGACGCGATCCTCGACGCCATCCTCGCGCAAGACAAATACTCCCGCGTTGCCGCCGAAACGCTGTGCAACACGGGTCTGGTCGTGCTCGCCGGTGAAATCACCACCACCGCGAACATCGACTACATCCAGATCGCGCGCGATACGATCCGTCGCATTGGTTACGACAACACCGACTTCGGCATCGACTACAAGGGCTGCGCGGTGCTGGTCGCCTACGACAAGCAATCGCCGGACATCGCGCAGGGCGTGGACCGCGCGCACGACAACAACCTCGACCAGGGCGCGGGCGACCAGGGCCTGATGTTCGGTTACGCGTGCGATGAAACGCCGGAACTGATGCCGCTGCCGATCTACCTGTCGCACCGCCTGGTCGAGCGCCAGGCCAACCTGCGCCGCGACGGCCGCCTGCCCTGGCTGCGCCCGGATGCGAAGTCGCAGGTCACGGTCCGCTACGTCGACGGCAAGCCGCACGCGATCGACACCGTGGTGCTGTCGACGCAGCACGCGCCGGACATCGACCTGCCGCAACTGCGCGAAGCCGTGATCGAGGAGATCATCAAGCCGACGCTGCCGGCCGAGCTGATCAAGGGCGACATCAAGTTCCTGGTCAATCCGACCGGCCGTTTCGTGATCGGTGGCCCGCAAGGCGATTGCGGCCTGACCGGCCGCAAGATCATCGTCGACACCTACGGCGGTGCCGCACCGCACGGCGGCGGCGCGTTCTCGGGCAAGGATCCGTCCAAGGTCGACCGTTCGGCCGCCTACGCGGGCCGCTACGTCGCCAAGAACATCGTCGCCGCGGGCCTGGCCTCGCGCGCGCTGATCCAGGTTTCCTACGCGATCGGCGTGGCGGAACCGACCTCGGTGATGGTCAACACCTTCGGCACCGGCAAGGTGTCGGACGACACGATCACCAAGCTGGTCCGCGAGCACTTCGACCTGCGTCCGAAGGGCATCGTGCAGATGCTGGACCTGCTGCGCCCGATCTACGAGAAGACCGCCGCCTACGGCCACTTCGGCCGCGCCGAGCCGGAATTCACCTGGGAAGCGACCGACAAGGCGCTCGCGCTGGCCGAAGCGGCCGGCGTCGAACCGGCTGTCGCGGTCTGAGCGTCGCGCTGCGCCGTCCCTGACGGCAGATGAAAAAACCCCGGCCTGGCCGGGGTTTTTTATTGCCCGTCGCGGGTGCGGACGAGGGCGCGAACGAGGGGCGCGGGCAACGGGGCGGGAACACGCCCACCGCCGCCAAGACGATCGGTATGAGTATGAGGAATGCCGCGCAGGCGGCGTGCCCGGCGGCGGCCCGGGCCGTTGGCCCGAAACCGTGCTTCAGCGTGCGCCGAACGCGAACCAGCCGGCGCTGGCCGACAGGCGGCGCGGGCGATTCACGCGCCGGCGGGGGCCGTTGGCGCGGCGCAGCGTGAGCAGGCGCAGCGAGGAGGGCTTGCGCAGCAGCGCGGGCAGGCCCAGGCGGCGCGCGCTCGCGTGGGCGCGCATGGTGGCCAGGAACGCATGCAGCCAGCTGCGCAGGCCGCCCAGGCGCGGCGCGGCCGGCGTGATCGCGCGGTTCGCCAGCGCGCGCGTGCGGGCGTGATGGTGGCGCAGCGCACGGACGATCCGGCGGGGTTCGAGCGGGGCG
>JASLEG010000040.1 GCA_030151225.1 Burkholderia sp. | reverse complement strand
AACATGCAGCCGGTCATGGACCTGCGCGGCAAGTACAAGGACAAGTTCGAGAAGGAACACGGCGTGAAGCTCGGCTTCATGTCGTTCTTCGTGAAGGCGGCCGTGCACGCGCTGAAGAAGTTCCCGCTCGTGAACGCGTCGATCGACGGCAACGACATCGTCTACCACGGCTACTTCGACATCGGTATCGCGGTCGGTTCGCCGCGTGGCCTGGTGGTGCCGATCCTGCGCAACGCCGACCAGCTGAGCCTGGCCGACATCGAGAAGAAGATCGCCGAATTCGGTCAGAAGGCCAAGGACGGCAAGCTGTCGATCGAGGAAATGACGGGCGGTACGTTCTCGATCTCGAATGGCGGTGTGTTCGGCTCGATGCTGTCGACCCCGATCATCAACCCGCCGCAGTCGGCGATCCTCGGCGTGCACGCCACCAAGGAGCGCCCGGTGGTCGAGAACGGCCAGATCGTGATCCGCCCGATCAACTACCTCGCGCTCTCGTACGACCACCGTATCATCGACGGCCGCGAAGCGGTGCTGTCGCTGGTCGCGATGAAGGATGCGCTGGAAGATCCGGCTCGCCTGCTGCTCGACCTGTAAGTCACGCAGTCCCGCCTTTCCCGTATTGAATCGCACCGCTCGCGCGGCGCACGCATCGCGTGCCGCAGCGCGGCGGGCAACAGAGAAGGATAGTCATGTCCAAGGAATTTGACGTCGTCGTGATTGGCGCCGGCCCCGGCGGCTACATCGCCGCGGTGCGCGCAGCGCAGCTCGGCAAGACGGTTGCCTGTATCGAGAAGTGGAAGAACCCCGCCGGCGCGCTGAAGCTCGGCGGCACCTGCCTGAACGTCGGTTGCATCCCGTCGAAGGCGCTGCTGGCCTCGTCGGAAGAATTCGAGAAGGCCTCGCACCACCTGGCCGATCACGGCATCACGGTGGGCGACGTGAAGATGGACACCGCCAAGATGCTGGCCCGCAAGGAAGGCATCGTCGAGAAGATGACGGGCGGCATCGAGTTCCTCTTCAAGAAGAACAAGATCACCTGGCTCAAGGGCCATGGCAAGTTCACCGGCAAGACCGACGCCGGCGTGCAGATCGAAGTCAGCGGCGAAGGCGAGACCGAAGTCGTGACGGCCAAGAACGTGATCATCGCGACCGGCTCGAAGGCGCGTCACCTGCCGAACGTGCCGGTGGACGGCAAGATCGTGGCCGACAACGAGGGCGCGCTGTCGTTCGAGACGGTGCCGAAGAAGCTCGCCGTGATCGGCGCGGGCGTGGTCGGCCTCGAGCTCGGCTCGGTGTGGCGCCGCCTCGGCGCCGACGTGACGGTGCTCGAAGCGCTGCCGGCGTTCCTCGCCGCGGCCGACGAAGCCGTCGCCAAGGAAGCCGCCAAGCTGTTCAAGAAGCAGGGCCTGGACATCAACCTCGGCGTGAAGATCGGCGAAGTGAAGACGAGCGACGCCGGCGTGTCGATCGCCTACACGGACAAGGACGGCAACGCCAAGACGCTCGACGCGGACCGCCTGATCGTGTCGGTCGGCCGCGTGCCGAACACCGACAACCTCGGCCTCGAGGCGATCGGCCTGGCGACCAACGAGCGCGGCTTCATCGAGGTGGACGACCACTGCCGCACCTCGCTGCCGAACGTGTACGCGATCGGCGACGTGGTGCGTGGCCCGATGCTCGCGCACAAGGCCGAGGACGAAGGCGTGCTGGTGGCCGAAGTGATCGACGGCCAGAAGCCGCACATCGACTACAACTGCATTCCGTGGGTGATCTACACCTCGCCGGAAATCGCCTGGGTCGGCAAGACCGAGCAGCAGCTGAAGTCGGAAAACCGCGAGATCAAGGCGGGCAAGTTCCCGTTCTCGATCAACGGTCGCGCGCTCGGCATGAACGCGCCGGAAGGCTTCGTGAAGATCATCGCCGATGCGAAGACCGACGAAGTGCTCGGCGTGCACATCGTGGCGGCCAACGCCTCGGACCTGATCGCGGAAGCCGTGGTGGCGATGGAATTCAAGGCGGCGTCGGAAGACATCGCCCGCATCTGCCATCCGCACCCGTCGCTGTCGGAAGTCGTGCGCGAAGCAGCGCTGGCTGCCGACAAGCGTTCGCTGAACAGCTGATCGCTGCTTGCGCGGCGGCCCTTCGAGGCCGCCTCTCGGCGCCGCGCCGGCAAGCTGCCGCGCGGTGCCGCCGTTTGATGCCGAAGGCGGGCGGGGAGTTTTCCGCTCGCCTTCGGTTTTTCCGGTTTGCATGATGAACGTCACCGAATACTACGAGCGCGAGCTGGGCACGCGCGGCTATCAGGCCGATACCGCCCAACGTGCCGCGATCACGCGATTGCAGCAATGCTTCGACGAATGGGTCGCCTACAAGGCGCGCCGCTCGAATGCGTTCAAGAAGCTCGTCATCCGGCCGGAACTACCGAAGGGCGTGTACATGTGGGGCGGCGTGGGCCGCGGCAAGAGCTTCCTGATGGACAGCTTCTTCGCGGTGGTGCCGGTGCAGCGCAAGACGCGCCTGCACTTCCACGAGTTCATGCGCGAGGTGCATCGCGAGCTCGAGGAACTGAAGGGCCAGGCCGATCCGCTCGACGAGCTGGCGCGTCGCATCGCGAAGCGCTATCGGCTGATCTGCTTCGACGAATTCCACGTGTCCGACATCGCCGACGCGATGATCCTGTATCGCCTGCTCGACCGGCTGTTCACCAATGGCGTGCAGTTCGTGATGACCTCGAACTACGATCCGGACCTGCTGTATCCCGACGGCCTGCATCGCGACCGCATGCTGCCCGCGATCGCGCTGATCAAGCAGAAGCTCGACGTGATGAATGTGGACGCCGGCGTCGACTATCGCCAGCGCACGCTCACCCAGGTCAAGATGTACCACACGCCGCTCGGCGCCGAGGCCGATCGCGAATTGCGCCACGCGTTCGCGAAGCTCGCGGCGGTGCCTGACGAGAGCCCGATCCTGCACATCGAGAAGCGCGAGCTGAAGGCGCTGCGCAAGGCCGACGGCGTGGTGTGGTTCGACTTCGCCACCCTGTGTGGCGGACCGCGCTCGCAGAACGATTACCTCGAGCTGGCTTCGCGCTTCCATGCGATCGTGCTGTCCGAGGTGCCGCAGATGTCGCCGCGCATGGCTTCCGAGGCGCGCCGCTTCACCTGGCTGATCGACGTGCTGTACGACCACAAGGTCAAGCTGCTGATGTCGGCCGAGGTGCCGGCCGAGGATCTGTACGTGGAAGGACCGATGGCCAACGAGTTCAGCCGGACCGTGTCGCGCATCGTGGAAATGCAGTCGCTCGAGTACATCGAGACGCCGCGCCGCGTGGTGGATACCTCGCTGACCTGATGCCGCCGTTGCGGGCGGCGCGCGCGGCGTCAATGTCCGCGCGCAATCTTTCCTGCAATATCAGAATCGTCTGATATCCAGCGCGAGGGTGGCTCGATATCGTATGTCATGTTCCTGTGATTGGAGTCGTGACATGACACCGTATCGAGACATCACCGACAGCGAGTGGCAGCGGGTCGCCGGTCTGCTGCCCGAATTGCAGCCGCGCAAGGAAATGCGCGGCCGTCCCCTGGCCGATGCGCGCAACGTGCTGAACGGCGTGCTGTGGGTCGTCTTCAGTGGCGCGTCGTGGTCCGCGATTCCGCGCCGCTATCCAGCCTATCAAACCTGCCACCGGCGCTTCATGCTCTGGTACGAATCGGGCACGCTGCAGGCCGTGCTCGACGAACTCTACGGCACGCTCAGTGCCGAACTCTACGAAACCATGCGGATCCGCATGCGCCGTCACGTGCATTCGCGTGCCGCCGAGATGCGTCACGCGGTGCTGCCGAATCGGCTGCACGTGCCGCGCATCGATCCCGCGTTTGTCGCCGAATTCGCGGCCGCCGAATCGGCCGCGATCGTGCAGGGCCAGCCTCGCCCGCAAGCCGCCTGACACGGCGGCGCGCCGGCCCCCGGGCATCGCCCCGGCGCCGGGCGTGGCACGCTTACGGCTGGCGCACCCAGGTCTGCGAACGGCCGAGCAGCGACACGCCGATGTAACCGCGCACCACGAGCTTCTGTCCACCGTCCTCGAGCGTCATCTTGCACTTGTAGACCTTGCCGTTTTCCGGATCGAGGATGTTGCCGCCATCCCAGTGATCGCCCTCGGGCTTCATGTCCTTGATGATCGTCATGCCCTTGATCAGCTGATCCTTGCGCTCGTCGGTGCAGGCCGTGCAGCGGCGGTCGGGCGTGTCGTTCTCGCCGAGGCCCTTCATCACGACGCCGGACAACTCGCCGTTCGAATCCTGCGAGATCTGCACGAGTGCCTTCGGCTTGCCGGTGTGATCGTCGATCGTCTGCCAGGTGCCGACCGGGCTCGCGGCTTGTGCGAACGCGGTGATCGACGAGACGAGCAGGGCGCCGCCCGCGGCGAGCTTGCGCAACGAGAGATTGAAGCGGGTCATGGTGTCTTCCTCCTTGAGTGCATTGTCTTTTTCGTGGTCTTGCGGTGCTGCGGTCGCGATGCCGCGCGGGCATGGCAGGCGGGCTCGCAAGCCTCTGCGCAGAATACGTGAAAGCGTGTGCCGCGTTTGATAGAGGTGCCTCTAATCGAAGCGGCTCGCGCTCGTGGCGCGGGCCGCTTCGTCACGCCGGGTGCGTGCTTCAGTGCAGTTGGTAGGAGAACGACGCATTGATGCGCGGGCTGCGCGATGCGCTCTCGATCGGCGCATCGCCGATCGCCTTCGCCACGTTCAGATCGACGTTGTAGTGCTGGCCGTCCGACACGCGCACGCCGATGCCGACCGACGACAGCCGGTTCGGCTGCGGCGTGCCCGCGTGCAGGTACAGGCGCGCCATGTCGTAGGCCACGTACGGCGTGATCGATTTCAGGTACGCATAGCCGAGCGTGAACTGGCGATTGATTTCCGCCGACATCCCCCAGCCCGAATCACCCGATGCCTCGCCCGGCTCGTAACCGAGCGCGAAGCGCTGCGCGCCGAACGCGATCTGCTCCGTGGTGGGTAGCGACACCGCGCTGTATTGCCCCGTGAGCTGCACCGTCGTGCCGATCTTGTACGGCCACTGGTTGGTCTGCACGAGCGTGCCGCCAGTGCGCACGAAGGTGATCGACGCCGGGTTCGTGGAGGTGCTGCCCGCGATGTTGGTCACGGCGGATTTCGAGGCGCCGAGGATGTCGAACGCCTTCGCCACGTTCAGGCTCACCTTCGTGACCGCGGTCGGGCGGATGTTGGTGAAGTCCATCTGCGCCTGCAGCACGCGTACCTGCGAGCGCAGGCCGATGTACTGGCCGCCGATCTGATTCTGGTAATTGTCCTCGCTGTGCGAGGCGTAGCCGCTCACCGTGGCGAGCAGGCTGCGCTGGTTCGACAGCAGGATCGGATACGAGGTCGACACGCCGATCTTGTCGTTCACCACCGTGCGCTGCACGTACGAGGGCAGGCCGGGATTGTCGGTGGGGTTGCCGCGGTAATGGCTCGCGTCGACGCGGGCGGTCAGGCCGTTGCTGCCGATCGGCACCGACGCGCTGGCCGCCACGTAGGTGACGTTGTTCGGCCCCTTCGGCGCGAGCGCCGAGATGCTCAACTGCTCGCCCAGCGAGGTGAGCCCGCTCTCGGTCACGGTGAACACGCCCTGCACGCCGGGGCTGGTCGTGGCGATGCCCGAGCTGACGTTGAACGGCTTGCGCGTCACGTCCAGCGACATGGTGGTGGCACCGTCGGTGTTCTGCGGCGGCGGCACGTTGGCCTTCACGGTCAGGCCCGGCAGCAGGCCGAAGGTGTTCACGTAACGCTCGAACACGTCCTTGCGCAGCGGCCGGTCGGCCGTGATGTGGGCGGCGATCGCGCGCAGCTTCGATTCGAGCGGGCCCGCGTTGCCGTTGATCTGCACGCTGCCCACGTAACCCTCCACGATCGTCACGCGCACCACGCCGTCCTCGAAGGTCTGGGCCGGCACGAACGCGAACGACAGCGCGTAGCCGCGCTCCTGATAAAGCTTGGTCACGCCGTTCGCCGTTTCGATCAGTTGTCCTATCGTGATGTCCTTGCCCACGAGCGGCGTGAAGCGCGACGAGACGAGATCGAACGGAATCGACTTGACGCCCTCGACGCGAATCGTGGACGGCGTGAGATGGCGGGCGAGCAGCGCCTGCACCTGTTGGGCCTGCGGCTCGACCTGAACCGTCACCGTGGAGCGCTGGGGGGCGTTGATCTGCGGCAGCGCCTCGAGCGGATTGCCGGCGGGGCGGGCCTGCTGGGCGTGAGCGGAACCGGCTGCGGCCGTTGCGGCGAGCGCGAGCAGCATCGTCCAGACTTGATGTGTGGATCGCATGTTGTGGTGAGTCCTCGTAGGCCAGCTTTTAGTTTTTTACTGCGAACGGGCGGCCTCGACGTGCCGCCCGCTCCTGAAACCCGTGAAGACCGTCCGCGCCTGCCGCAGGCACGGACGGATACCGCCTGCTGCCTTACTTGCCGACGCTGCCCAGCGTGCCGAGCAGCCCCGTGACCGGCGCGAGCAGGCCCGTGGAACTGCCGCTCGTGCTCGAGGTGGCCGAGCCGACCGTCGAGGTCAGCGAACCGACCAGCGAGGTGACCGGCGACAGCAGCGAGCCCCCTCCCGACGCGCTCGTGCTGCCGGTGACGCTGCCCACCGACCCCGTGACAGTATTCAGCAAACCGGTGGCCGGCGCGAGGGGATTCGTGCCACCTGTGCCGCCCGCGCCACTGGTGGCCGAACCGAGCGCGCCGGTCAGCGATGACACCACGCCGGTGACCGGGGCGAGCAGGTTGCCGGTGCCGGTGCTGCCCGAGGCACCGCCGAGCGAGCCGAGCAGGCCCGTGAGCGGGTTGCTCGCGCTGCTCGACGTGCCGGACGAGCCGTTCGAGACCGCCACCGTGGAGCTGCCCACCAGGCTCGTGATCAGGCCCGCGACCGGGTTCGCGCCGTTCGCGCCCGAGGCGTTCACGAGGCCGCCGGCGTTGGTGACGGTGTTGCCGAGCGAGCCGACCAGCGTGCCGACGTCGCCGACCAGCGGCTGCGACGAGCTGGCGGCGACCTGCGTGCCGGCCGACGACACCGCGCTGCCGAGCTGCTGCAGCAGGCCGGACACGGGTGCGCCGAGGCCGGTGGCCGAGCCAACCGTCTGGGTGGCCTGACCGACCGTCGTGACGATCGGCGTGATGGCCGAGCTGATCGGCTGCGTGACCGCCGTGACCTGGCTCGACGACAGCACCGTGCCGAGCGACATGCCGCCCGCCTGCACGCCGTTGGCGACCGTGTCGAGCAGGGTGCCGACCGGCGTGGTGACCGGCGACAGCGCCGAGAGCTGGCCGGTGCCGAGCGAGCTGACCGCCTGGCCGAGCCCGCCTACCGTCGTGCCGGCGGCGCTGACCACGTTGCCGAGGCCGGCCACCGTCGTGCCGACCGGGTCCGAGCTCGTGCCGATCTGACCGAGGCCGCTCGTCAGCGCGTCGGCGGCCGCGTTCACCACCGTGCCGACGCCCGACACGCTGTTGCCGAGGCCCTGCGTCACGCCGCTGCTCACGCCCGGAATCGTCAGCGAGCCGACCGTGGTGCCGGCGTCGGAGACGGTCTGGCCGGCCGTGGTCAGCACGCCGGTGGTGCCGCTGCTGCTGGTGCCGCTGCTGCTCGTGCCCGAGGTGGTGCCGCTCGTGCCGACGGTCTGCGTCGACAGGCCGCCGCCGTTGCCGGCGACGTCGCTGCCGCCGCAGGCGGCCAGCGCGGACAGGCTCGCCGCCGCCACGGCGGTGAGGGTGAAGCGCCACACGCGGCGGGCGGACGGGGAAAGTTGGATCGAGTTCATGGTTGGCTCCTCTGACGCTGTCTGATCTGACGATGTCTGGTTTATGCGTGCTGCTTATTTCTTGCCGCCGCCGAGCAGGCCGCCGACGAGATTGGTCACGGGCGAGAGCAGGCCGCTGCCCGTGCTCGTGGTGGAGCCGGTGCTCGTGCCCGACAGGCCGGCAACGGTGGAGGTGGCCGTCGAGGTGGTGCCGCCGGCCGCGGTGGCGGCGCCGGCGGCCGAGCCGAGCGCGGTGGTCACGCCCGACACGAGCCCCGTGACCGGCGCGAGCAGGCCGCTGGCGGTGCCCGTGCTGCCGCTCGTGCCGCTGGTACCACCGGCCACGCCACTCAGCGCGCCGGTGACGGTCGACACGAGGCCGGTGACGGGCGCGAGCGGGCTGCTGCTGCCGCCGGTGGCGCCGCCGAGCGCGCCGGTGACCGTGGAGACGAGGCCCGTGACCGGCGCCAGCGGATTGCTGCCGCTCGTCGTGCTGCCGCCGAGGCTGGTGAGCGTGCCGGTGACCGTGGAGACGAGGCCCGTGACCGGGGCCAGCGGGCCGCTGCCGCCCGAGCTGCCGCCGACGCTGCCGAGCGTGCTCGTCAGGCCGCCCACCAGGCCGGTGACCGGGGCGAGCGGGTTGGTGCTGCCGCCGCCGCCGGTGAGCAGGCCGCCGAGCGAGGCGACGGTGTTGCCGGTGGCCGAGACGGTCGAGCCGAGGCCGGCCGTGATCGCGTTGCCGCCGCCGGTGGCGGCGATCGCCGAGCCGGCCGTGTTCAGGCCGCTGCCGATCGTGCCGAGCAGCGTGTTGACCGGTGCGCCGAGGCCGGTGGTGTTGCCGATGGTCTGCGTCGTGCTGGCCACCACCGAGGTGATCGGCGTGATGGCCGAGCTGACGGTTTGCGTGATCTGCTGGACCGGGCCGGTGGTGAGCGCATTGCCGAGCGTCGTGCCGCCGTTCGAGACGGCGCCGCCGACGGTCGAGACGAGCCCGCCGACCACCGAGGTGACCGGAGCGAGCGGCGAGAGCGGGCCGCTGCCGAGGCTCGTGACGAGGCTGCCGGTGCCGGTCACGGCGTTGCCGAGCTGCGAGACGACGTTGCCGGTCGAGCCGAGCGTGGTGCCGAGCGGGTCGGTGGACGAGCCGAGCTGGCCGAGGCCGCTCGCGAGGCCGTTGCCGAGCGCGCTGACGGCGCCGCCGACGCTGCTCACCACGCCGCCGAGCGCCTGGGTCTGGCCGCTGCCGAGGCCCGGAATCGACTGGCTCGAGATCGTCGAGCCGAGGCCCGCGACCGTCGTGCCGACGCTCGAGACCACGTTGCTGGTGTTCGACACCACGGTGCCGAGCGCGTTGATCGAGCTGGTGCCGGAGCTGGTGCCAGAGCTGGTGCCCGACGAGGAGCTGCCGCTCGAGGTGCCGGAGGACGAGCTGCCGCTCGACGAGCCCGACGAGGAACCGGAGGAGGACGAACCTGACGAGGAGCCCGACGAGGATGAGCCCGACGACGACGAACCGCTCGTGCCCGACGACGAGCCACCCGAGGTGGTCTGCGTGGTGTTGTTGCCGGAGCTGGAACCCGAGCTCGAACCGGAGCTGGAGCCGCCGGTGCCCTGGCTCAGGCTGCCGGAGCCGCCGCAGGCGGAAAGGGAAAGCATGGCTGCCACGGTGGCCGCGATCAGAGTCGTCCGGAACGCGCCATGAGTGATCGTCTGAATGTCCATATCGTCCTCGCAGTTGTGTTGTGTGATGTGTGTTGCCGCGACACCATCTCTGCAACAGCCGTGCCAAGCGAATCGAACATCTCGTCGAGCTTATTGAAATGCGGCCGGAAAGCCTTGCGCCATATGGGTTTAACGATTGCTGAAAACGATTTTTAAATATTTCGGGGCGCGACGCGAGAACCCGTTAAACGCCACTTTGTAACGTAACGTCACAAGCCTTCCGTTACGCCGGCTTCGTAACGTGGGCGAGCGTGGACAGGATGCTGTTCAATCGAACGATTGTTTTACTGGTGGATTAGGTATGCGTGTCTAACCTAGCGTTACCCCTTATGGGTAAGGCTGGGAAAGATAGTAAAAATTGACCTGTAGGCACCTTTCGATCGGCAAAAAAAACCATAAAAAAAGTTGGAAAGAAATGCTGCAGGTATTAAGATTCGGTCGTGCGTCGGCTTAAACGCACGCAAGTCGAAAAGTGGAGGTGCCTATCGAAACCATCGCCAGATCAGATCGTAAGCAGCCATCCAGATTGTTAAAAAGCTCCTGAAAAAACGAGCTATAAAGAAATAACCGAAGCCGGACTTCGAAGCTGGTGACGGTTGGTGGGCCAGAATGCAGACGCATCGGCCAACGAAACTCAAGGCACGAGGGTAATACCATGAACGCAATCATCAATCGCTTCCTCAAGGAAGAAGACGGGGTTACCGCTGTCGAATACGGTCTCATCGCAGGCCTGATGGCAGTGGCTCTGGTGGCAGGCGTCGCGACCCTGTCGACGGGCATCCAGGGCGCTTTCACCTATATCGCCAACAAGCTGACCCTGGGCTGATCGCGCCTGCCCAGGTCGCGGCCTTGCCTCTGGTGTGCGGGTTGCCGGTTCCGGCACCCGCACTGTTCATGCGCACCATCCGGTAATCTCCATGATTCTGCTTTTCAGTGTCGGGTTTTTCCTGGCCTGGGCATCGATGGTGGCGGTTGGCGATTTTCGTTATCGGCGTATTCCCAATTCCCTGGTAGTCTCCGGATTGATATGTGCCGTTGTTTCGGCTGCTTCCGGACATAACCCATTTGGTATAACGCTGGCCGAGGCAATGGTTTCGGCCCTGGTTGGATTGATCGGATTGTTCCCGTTTTTTGCATTGCGAATGATGGGTGCGGCCGATGTAAAGGTTTTCCTGGTGCTCGGTGCGTGGTGCGGGTTGAAGAATATGTTCTGGTGCTGGATTTTCGCGAGCCTGGTGGCATTCGTTCACGTGCTCGGAATCATGTACTGGACGCGAACCCCGATCGGCGCCCTGTGGCGCGGCGGTATGCCAGCATTTACGCTGGGTGGGCGTAGGGGTTCTCCCTATGCTGCATTTCTCGTAATACCGGCGGCAATGGGACTGATATTTTATATCATTACGGGGAATATACGATGAAGTCCGTAATTCGCGCGCCACGCAGGCTGGGCGAACGCGGTTCGATGTCGGTCGAATTCGCGCTGATGCTGCCACTGTTCTTCATGGTGTTGTATGCCGTCGTCACTTACGGCCTGATTTTCGCCGCCCAGCAGAATCTGACGCTGGCCGCGACCGAAGGTGCGCGCGCGGCCTTGAACTATCAGGTCAGCACCTCCGCGCAGGCCGCCTTGACGGCCAGGGCCGGCGCCGCGTGCACGACTGCCATGAATCTCGCGTCCTGGCTGAGCGGCATCACCTGCACGTCGACACCGGCCGGCACCTGTTCCTACGATGCCTCGATGTACTGCATCAAGGTCACGCTGACCTATCCCTACGCAAGCAATCCGCTGATCGCACCGCTTCCGCTCGTGGGCCTGGTACTGCCGGTACCGAAGGCCTTGTCGGGCACGGCCACGGTTCAGATCAGCCCGGTCAACATCATCTAGCAGCGAGGAGGCGAGCGCGGCAGGCCGCGCCGGTCGATGGATTTGGGGCGGCCGGCGGGGAAGTGGCAGGTGTGGGCAGGTTCATGGGTCGTACGTTTGCATAACAATCATGGCCAATAATTTGACGAAGATTCTCGCGGTGGCGCTGATCGCCATCGCGATTCTGCTGGGCGTGCTGGCGCTCGTGGTCGGTCGGCGACCGGCGCCGGTGGCGCCCGTCGTGCAGCAAGCCTCGCCGACCCGGACGTTTCCGGTGGTGGTGGCCGCGCATCCGCTCAAGGCAGGGCAGCCGATTCCGGCCGACGGGCTGAAGGTGGAGCAGGCTGCCAGCCTTCCCGCGGGCGCGTTTGCCGATCCGGTGCCGATCGTCGGTCGCGTGCCGGTCGCCGACATCCCCGAACAGGCGGCGGTCCTCGAGACCATGTTGTCGTCGGGTATCGCCGACCAGCTCCAGTCGGGCGAGCGTGCGGTGGCCGTGAAGGTCGACGAGAACAGTGCGGTCGGAAATCGCGTGCGGCCCGGCAACTTCGTCGACGTGTTCGTCAATCTCAAGCGCGATGCCGCGGGCGGCATGCCCGGTGCGGGTCCGAGCGCGCAGGAAATTCCCAGGACACAGGCCAAACTGCTGCTGTCGCGGATCCGCGTGCTCGCGTTCGGCGACGCCACTACCTCGCGCGATTCGTCGGCGGGTGCGATGAGCTCGGTTCGGACCGCGGTGCTCGCGGTGCCGACCGAGCAGGTCGACGCGCTCACGCTCGGCGAGTCGAGCGGCGCGCTCACGCTGGCGCTGCGCAGCCCCCGCGACGAAGACGTCGCCACCCAGACTGCGGCAATGCGGGTGGCCGCAGCCGGCCCGCAGAAGGATCCGTCGAGCCGCGCGGCGCTGGGTATTTCGCTATCCGAACTGTCGCGTGGCGTGGCCGATTCGGCCCCGGCGCCGCGCAAGGCGGCGCCACGCGTGGTGGCGCGCAATGCGGAGGGAGGCAACATCGAAGTGATACGGGGCGGGCGGGCCGAATCGGTCGCCTATTGAGCGAAGTGCGGCAGGCAGGACAGGTTGCAACCGACACGGAGAGGCCCGGCTGCGGGCCTCCGATACAATGAAAAAGAAACTGATCGCATTGGCCATTGCATTGAGTGCACTGACGTTGTCGCCCGTGGCAAGCGCAGCCGGCTCCGGGACCAACGTCGACATCGCCGTGGGCGCGCAGCGCACGCTGGCCACCGGGCGCGTGTTGCAGCGTGTCGCGATCGGCGATCCCGCCGTGGCCGACGTGCTCGTGATCAAGGGCGGCGGCGTGCTGCTGATCGGCAAGAGCGCGGGCACCACCAACGTGATGATGTGGGAACGCGGCAGCAGCGAGGCCACCACCTATACGGTGCACGTGACGAGCGGCGCGGCGAACGCGTTGCTCGACGACACCACGCCGCGCGTGAATACCTATGGCGACACCACCGTGATTTCCGGTTCGGCCACCACGCTCGAGGCCCATCAGCGCGCCGTGGACGTGGCAAATGCCGCGGCCGCCGCGCGCGCCGCGGCGCAGCAGCAGGCGGGTGGGGCGGGCGGCGG
>JASLEG010000030.1 GCA_030151225.1 Burkholderia sp. | reverse complement strand
CGGGGCGCACCGGCTCGCGGCGCGCCCCGCCTTCGCTTCAGAACATCGGCGCGCCGAGCCGCTGGCTCGCCAGCTTGCCGAAGGCCTTCAACTGCTGCGCGAGCGGGCCGTCGCGCTTCGAATCGAAACGGTTGTCCGGCCCGATCGCCGTGACCACGGCCGCGATCTGGCGGTGCGCGTCGAAGATCGGCACGGCGGTGGCCGCGATGCCGGGCACCATCAAGCCCTCGATCACCACGATGCCTTCCTCGCGCGCCGCGCGCAGCTCGGCCTGCAGCGACGAGGCCGGATCGGTGAACTGTTCCTGCAGGCTCTTCGGCTCGTTGGCCAGCACCGGCGCGAGCACCGGCATCGGCAGGTGCGCCGCGTAGGTCAGGCCGGTGGCCGAGCGCAGCAGCGGCATGGTCGCGCCGGCGCGCGTGAGCACCGTGACTTCGCCCACCATCTCCAGCACGCGCACCACGGTCGGCCCGTGGTTGGCCCAGACCGCCACGAAACAGGTGATGCCGGTGGCGTCGCGCAGCTCCGGCAGCATGTCGGAGATATTGCCCACCACGTCGATCTGCGCGAGCGCGGCCAGGCCGATGGCGACGGCCGCCGGCCCGAGCGCGTAGCGCCCGGACTGCTTTTCCTGGGTGGCCAGCCCGCTGGCGATCATCGCCTGGAGGTAGCGGTGCGCCTTGGCGGGCGCCATCGCCGAGGCCTCGGCGATATTGGTCAGCGAGGCGGACGGGCCGAGGCTGGCGAGCGCCTTGAGGATCTCGGCGCCCGTCTCGGCCGATTGCACGCGGTGTCGTGGGTTCTTGCGGGTGTCGTCGCTGGTGGCCATGGGGCTCGTCGGGGTGAACGGGGGATCGGAAAAACCGCCAGTTTACCCCGAGCGAGGCGGCCGGCCGGGCGTGTTTCAGGCGTCGGGATGACGCGTGGCGAGCATCGATGCGCGCTGCGCGAACTGCGCGTGCCAGGCCGCCAGCGCCGGACGCGCGCGCCAGTTCTGCTCGGCAAAGCGCAGGTCGAGGTAGCCGAGCGCGCAGGCGATGCTGATGGTGCCGATATCGACGCGCGCGCCGAACCCCGGCGCCCATTGCTCGAAGCGGTCGAGCGCGGCCACCACCTTCTCGTGCTGGCCTTCGTCCCACGCCGCATGGCGGCCGCCGTCGGGCCGGATCACCTGTTCGTAGCGGCGCATCAGCGCGGCGTTCAGCATGCCGTCGGCCAGCGCCTGCTCGCGCAGCGCGCGCCAGCGGGCGTCGCCGGTGGGGAACAGCTTGCCGTGCGGCGCATCGAGGTATTCGCAGATCACCCGGCTGTCGTACAGCGCCTCGTCGAGCGGCGTGCCGACCAGCGTCGGCACCTGGCCGAGCGGATTGTGCGCGGCCACCTCGGCGTTGCGCAAGACGGGGGACAACTGGCGCGACAAAGGCTCCAGCTCGATGCCGAGTTCGGCGGCGCACACCAGCACCTTGCGCACGAACGGCGACATCGGGGAGTAGTACACGCCGGGCGTGATGGATTGAGACGACATGGGATCTCCGGAAATGGGTTGAGCGTGGGCGCGATGCCGCGTGGCGGTCAGGCGGCGGGCGCTTGTGCGGGCGGCGGCGCGTGCAGCGCGTAATCGTTGCCGTGCGCGTGGGTCAGGTAGCCGGCGGTCAGGCCGCCATCCACGTCGAGCACCGTGCCTGTTATATAGGAGGCCGAATCGGACAGCAGGAACGCGATCGCCTCGGCCACCTCGCCGACCTGCGCGAACCGGCCGAGCGGCGTGCGGTCGAGCATCACGTCCTCGCGAAACGCCTGCGGCACGCCGGCGGTCAGCATCGGCGTGTCGACGCCGTTCGGCGCCACCGCGTTGACGCGCACGCCGCGATGGCCCCATTCGGTGGCCAGGCTCTTGACGAGGCCGACCAGGCCCCACTTCGACGCCGCGTAGTTGGCGCGGCCGGGCTGGCCGCCGCGCGCGGTGATCGAGGCGAGGCACACGATGCTGCCCCGGCCGCGCGGCAGCATCGCGGCGGCGGCGTGGCGGCAGGTCAGGAACGTGCCGCGCAGGTTGATGTCGAGCACCAGGTCCCACTGCTCGGCGCTCATCCGTTCGGCCGGCGCGCTGCGGGCCACGCCGGCGCAGGGCACCGGCCGAGCAGATGAGCGCCGACCAGTGGGACCTGGTGCTCGACATCAACCTGCGCGGCACCTTCCTGACCTGCAAGCACGCGGCCGCCGCCATGCTGCCGCGCGGCCGCGGCAGCATCGTGTGCCTCGCCTCGATCACGGCGCGCGGTGGCCAGCCCGGCCGCGCCAACTACGCCGCCTCGAAGTGGGGCCTGGTGGGCCTCGTCAAGAGCCTGGCCACCGAATGGGGCCATCGCGGCGTGCGCGTGAACGCGGTCGCGCCGAACGGCGTGGACACGCCGATGCTGACCGTGGGCGTGCCGCAGCCGTTTCGCGAGGGCGTGATGCTCGACCGCACGCCGCTCGCGCGCTTCGCGCAGGTGGAGGAAGTGGCCGAGGCGATCGCCTTCCTGCTGTCGGACGCGGCGTCCTACGTGACCGGCACCGTGCTCGACGTGGACGGCGGCCTGACCGCCGGCTACCTCACGCACGCGCACGGCAACGACTACGCGCTGCACGTCGCGCCGCGCTGAGCAAGCCGCCACCGCGTCGCCACCCGGCACTTCCATTCAGAGCAGCCAGCATTGCGCATTCGAGATTCACAGGAGCCCTCCATGTCATCCACCTCCAAGACGCCCGGCGTCTACTACTCGCCGATGTCGCCGTTCGTGCGCAAGGTGCTGGTCAGCGCCGCCGAACTCGGCATCGACGTCGAACGCCTCGCGAGCAACGCCAACCCCGTCACCCGCGACCCGATGATCGTCGCGCTCAACCCGCTCGGCCAGGTGCCCACCTTCACCGACGCCGCGCTCGACGACGTGCTGTACGACAGCCGCGTGATCTGCGAATACCTCGACGCGCCGCACGGCAAGCTGTTCCCGGCCGTGGGCGAGGCCCGCTGGCGCGCGCTGCGCGAGCAGGCGCTGGCCGACGGCCTGCTCAACGCCGCGCTGATGCGCCGCTACGAACAGGTGATCCGCCCCGACGGCCTGCGCCACGCACCGTGGGACAACGGCCAGCACGAGAAGGTGATCTCCGCGCTCGACCGTTTCGAGCAATGGGCGCCCGGCTTCGGCGAGCGCGTGGACATCGGCACCATCACCATCGCCTGCGGCCTCGCCTATCTGGACCTGCGCTTCCCCGAGGAAAACTGGCGTACCCGCACGGCGCTGGCCGACTGGTACGTGCGCTTCTCGGCACGGCCGTCGATGCAGTCCACGCAACACCCGGCGGCCTGACACCGGCTGCCTCGCTCCGGGCCCGGCCGGCTTCGAGCCGGGCTCGCCGCCGCTCGCGGTAGACTTGCGGTTTTCCGATTTTCGATTCCGACCTGCGAGCATCATGGCGACCAGCGACCCCCGAAAGAACCCGCGCGCA
Source organism: Burkholderia sp. (assembly GCA_030151225.1). Taxonomy (GTDB): domain Bacteria; phylum Pseudomonadota; class Gammaproteobacteria; order Burkholderiales; family Burkholderiaceae; genus Burkholderia. The sequence goes on along the minus strand of JASLEG010000030.1, from coordinate 9,028 downwards.
CGCGTGCAGTCGGCCGAGACCGGCGCAGAAATCCTGAAGTCGCTCGCGAGCCTCGGCCCCTCGGCCTCGCTCACCACCATCAGCGACGCGGCGGGCATGGCGCCGGCCAAGGCGCACCGCTATCTGCAGGCGATGATCGCGAGCGGCCTCGCCACCCAGGAAAAGCAGTCGGGGCGCTACGCGCTCGGGCCGGCCGCGGTGGCGATCGGGCTGGCCGCGCTGGCCCAGATCGACGTGGTGGGCAACATCTCCGACATGCTGCCCGAGCTGCGCGACGCCACCGGCATCACCTGCTTCGTGGCGGTGTGGGCCAACCACGGGCCCACCGTGGTGCGCGTGATGGAGATGGTGGGCGAGGTCACGGTGCTGACCCGTGCCGGCGCCACCATGCCGCTGCTGCGCTCGGCCACCGGCCTGACCTACGCGGCCCATCTGTCGCAGCAGGTGCTCGCGCCGGTGCTCGCCAACGAGCCGAAGGTGCTGCAGGATCAGTACGCCGATCCAGCCTCCTCGCTGCACGCCGAGCTGCAGGCCGCGCGGGACGAAGGCATCGTGGTGATCCAGGGCCTGATGGTGCCCGGCATCGCGGCCACCTCGGTGCCGATCTTCGACGCGCATCGCCAGATCGCCGCGGTGGTCACGGCGATCGGCCCGTACAACCGTTTCGATTCGAAGCGCGACGGCCCGCTCGCGCAGCAACTGAAGGATTTCGGCAAGATCGCGAGCCAGCGACTCGGCGCACCGATGTTCTGATTCCGCGCAGCCGGTGCCGGCGCGCTTCACGCGTCCGGCGCGTCCGGCGCCTCCGTCGCGGCGCTGGATGCGGAAGGTCGGAAGGCGTTTCGGCAGGCGGGTCGAGGGGCGTGATGCGCGCGCGGCGATCAAGGTGACGATGCCGGTCGCCGCGCGCTTCATTCGATGCGCTCGACGACGTCGATACGCGATGCGCCGAGCGCATCCGGCATCACCGGCGCCACCGCTTCGCCGACACCTTCGCCTCCCGCCACGGCGGCCGGCAGCCCCACCCCCACCACACGAGCACGAGCTTCGGGATGTCGCCGGGATGCGCACCGTGCATCACGATGCCGAGTGCCATGAGACCGGCCACGAAAGCCAGCAGCACGCTCACGCCGGCGCTGAAGACCGCCACCAGCTCGATGAACGTCGTGGCGGTGACCAGATCGACCAGCAGGCTGAAGATGAACCCGACGAGTGCGTGCATCGTTTCGTGGCGCACTCGTGGCGAATCGTGTGCGTTGCGACGGTGCGTCGGGGCGGACATCGCCGCCGCTGCGTGAATACCCATCATGGACGATTCGCGGGCCACGCCGGCCCGACCCGCGCACCACAAAACCGCACATATCTGCACACACCGCTGCGCCGCCAGATGCAACGATTCCCTGACATATCAGTAGGAATACAGATCAATATGATCATACGGGACGATGCCATGAACCTAGCGCACGCGAGTCGACGAAACGATTGCCCCTCGACAGGAACGAATCGCAACGGCAACGCCAAAACCGCAAGCCGCAACCGGTTGCGAAGCCCATGCACCGCGCTGACGCTGATCGCCGGCGCGGTGGCCTGGGCGGCAGGCTCCACCGCTTCGGCTGCCGACCTGACACCGCTCGTCACACCGGCGAAACGCGTCGTGGATCTGGTCATCTCACGCTTGCCGAGCGGCTCGCTCGACGTGCCCCGGGGGCCAGCCGCATCGGTGCTGCCCGCCATGCCGAGCGGCGAACCGCCTGTTACCTCGCCGACTCCGCCACAGGCTGCGCAACCCTCCATGCCCCGAACCGAGCACCCGCCGCCAGTGAGCGTCGCTGCGAGCCCGATCTCGCCCGCCGGCACGGATGCCGCGAACGGCATCCAGCCGCACGCCCCTGGTACCGAGCCCCCCAATCCCGAGACGTCCGGCACGACCCACATCGCGTCCCTGTCGGGCGACATGCTCGCGCTCAAGGACAGCACGACCGTCCTGGCCACGCGACTCGACACCGCCGACAAGACGCTCGCCACGCTTTCCACCGGCGTGGCGGCCAATCACGAGGAGATCGCCAACCTCGCCACGAACAACGCCGCGAACATCTCGGCGCTGCACGCATCCCTTTCCACCGGTGTCGGCGCACTGACGAATGCCCTGCATACCCTCAACGCCAGCAGCAACACGCGGGGAAAAGAGGTGGACATCAGACTGGGCAAACTGACCGACGAACTGGACGCAACGCGTAGCGACGTGGGCTCGCTGTCGACCTCGACGGCCAGCGGCATGCGCGCGCTCGCGACCGACATCGGCAAGCTGAACGCCGGTGCCGCCGCCCTGGCCACGCGCCTGGACGAAGCCGACAATCACGTCGCCACGCGCGTCTCGACGTTGAGCACATCACTTTCCACCGGTATCGGCACACTGACCGACGGCATGAAAGCGACCCGCGGCGACGTCGACTCGCTGTCCATCTCGACGGCCAGCGGCATGCGCGCGCTCGCGACCGACATCGGCAAGCTGAACGCCGGTGCCGCCGCCCTGGCCACGCGCCTGGACGAATCCGGCCGCGACCTCGTCGCGCTCTCCACCGGCACGCACCGGAACCTCACCTCGCTGTCCACCGGCATGAGCGACATCGCCGACCAGTTGAGCCAGCTGGCGACCTCGGTCGGCGAACAGAACGAGCGCGTCGCGCGCACCAGCGGCCTCGCCACCGACCTGAACGGCACCGGCGCCGACCGGCCCGCCGTCACGCCGGGTTCGAACTCCGCGGCGATCGGCGCACGGTCCCGCGACGAGGGCCGTGCGGACGTCGTGTCGATCGGCAGCGCATCGCGCCAGCGCCAGCTCGTCAACGTCGCGCCCGGCACGCAGGCCACCGACGCGGTGAACCTGGGCCAGCTCGGCGAGGTGCGCAGCACGCTGTCCACCGCGCTGGCGCAACAGCAACGACAGATCGGCAGCCTCGGCACGCAGCTTCAGCAGACCGACCGGATGGCCCGGCAGGGCATCGCCGCCGTCGGCGCGATGGCGTCGATCCCGGAGCTCGATCGCGACGCCAACTTCGGCGTGGGCCTCGGCACCGCGACCTTCCTCGGCCAGAAGGCGATGGCGCTGGCCCTGCGCGCGCGCGTGTCCGACAACCTGAAGCTGTCGATCAACGGCGGCGTGGCCGGTGCGCAGCGCGTGCTGGGCACCGGCGTGATGTACCAGTGGAAATGACCACGCGGCGGCAGCGGCACCACGGCCACCGGCGCCGCGTGGGCAGCGCCCGCGCGCTCAGCGCCGGTCGATCACGTGGCTCGCCACGCAGCCGGCCACCACGCCCCAGAACGGCGCGCCGATGCCGAGCAGCGTGAAGCTCGCGCCGGTCACCACGAAGGTCACCAGCGCGCCGGTGGGACAGGCCGACGAAAATGCGGACACGAAGGCCTTCTCGAGCACGCCGAACATCGCGAGTCCGGCCAGCACCACCACGAACGCACCGGGCAGGTTGGTCAGCAGGTACACGTAGCCGGTCGCGAAGCAGCCGATCGCGGCGAACACCACGGCCGCCATCAGCGCGCCGATGTAGTGGCGCCCGGTGGTGCCGTCGGACACCAGGATCGCGTTCGACGGCCCGGCCAGCACGGACGGGCAGCCGCCGAACACGCCGGTCAGCGCGGTCAGCACACCGCTGCTGATCGTGACCAGCCTCGACGAGGTGGGATAGCCGACGTGGCGCAGCACGGCGATGCCCTGCGCGTTCTGCACGAACAGCACGGTGACCAGCAGCGGCACGACCAGTTGCGAGATCGCGTGCAGGTTGAACACCGGCGGTACCAGCATCGGCGTGGCCAGCCACTCGCCGCTCATGCCGGCCGGCCAGCGAAAGCCGGTGGCGATCAGCGCCACGATGCCGGCCAGCACCGCGCCGATCACGGGCGGCACCAGGCGCCGGCCGCGCCGCTCCAGCCAGATCAGCAGGAAGAACGCGACGATCATCGCCACGCTCACCACCGGGGCGCCGGCCGTGGCGCCGACGATCGCCACCACGTAGCGCAGGAACAGCGCGGCGATCATCGCCATCACCACCGGCATCGGCACCCAGCGGTCGAGGATCGTCACGGCGTTGGTGGCACCCAGCACGATCAGCACGGCCGCGCACACCTGGTAAGCGCCGACCGCGGCCGAGAATCCGTATTGCGCGATCACGGGCGCCACCAGCACGGCGCCGGGAATCGTCCACATGAACAGCAGCGGCTGGCGCGTCCTCCAGCTGATCGCCATGCTGGCCAGCGCGTTGATCGCGAGCACCGCGAACAGCCACGACGAGGTCTGATGCAGCGTCAGGCCGCCCTGACGCGCCGCAGCGATGATGATGGCGACCGGGCCCGTCGCCGAGAAGCTCACGCTCACGAAGGCGAGCACGAGATAGAGCGGCCATTCCCGCTCGCGTTTGACGACCGTCGTCGAAGCCATGGATGCGTGTATCCGGATGGGAGCGCCGAACCGGCGGCGGATTCTCGCACGGCCCCAAAGCCGTGACGAGCGCGGGATCCGCCGCCCTGCCCGGTTGCCTCGGTTGCTTCGGTTACGTCAGTTGCCGGCCTTGGTCACGATCGGCTTCCACGCGGTGCCCGACACCTGGTACAGCGTGGAGGCGGCGTTCTTCAGGTCGCCGTTCGCGTCGAACGCGATGGTGCCGGTCGAGCCGTCGAACTCGCTGGACTTGATCGCGGCGTTGAACACCTTCGGATCGGTGGAATTGGCCTTCTCCATCGCGGCGATCACGAGGCCGGCGGCGTCGTACGCGAAGGATGCGTACGCAAGCATGTCGTGGCCGTAGGCCTTCTTGAAGTCGCCGGCGAAGCGCTTGCCCGATGCGGTGGATTCGAGCGGGTGGCCGTATTCCCAGGCCATCGCGCCGTCGGCGGCCGGGCCCGCCAGCTTGATGAAGTCGGCATCCATCACGCCGCCGCCGCCCACGAACTGGGTCTTCATGCCGAGCTGCTTCATGCGCTTCACGATCATCGCGGCCTGGGCGTCGAGCACGCCGCAGTACAGCAGGTCGGCATTCAGGCTCTTGATGTGCGTGAGCTGCGAGCTGAAGTCCACCGCCTTGTCGTTGGTGAACTGGTGATCGATGACGGTGCCGCCGGCCGCCTTCACGGCCTTCTCGAACTGCTCGGCCTCGCCCTGCCCGAAAGCGGTGCGATCGTCGAGCACCGCGATGCGCCTGGCCTTGGTGACGGTCACCGCATAGGTGCCCGCCGCGCCCGCGTTCTGTGCATCGTTGGCGATCACGCGATACACGGTGGCGAGCCCCGCCTGGGTGATGGCCGGGTTGGTGGCCGCCGGCGTCAGCATCGGAATGCCCGCCTTGGCGTACACCTGCGAGGCCGGCAGCGTGGTGCCCGAGTTGAAGTGGCCGACCACGAAGGCCACGCCGCCGTCCACCAGTTGCTGCGCGACCTGCACGCCGGTGCGCGGGTCGGCCTGGTCGTCGCCGGTCATCACCTGGAACGTCACGGCCGCGCCGCCGATCGTCGGGTGCTTCGCGTTGGCCTCGGCCACCGCCATCTTCACGCCTGCCTCGATATCCTTGCCGTACGCGGCATTGCCGCCGGTCATCGGCCCCGCCACACCGACCTTCACGACCGTGTCCTGCGCCTGCGCGCCGATGGCGAAGACGGACAGCGCCACGCCGAGCAGGCATGCGAGGGGACGAAGCTTGAACGCACTGGAACTCATCGCGAATCCTTATTTCAGAATGATTTTGACGTAGCGTCGACACGGATCGGTCTCGCAGCGAAACCGTCTCCGCATCGGGCGCGCACCACCTGCCACACTGCCTGCCCCCCTCGTCCGCCGGTGTCGCCGGTTCTCGTCGTTATGCAAGGCGTGTTCAATATCGCATGATCCGTGCCAGTTTCATGCACGGATCGGGCGCATCGCGTCGAACCGCGCGAGCGCGGCATCGCGCGGCATCACGGCCGCGTACTTCTGCGCCATGTCGAACAGGTTCGCCTCGTGCGGCGCGAGCGCGCGGTCACCCACGCAGTCGGCCAGCACGAACGGGCGGAAGCCGTATTGCATGGCGTCCACCACGCTGGCGCGCACGCAGCCGCTGGTCACGCAGCCGCCGATCACGAGCGTGCGCACGCCGCGATGCGAGAGCCACGCCGCCAGCGAGGTGCCGAAGAAGGCCGAGGGCACGGTCTTGCGCACCACGAGCTCGCCCTCGCGCGGTGCAAGCTCGGCCACGATCGCGCTGGCCGGGTCGTGTTCCTTGAGCGTGAGCATGCCGGGCACCTTCAGCGAGAACACGTTGTGGTCGGCGTCGTCGTCGGCATACACGATGCGCGAATGCGCGACGGGCCAGCCGCGCGCGCGGGCATGCGCGAGCAGCGGCACCGACTGCGCGATGGCCTCGGGGATGTTGCCGCCGCCGAACTTCGCGGGATCGGCGAAGCCGTTCACGAAGTCGATCAGCAGCAGCGCGATCGGCGCGACCGGTTCGAGCGTGGCGCCGAAACCCTGGCGCTGGTAGGTTTCGAGGTCGTTGCGGGACATGGGCGTGTGGGGTTCGGGTTGGACGTGGATCGGATATCGATGGTCGGATTCAGCGGTCGAGCACCTTGCCGTCGCGCACCACCGCCTCGCCGTCGAGCGAGACGGTGCAGCCGCGCAGCGGGATGTCGATGTGGCACGCCGTGGTGCGCGCGCCGCCGGCCTCGTTGTTCGGGCCGAGCGAGAACAGGAAGTTGCCCTCATAGGCGCGCGCATCCATGCCAATCGTGGCCTCGCGGTCGTACAGGCCGAGCGTGGACCACTTCGCGCGCGGCTGCAGGCCCCAGCCGATGTGCGAGATCGCATAGGCTTGCGGGTCGTCGAACGCCTCCATGTAGTCGCGCAGCAGCGCGGCGTCCACGCCGCCCTCGATGCGCGTGGCGAAGCCGTGCTCCACCGTCAGCACGATCGGATCCTGCACGTAGCGCTTCTGCGGCAGCACGATGTCGCCGCGGTCGATCACGATCGTGCCGTGCGCGCCGCGCTCGTTCGGAAAGGTCAGCACGAAGCCGCTCGGCCAGTGATCCCAGCGGCCGGGTTCGTCCACGAAGCCGTATTCGGCGATCGCGTCGAACTCGCCGAGCGGGCAATGCAGGTCGGTGCCCGCGGGCGAGGCGGCATGCATCGTGTGCGACGCGGCGATGCGGGCGCGCGCGGCCAGCACGCGCTCGCGGTCGCGCGCCGTGGGCACCAGACGCGCGAGCACCTCGGGCGGCTCCACCGCGAGCAGGATCCTGGTGCCGGACTTCAGGATGTCGAGCTGCTCGGGCGAGAACAGCAGCGTCATCAGGTCGAGCACGAGGTCGCTTTCCTTCAGCGCGGCGATCGCGGCGCGATTGCCGGTGAGCGGCGTGGTGCCCAGATAGGCGAGCGCGTCGCGGCTCAGGGCCTTCTCGCCGTTCACGGGCGGCAGGTCGAGCCGGTTCACGATGGCGCCGGCCTGCTGCACCGCGATCAGCGCGGTGGCCAGGGTTTGCGGGTGGGTGGCCGCGCCGGTCAGGATCGTGACGGTCTGCCCGGCCTGCAGCTTCGACAGGCGCAGCACCTCGCGCCAGGCCTCGATCAGTTGGTGGTCGCTTACCGGCATCTCAGGCCTCCCGAGCAGGGTTCGAATGCAACGCCAGCGGCGGCAGCGCCGCGCCGAGGAAGTCGCCGAACGCCGCGTAGAAGCCCGCTTCGTCGTCCCACGGAATCATGTGCCCGGCATTCGTCACGCGATGATGGCGCAACTGCGGCATCAGCGAGGCGATCTCGGCCACGTCCTCGGGGCCCACCACGTCGCCGCGCCCGGCCGTGATCAGCAGCGTGGGGATCGACACGTGCGGCATGTCGGCGTGCACGTCGTCGGTGTGGAAGCCCTCGAAGCTCGCGAGGATCGCGCGCTCGTCGCAGGTATGCAGCCATTCGGCGCGGCATCGCAGCTGCGCGTCGGTCCAGGTCGGGCAGAACTCGCGCATCGCGTCGGCGCTCATGCCGGCGCGCGCGAGCCGCATCGAATCGACGTACCACGGCAGCTTCGCCGGATAGGCACGCCGCCCCGGCCCCGACACGGGCGGATCCACCATCACGAGCCGCGCGAGGCCACGCGGCTGGCCGCGCGCGGCACGCACGCCGATCCGGCCGCCCATCGAGTGACCCACCACGCTGTAGCGCGGGAGGCCCAGGGCTTCGGCGAAAGTCACGAGGTCGGCGGCCTGCGCATCGAGGCTGTAGTCCAGGCCGTCGCCGGCCGCGCTGAGGCCGCGGCCGCGCACGTCGAGCACGTAGGTGTCGAAGGCCTGGCCGAACCACGCGCCCACGAAATCCCAGGTGGCGGCCGGGCTCGTGATGCCGGGCACGATCACCACCGGATCGCGGCCGGCGCGCTCGCCGCCCTTGCCGCCGAAATGCAGGTAATGCTGGCGGATGCCGTTGGCGTGGACGTTGCCGCCGCCGATGAAGGTATCGGGTGTCGCCATGTGTCGCTCCCTTGCGGTTCAGTAAGCGCCGGACAGCAGCGCGCCGGCGCCCGGCACCACGGCTTCCAGGCCGAGCTGCCGCAGCATCGCGTAGGTGGTGGCCACCGCGGCCGTGATCACGGGCTTGCCCGTCAGCGCCTCGACCTTGGCGATCGCCGGCAGCGAGGGCATCTGCACGCAGGCAGACAGCACGATCGCGTCGGCGTCCTGATAGCGCAGCGTCTGCACGATCTCGGGCAGGCGCGCCGGATCGTGGCGGCCCACGTCGAGGTTGTCGGGGATCTCGAGCGCCACGTAGTCGAGCACCTCGTAGCCTTCGTGGCGGATGTAGTCCACCACCAGTTCGGTCAGCGGCTTCATGTAGGGCGCCACCACCACGATCCGGTTCGCGCCGATCACCTTCAGCGCGTCCACCAGCGCGCCCGCGCTGGTCAGCACCGGGGCCTGCGCGCCGTTCTCGGCGGTGTGGCGCGTCAGGCGCTCCTGCGAGACGCGGTGATAGCCGCGGCCCATCGCCATGATCGCG
>JASLEG010000012.1 GCA_030151225.1 Burkholderia sp. | reverse complement strand
CGCGTGGCGCGGGCGGCGCGTCCGGCTCGTCGTGCATGGCGTCGGCCGCGCCGGTGCCGTCGCCGGCCCCGCGCGCCCCGCTCACGCCGGCACCTCGTTCAGAAAGCCCTTGAGCATCTCGAGCGTGTCGGCATCGTCGATCGACTTGTCGGTGCGCCAGCGCAGCATGCGCGGAAAGCGCACGGCGATGCCGGACTTGTGCCGCGGGCTCGCCTGAATGCCCTCGAAGCCGATCTCGAACACCAGCGTCGGACTCACGCTGCGCACCGGGCCGAACTTCTCGATGGTGGTGCGCCGCACGATCGCGTCGACCTTGCGCATCTCCTCGTCGGTCAGCCCCGAATAGGCCTTCGCGAACGGCACCAGCGTGCGCGTGCCGTCCACCTCGTCCCACACCGCGAACGTGAAGTCGGTATAGAGGCTCGCGCGCCGGCCATGGCCGCGCTGCGCATAAAGCAGCACCGCGTCGATCGCGTACGGGTCGGTCTTCCACTTCCACCAGGTGCCCGAGGCCTTGGTGCGGCCGACCCCGTATTGCGAGGCGCGCTCCTTCAGCATCAGCCCCTCCACGCCGCGCGCTCGGCTTTCCTCACGCAGCGCGGCCAGCGCGGGCCAGTCGGCCACGACCACGCGCGGCGACACGCTCAGCAGCGTCGGCGCTTCGGCATCGCGCGCCGGCAGCGCCGCGGCCAGCTCCTCCAGGCGCGCGCGACGCTCGGCCAGCGCCTCGCCGCGCAGGTCGCGACCGTCGATCTCGAGCAGGTCGTAGGCGCGCAGCGCGGCCGGCGAATCGGCCAGCACGCGACGCGTGAGCTGCTTGCGCGTGATGCGCGGCTGCAGCCGCGCGAACGGCAGCGGCGTGTCGGCGCCCGGCTCCCAGGCGAGGATCTCGCCGTCGATCACGGTGCCGTCGGGCAGCGCCTCGCCCAGCGCCACGAGTTCCGGAAAGCGCTCGGTCAGCAGATCCTCGCCGCGCGACCAGATCCACACGCGGCCGCCGCGCTTGACGAGCTGCGCGCGAATGCCGTCCCACTTCCATTCCACCAGCCAGTCGTCGATCGGGCCGAGCGTGGCAGGATCGGCCTGCAGCGGATGCGCGAGGAAGAACGGATAGGGCAGGCCCAGCTCGCCGTCGGCCACGGCGCCGGCCGACGCGGCATCGCCGTCGGGCTCGGGTGCGATCAGCCGCAGATAGCGCGCGGCATCGGGCGACTGGCGCGAATCGGTCCAGCCCACCATGCGCTGCGCGACCCGCTTGTGATCGACGCCGGCCACGGCCGCGAGCGCGCGCACCACCAGCTGCCGCGACACACCCACGCGAAAGCCGCCGCCGATCAGCTTGGTCAAAAGGAAGCGCTCGTTCCAGTTCAGCTCGTCCCAGTAGCCGAGCAGGCGCTCGCGCAGCACCTCGGGCGGCTGGCCGCGCAGCGGCAGCACGCGCGTCTCGATCCATTGCGCGAGCCCCAGCGAGGATGCCCGCGTGGCCGGCGGCAGCACGTGCGCGATGGTCTCGGCCAGATCGCCGACCGCTTGGTACGACTCCTCGAACAGCCAGTCGGCGAGGCCGGCGCGCTCGCGCGCGCACTCGGCCAGCACGCGGGTCGGCACCGACTGGCGCGGCTTGCCGCCGGCGAGGAAATAGGCGGCCCAGGCGGCATCCTCGGGCGCGGCGGCCGAGAAGTACGCGACCAGCGCGTCCAGCTTCACGTGGGTGGAGGTGGTGGCGTCGAGCGCGGCGTACAGCGTGGCGAAGCGCTTCATCGCGCCTCCTCGGACGCGTCGGCCGAGGCGGTGCCCTCGCCTTCGGCCTCGGCCACCTCGTCGCCGTATTCGGTCGCGAACGCTCCCGCGTCGAGCCCCTGCTCGTTGAGCCAGCGCACCATCGGCTCGATCTGGCCGTGCGTGACGATCACGCGCTCGGCCCCGCTCGCGCCGATCGCGTGCAGCAGCCCCGGCCAGTCGGCGTGATCGGACAGCACGAAGCCGCGATCGACGCCGCGCCGGCGGCGCGTGCCGCGCAGGCGCATCCAGCCCGAGGCGAAGGCGTCGCTGTAGTCGCCGAAGCGGCGCATCCACGCGCTGCCCTGCGCGGACGGCGGCGCGACGATCAGCGCGCCGCGAAACGCGGCCTTGTCGCGCGCCGGAATCTCGCTGACGAGGCGCGTGGCCGGCAAGTTCACGCCGGCCTCGCGATAGGCGCGATTGAGCGGCTCCACCGCGCCGTGGCAGAAGATCGGGCCGATGCCGCGATCGATGCCGGCCAGCACGCGTTGCGCCTTGCCGAACGCGTAGCAGAACAGCACGGAGGCGCGGCCCTCCGCGGCGTTGTGACGCCACCAGGCATTCACGCCGTCGAAGATCGCCTGCGACGGCTCCCAGCGATAGATCGGCAGGCCGAAGGTCGATTCGGTGATGAAGGTGTCGCAGCGCACCGGTTCGAACGGCGTGCAGGTGGGATCGGGTTCGATCTTGTAGTCGCCCGAGGCCACCCAGACGCGGCCCGCGTGCTCGACGCGCACCTGCGCCGAGCCGAGCACGTGGCCGGCCGGATGCAACGACACGCGTGCATCGCCGATCGTGATCGACTCGCCGTAAGGCAGCGCCTGTACCTCGATGTCGCCGAGCCGCGAACGCAGCACGCCGATGCCGGGTTGCGCGGCCAGGTAGCGGGCGTGGCCGGATCGCGCGTGATCGGCGTGCGCGTGCGTGATCACGGCGCGTTCGACCGGACGCCACGGGTCGATGTAAAAATCGCCAGCCGGGCAGTACAGGCCTTCGGGGCGGGCGACGATCAGATCGGAGGGCGTGTTCAAGCGGCTCCTGCGGCAAGGGTGGGCGGCGCGGCCCGCGAGCGGGAAAGCGGGCGGCGGCGCAGGCGGGTTCGTCACCATGCCCAGCCAGATCCGTTCCCGACAATCGTCGGCAATTCGCAAGGGATGCCGAATGCGTAAACGACGGCACCCCGCCGGACCGGTTCCGGCGGGGTGCGCGATGAGAAGCGGAGCGGGTGCGGCTCGCCGGGTAAGGCTTACGCGTCCGACAGCACGATGTTGGCCGTCTTGCTCGGATCGCCGGCGAGGCCCATCGATGCGGCATCATCGGTCGAGTAGGCGTAGGCATGAATCGCGTCGCCGTCGCCTGCGGTCTTGCCGTCAGACATCGTGACCGTCATGTTGGTGTCGTTGCCGCCGAAATCCTTGTCGCCGTCCACCTTGCTGATGTCCGGATTGCCTTCACCGGCGGCCTGGCCATTGTCGGCGCCGCCGTCTTCGTACAACACCTCGTTCGGCTTGGTATTGCCGCTCGCGTCCGATGGCGAGATCCGCACACCGATGTCGCCCGAGCCGGCGACGAAACTGCCCGTCTGCCCCGGCTGCAGCGTGATGGTGCCCTTGTTCTGCCCCTGTACCGAATAGGTGAAGGACTCGGGACGATTCGTGTTGTTCGTCACGTTGAAGGTCTTGTCGTCGCCGGTGCCGGTGTGGACGGTCTGGACCGAGTTCGGGCTGATGCCGCTGGTGGCGGCCGCCTGCGGCACGCCGCCGGCGTTGTTGCTCAGGCCCGTCGCGGTCGAGCCGCCGCCGGAACCGGTGTTCGTGCTCGCGTCGTTGGTCGCGGCCGGCGTGCCCGACCCGCTGTCGGTGCCGGTGGCCGGCGTGGAGGTGCCGGCGCTCGGCGTGGCCGCCGCGGCCGGGGCACCGCCGCCGCTGCCACCGCCGGTCGCCGCCGGCTGCTGCGCGGCGAGTTGCGGCATGCCGCCGCCCGAACCGCCGCCGGTGCTCGACGGGCTGCTGCCGCCGCCAACCTTGTTGCTGTCGTCCGAACTCATCCGGGCCAGCAACTGGTTGATGGCATTTTCGAGCTGCTGCAGCATCTGGATGATCTGACTTTGTACCGAGCTGTTGCTGCTCAGCGAATCGATTCCATCGCTGCCGTTGACACCGCCGACCGAAAGAGACATGACCCACCCCGAAAAAGTGATCGCTACAAAAGTCTAAGGTCGAGGTAATCCGGCGTCCCGGCAAGGCGGAAGCGATGTGCGTCGACACGAAGCGGCAACGCCGAATTCGTGCGGATTTCGGGCTGGGAAAACGGGGGCGGCGTGGACCGCGCCCGCCGCCCGCTCAGAGGCGGCGCAAACGCCCGCTCAATTGTCCTGCGGGCACTGCAGGTTGCAGCCGTTCGGGTCGCCCATGTCGCCCTTCTTGCGCAGATCCGAGCGCTTGCCAGTCTGATATTTCCTGGAGGGCGCCGAGGCGGCGAACTGCATCTGCGGATGTTCGTTGAAGTGGAACTGGTCGGTCAGGATGCCGCCCGGCACGCCGGGGGAATTCTGCGCGAAGGCGAGCGTGGCAAAGGCGGACAGCGCGCCCGCCGTCACGACGACGGTGGCGAGATTGGCAAGGAGTTTCATGACGTCGGGCACCGGGTTGGGGCGCGTTGGCTGGTGATCGTTGGCTAAACGAAAAGCGTAGCGCAAATGGGCCGCGCGTGCACCGATCCGGGCCATTCCCTGATTACCGGCGATTTCCGCGCCGGGCCGCCGTCACATGTCGGTCGCGCCCGACAGCCCGTCGGCCACCGACAGCAGCGCGCCGCAGGCGGCCGGATCGTAGCCGTCGAGCCGCTCGACCGTCTCGCGATAGCCGGCGTCGCGCAGCAGCGACAGCGCGCCGGCCAGCGGCGGCTCGCCGAGCCGCGCGTGTTCGCAGGCGAAGTAGTAATCCTCGTCCACCACCGGAATGAACGCGAGCCCGAAATGGTGCGCGGCCGGCTCCACGCCGAAGCCGAGATCGGCCATGCCGCTCGCCACGAAGGCCGCGATCGCCGAATGGGTCAGCTCCGCCGACGCATAACCGTTGATGCGCTCGGGATCGACGCCGATCTCGCGCAGGGCCAGATCGAGCAGCATCCGCGTGCCCGAGCCGGGCTGGCGATTGACGAAGCGCACATCCTCGCGCGCGAGGTCGGCCAGGCCGATCACGCCCTTCGGATTGCCGCGCGGGATGAACAGACCCTGTTTGCGTCGCGTCAGGTGGATCAGCACGTGGCGCGAGTCGTCGAGCCAGGGTCGGTAGATCTGCGCGCAATTCTCGCGGAACGCGCCGCGCGGCAAATGGAAGCCGGCCAGGTCGCACTCGCCGCGCGCCAGCGCCTTCACGGCCTCGACGCTCTCGCGGTACTTGATGTCGACTTGCGCGTGCCCGTCGACCAGCGAGGACACCAGCGCGGCCACCGCATAGCCGTGCGAGGCGTGGATCCGCAGCGCGCCCGGGTGCTGGGTGAGCCGCCGGTTCAGCTCGCTGGCCACCTCGGCCGCCAGCGCGCGCAGGTTGCCGCCGAGCCGCTCGCCCACCAGCCGCTGCGCGCCCACCACGGCCGCGCCGAGCTCGGACAGCGTGGTGCCCTTGCCGCGCGCGGTCTCGATCAGGGTGCCGCCGACGCACGCCTCCAGCGAGCGCAGCAGCCCCCAGGCGTGACGATAGGACAGCCCCTTGGCCTCGGCGGCCTGGGCGATGCTGCCGGTGGTGGCCACCAGCTCCAACAGCGGCACCACGTCGGACAGGCTCGCGGAGCGCCCCTCGCTGTCGCGCACGATCAGATGGGCGTCGCATTCGACTCGAATCATTTATGCAACCTCGTTTCTTATTGCGACCAGGATTCTAACGGCATATCGTCGTCGTCACTCAATCAAATAACAGCGTCGATGCACGGACATATGAAATATCCGTGCATATGAGCCTGGAGGAGTCAGATGTCCCCAATACCCGTTTCCGCGGACGCGCTCGTCTCGCGGCATGCACACGCCGGCGTTTCGCTGGTGGCGATCCTGCACGCCATCCAGGACGAGGCCGGCTACGTGCCCGAAGGCTGCGTGCCCCTGCTGGCCAAGGCGCTGAACCTGTCGCGCGCCGAAGTGCACGGCGTGCTCACCTACTACCACCACTTCCGCACCACGCCGCCCGCGCGCGTGACGATCCAGCTCTGTCGCGCCGAAGCGTGCCGCAGTCTCGGCGGCGAAGCGCTCGTCGCGCACGCGCAGGCGCGCACCGGCTGCCGCATCGACGCGCACGAAGGCGGCAAGGTGGCCCTCGAATCGGTGTACTGCCTCGGCTTCTGCGCGCAGTCGCCGTCCGCGCTGATCAACGGCGAGCCGCACGCGCGCCTCTCGCCGGCGCGCTTCGACGCGCTGCTCGCCCACGCCGTGCAGGCCGACGCCAAGGAGCCCGCATGAACTCGCCCGCCATCCGCATCTACGTGCCGCGCGATTCGGCGGCGCTCGCCGTCGGCGCCGAGGCGCTGGCCCGCGCGATCTCGGCCGAGGCCGCCGCGCGCGGCATCGCGATCGAACTGGTGCGCAACGGCTCGCGCGGCCTGCTCTGGCTCGAACCGCTCGTCGAGGTGGCCACGCCGGCCGGCCGCGTCGGCTACGCGAATCTCGCCGCCGCCGATGTGCCGGCGCTGTTCGACGCCGGCTGGCCGTCGAGGGACGCAGGCGACGAGGGCAACGCAGGCAGCGCGCACGCCTCGTGCATCGGCCTGGTCGACGCACTGCCCTACCTCAAGCGCCAGCAGCGCCTGACCTTCGCGCGAATCGGCATCACCGATCCGCTGTCGATTGACGATTATCTCGCGCACGGCGGCCTCGAGGGCCTCAGGCGCGCGCTCACGCTCGACGGCGCCGCCGCCTGCGAGGCGCTGATCGAATCGGGCCTGCGCGGGCGCGGCGGCGCGGCCTTCCCGGCCGGCATCAAATGGCGCACCGTGCGCCAAGCCGCGGCGCAGCAGAAATACGTGGTCTGCAATGCCGACGAGGGCGACTCCGGCACCTTCTCCGACCGGCTGATCATGGAGAGCGATCCGTATTGCCTGATCGAAGGCATGATCATCGCCGGCATCGTGACCGGCGCCACGCAGGGCCACATCTACGTGCGCAGCGAGTATCCGCACGCGATCGCCGCGCTGAACGAGGCGATCGGGCGGGCCCGCGCGGCCGGCTGGCTCGGCGCGAGCGTGCTCGGCTCGGGCCACGCGTTCGAGCTGGGGGTGGCCAAGGGCGCCGGCGCCTACGTGTGCGGCGAGGAAACGGCGCTGCTCGAATCGCTCGAGGGCAAGCGCGGCATCGTGCGCGCCAAGCCGCCGCTGCCGGCGCTCGAAGGCCTGCACGGCAAGCCCACCGTGATCAACAACGTGATCACGCTCGCCACCGCGCCGATCATCTTCGCGCGCGGCGCGGCCTTCTACCGCGACTACGGCATGGGTCGCTCGCGCGGCACGCTGCCGTTCCAGTTGGCCGGCAACATCCGTCACGGCGGGCTCGTCGAGCTCGCCTTCGGCGTGACGCTGCGCGAGCTGCTGTTCGACTTCGGCGGCGGCACGGCCACCGGCCGCCCCGCGCGCGCCGCGCAGGTGGGCGGCCCGCTCGGCACCTACCTGCCCGACAGCCAGTGGGACATTCCGCTCGACTACGAGGCCTATGCGGCGGTCGGCGCGGTGGTGGGCCACGGCGGCATCGTGCTGCACGACGACGGCTCGAACCTGGCCGAACTGGCCGAGTACGCGATGCAGTTCTGCGTGCACGAATCGTGCGGCAAGTGCACGCCGTGCCGGATCGGTTCGACGCGCGGCGTCGAGACGATCGCGCGGATTCGCGCCGGCGACACCTCCGAGCGCCAGGTGCGCCTGCTGCGCGACCTCTGCGACACGATGATGGCCGGCTCGCTGTGCGCGATGGGCGGCATGACGCCCTACCCGGTCATCTCGGCCCTCGATCACTTTCCGGAAGATTTCGGCCTCGCCGGCGCCCCCGCGGCAGCCAAGGCCGCGGCCTGACAGGAGACACGCCATGTCCACCCAAGCATTCGATTCCTCCGCCGGCGGCTGCGGCTCCGGCAACTGCGCATGCAAGAGCGCCGCGGCGCGACGCGATCCGTTCGACGACACCGATTACGGCACGCCGATGCGCCACGCCGACACCGACGTGACGCTCGAGATCGACGGCCAGGCCGTGACCGTGCCGGCCGGCACCTCGGTGATGCGTGCCGCGATCGAGGCCGGCGTGCACGTGCCGAAGCTGTGCGCGACCGATTCGCTCGAACCGTTCGGCTCGTGCCGCCTGTGCCTCGTCGAGATCGAGGGCCGGCGCGGCTATCCGGCCTCGTGCACGACGCCGGCCGAGGCCGGCATGAAGGTGCGCACGCAGAGCGACAGGCTGCAGGGCCTGCGCCGCAACGTGATGGAGCTGTACATTTCAGATCACCCGCTCGACTGCCTGACCTGCCCCGCCAATGGCGACTGCGAACTGCAGGACATGGCCGGCGTGGTGGGCCTGCGCGAGGTGCGCTACGGCTTCGACGGCGACAACCACCTGCAGGCGAAGAAGGACGAATCGAACCCGTACTTCAGCTACGACCCGTCGAAGTGCATCGTCTGCAACCGCTGCGTGCGTGCCTGCGAGGAAACCCAGGGCACCTTCGCGCTGACGATCTCGGGCCGCGGCTTCGAATCACGCGTCTCGGCCGGCGAGAGCCAGCCGTTCATGGAATCGGAATGCGTGTCGTGCGGCGCCTGCGTGGCCGCCTGTCCGACCGCGACGCTGCAGGAAAAGACCGTCAGCGTGCTCGGGCAGGCCGAGCACTCGGTCGTGACCACCTGCGCCTATTGCGGCGTGGGCTGCTCGTTCAAGGCCGAGATGAAGGGCTCGCAGGTGGTGCGCATGACGCCGCACAAGAACGGCCTCGCCAACGAGGGGCATGCCTGCGTGAAGGGCCGCTTCGCATGGGGCTACGCCACCCACAAGGACCGCATCACCAAGCCGATGATCCGCGAGAAGATCACCGACCCGTGGCGCGAGGTGAGCTGGGACGAGGCGCTGAACTACGCGGCCTCGCAGTTCCGCAAGCTGCAGCAGCAATACGGCCGCGACTCGATCGGCGGCATCACCTCGTCGCGCTGCACCAACGAGGAAACCTATCTGGTGCAGAAGCTGGTGCGCGCCGCGTTCGGCAACAACAACGTCGACACCTGCGCACGCGTGTGCCATTCGCCCACCGGCTACGGCCTGAAGACCACGCTCGGCGAATCGGCCGGCACGCAGACCTTCGTCTCGGTGGCCAAGGCCGACGTGATCGTGGTGATCGGCGCGAATCCGACCGACGGCCACCCGGTGTTCGGCTCGCGCCTGAAGCGCCGCGTGCGCGAGGGCGCGAAGCTGGTGGTGATCGACCCGCGCCGCATCGACATCGTGGACGGCGCGCACGTGAAGGCCTCGCATCACCTGCAACTGCGCCCCGGCACCAACGTGGCGATGATCAATTCGCTGGCCCACGTGATCGTGACCGAGGGCCTGCTCGACGAGGCCTTCATCGCCGAGCGCTGCGAGACGCGCGCGTTCGACGACTGGCGCGCGTTCGCCGCGCGCGAGGACAACTCGCCCGAAGCCAACGAGGCGGTCACCGGCGTGCCGGCCGAGCAGGTGCGCCTCGCCGCACGGCTCTACGCGACCGGCGGCAACGCGGCGATCTACTACGGGCTCGGCGTGACCGAACACGCGCAAGGCTCCACCATGGTGATGGGCATCGCGAACCTCGCGATGGCCACCGGCAACGTGGGCCGCGAGGGCGTGGGCGTCAATCCGCTGCGCGGCCAGAACAACGTGCAGGGCTCCTGCGACATGGGCTCGTTCCCGCACGAGCTGCCAGGCTACCGCCACATCGGCGACGCGAAGATCCGCGCGCAGTTCGAGGCGGCCTGGCAGGCGACGCTGCAGCCCGAGCCGGGCCTGCGGATCCCGAACATGTTCGAGGCGGCGCTCGACGGCAGCTTCAAGGGCCTGTACTGCCAGGGCGAGGACATCGTGCAGTCGGACCCGAACACGCAGCACGTGGCCGCGGCGCTGTCGTCGATGGAATGCATCGTGGTGCAGGACATCTTCCTGAACGAGACGGCCAAGTACGCGCACGTGCTGCTGCCGGGCTCGACCTTCCTCGAGAAGGACGGCACCTTCACCAACGCCGAGCGTCGCATCTCGCGCGTGCGCCGCGTGATGCCGCCGCTGGCCGGTCACGCCGACTGGGAAGTCACGCTGATGCTGGCGCGCGCGCTCGGCTACGAGATGCACTACGCGCATCCGTCCGAGATCATGGACGAGATCGCGGCGCTCACGCCGACCTTCTCGGGCGTGTCCTACGAGAAGCTCGAGCGGCTCGGCAGCATCCAGTGGCCGTGCAACGACACGGCGCCGGAAGGCACGCCGACCATGCACGTCGACGGCTTCGTGCGCGGCAAGGGCCGCTTCGTGATCACCCAGTTCGTGGCCTCGCCGGAGAAGGTGAACGCCCGCTATCCGCTGATCCTGACCACGGGCCGGATCCTGTCGCAGTACAACGTGGGCGCGCAGACGCGGCGCACCGAGAACGTCCAATGGCACGACGAGGATCGCCTCGAGATCCATCCGCACGACGCCGAGGAGCGCGGCGTGCACACCGGCGACTGGGTCGGCATCGAGTCGCGTTCGGGCCAGACGGTACTGCGCGCGCTCGTGTCGGACCGGATGCAGCCGGGCGTGGTGTACACCACCTTCCACTTCCCGGAATCGGGCGCGAACGTGATCACGACCGACAGCTCGGACTGGGCCACCAACTGCCCCGAGTACAAGGTGACGGCGGTGCAGGTGCTGCCGGTGTCGCAGCCGTCGGAATGGCAGCGCAAGTATTCGCGCTTCAACGCCGAGCAGATCGCGCTGCTGCAGCCGCGCGAGGCAGGCGCGTCGGTCGCCACGTCCGGTTCGGGCAAATGAGGAGCGCGCTGCGATGAACGTCGACCACCTGATCACGATGGCCAACCAGATCGGCACCTTCTTCGGTTCGATGCCCGATCGCAAGGAGGCGCTGGACGGCATCGCCGACCACATCCGCCGCTTCTGGGAGCCGCGCATGCGGCGCACCCTGCTCGCCACGCTCGATGCACCGGCGAGCGAGGCGTTCCGCGCGATCGATCCGATCGTGCTCGAGGCGCTCACCGCGCATCGGGCCACGCTGGAACCGGCGGCCGCGGCGCCGGCTCCGGCGCCGGCCAACCAGGCTTAGCCGTGAAGATGCCCGGCCATCGGTCGGCCGGGCATCGTCTCCTCATTCCCCCTCAAGCCCGCCGCGGTGCGCCCCGATCGGCCGTGGCGAACCACGTCTCGCAATGCCGCAGCAAGGCATTCACGTCGGACGCAGGACGCCCGCGCGCCGCGATGTAGCCATCCGGCCTGATCAGATAGAAGCACGCGCGCGTGTGACCGTAGGCATCGGCCAGCGGCGGCGCGCCGCTCTCGCCGGTGTCGCCCGCATCGCAGACACGCCAGATGCGCACGGCACCGGGCAGCAACCGGTCGAGCGCCCCGGCCAGCGCGTGACCGTCATGCGCATCGCGTGCGCCGGTCTCGCCCTCCCTCTCCCCGTCTTCGCCCTCGATCAGCAGCAAGGTGAAATGCGCGGGATCGTGCAGATCGAACAGCCGCGCGCTGCCCGGCGCCTTGCCGAGCGGCCCGTCGAGCACGTGCAGCCGCGCATCGGGGGCGCGCTCGCCGGCGCGCGGGCCCCCGTCGAGCAAGCGCTCCAGCGTGAGCGGGCTCTTGCGATACTGCACCGCGAGCTCGCTGACCGAGCGCCGCAGCGCATCGCGCACCGGCCCGAGCGACGCGAGCACCGGCACCACGTGCTCGCGCAGCAGCTTCAGCGGCCCGCGATCGGCCTCGATCACCTGTGTGATGAAGCTGGTCTGGCGCAGCACGTCGCGCTCGATCGGGTGGCGCTCGGCGTGATACGAATCGAGCAGGTGCTCGGGCGCGCCGGCCAGCAGCACGCGCGCGAGCTTCCAGGCCAGATTGAAGGCCTCCTGAATACCCGTGTTCATGCCCTGCGCGCCGGCCGGGCTGTGCACGTGCGCGGCGTCGCCGGCGAACAGCACGCGGCCGATGCGCAGGCGCTCGACCATCCGGCTGTTGAGGTGGAAATACGAGGACCAGACGAGCTCGTCGAGCGCGAGCGACGCGTCGATGCGCGCATGGACGATCTCGCGACAGACCTGGAGCGAGGGCGCCTCCGGCACCGCGCCGGCGTCGCCGTCCACCGTGTGCTGCCCGCCCGGCGGACGGTCGGCGACCAGCCGGTAGCGCCCGTGCCCGAGCGGCAGCATGCCGGCCAGGCCGTCGTGGGTGGCATGGAGATGGATCTCGTCGTCGGGCCAGCCCGGGCTGGCGGCGACGTCGGCCAGCAGGAAGCGCTGCTCGAACGCCTGCCCGTCGAAGCCGGCCTCGAGCAGATGGCGCAGCGTGCTGTGCGCGCCGTCGGCCGCGATCAGGTAGGGCGGCTCGACCGTCTCGTCGCGCCCATCCTCGCCGCGCAGCGACACGCGCAGCGCGCCGCCGTCCTGTCGGCAGCGCGTGAGCGTGACGCCGCGTTCGATCAGGATGCCGAACGAGGCCAGATGCTCGGTGAGGATGCGCTCGGTGTCGGTCTGGTCGAGCATCAGCAGATACGGATAGCGCGTATGCAGCGGATCGAAATCGAGCTCGGCGATGCGGCGGCCCGCCGAATGCAGCTGCGCGACGCGCGCGCGATGGCCGCGTGCGAGAAACGGCTCGACGATGCGGTGCTGCTCGAACAGCTCGAGCGTGCGCGCCTGAATGCCGATCGCGCGCGAATGGCGGGCCGGCTGCAGCGCCTTGTCGACGATGCGAACGGGCAGCTTCGCGCGTGCCAGTGCGAGCGCGGCGGCAAGACCGGTGGGGCCGGCGCCGACCACGAGCACCGGTGGGATATCGAGCGGAACGGCTGGCATGTCGACCTCCGCAGTGGATGACCGGATCAGTCTACGCCGGGGCCGCGACGCGATCCATATGCCGAACGGACGGGCAAACGGTCGGGCGACGCGCGCGGTATGGGAAAATGCCACTTTCTCGCCAGTCTTGCGTCATGGAATCCGTTTTCGATCGCGCGTTCGCCGCGCATCGGGCAGGCCGCCTCGTCGAGGCCGAGCGCGACTATCGCGCCGCGCTCGCGGCCAATCCGTCCGATGCCGACGCGCTGCATCTGTTCGGCGTGCTGCGCCATCAGCAGGGGCAGAACCAGGAAGCAGCCGATCTCGTCGGCCGCGCCGTGGCGCTGCGCCCGAACGATGCTGCGCTGCACCTCAATCTCGGCAACGCGCTGAAGGCGCTGGGCCGCATCGACGACGCCATCGACCGGTTCCGCAACGCACTGACGCTGGCGCCCGACTTCTCGCTGGCCCACTACAACCTCGGCAACGCCTACGCGGCGCAGGCGCGTCACGAGGATGCGGCCGCCGCATTCGAGCGCGCGCTGCGGCTCTCGCCCGGCGACGCCTCGATCCACAACAATCTCGGCAACGCGCTGAACGCGCTCGGCCGACACGACGCGGCGCTCGCCGCGTTCCGCCGCGCGCTGGCGCTGCGCCCGGGCCACGCCGGCGCCCACAACAATCTCGGCATGGCGCTCGCGGCGCTCGGTCAGGGCGAGCAAGCGCTCGCGCATTTCCGGGCCGCGATCGCGTCGGAGCCGACCTTCGCGGCGGCGCACTTCAATCTCGGCAACACGCTCGACGCGCTCGGCCACCACCAGCAAGCCGTGCAGGCCTTCGAGGCCGTGCTCGCGATGCACCCGGCGTTTCCGGTGGGCCTGCTCGGGCTCGGCAACGCGCTGGCCGCGCTCGGCCGCCATGCCGAGGCGCGCGTGCGCTACGAGCGCGCGGTCGGCCTCGATCCGTCGCTGGTGCACGCCTGGCTCAATCTCGGCACCGCGCACCACGCGCTCGGCGCGCACGAGCTCGCGCTGCGCGCATTCGATCAGGCGCTGCGGCTCGCGCCCGATCACACGCTCGCGCGCATGCATCGTGCCGTGACCCTGCTGACGCTGCGCGACTTCAAGCGCGGCCTGCCCGAGTACGAGGCGCGCCACGCGCTGCCGGGTGCGCCGGGTGCGCCAGACGGCAGCACGCTGCCGCGCTGGCACGGCGAGCCGATCACGGCGCGCACGCTGCTGGTGCGGGCCGAGCAGGGTTTCGGCGACACGCTGCAGTTCTCGCGCTTCGTGCCGCTCGCGCGCGAACGCTGCGCGCGGCTCGTGTTCGAAGTGCAGCCCGAGCTGCTGCCGCTGTTCGAGCCGCTCGCGAGAGCCTGGCGCGTGTCGGTGGTCGCGCAGGGCCGGCAGCGCGTCGCGGCCGATCTCGGCTGCTCGCTGCTGAGCCTGCCGTTCGCGCTCGGCATCGGCTTCGACGGCATTCCGTCGCGCACGCCGTATCTCGCGGTGCCCGACGGCGCGCGGCGGCGCTTTCGCGGCTCGCTCGGCGGCCAGTCGCGACGCAAGCTCGGTCTGGTCTGGTCGGGCCGACGCCAGGTGCAGGAGAATCGCGCCGTGCCGCTCGCCGCGCTCGCGCCGCTGTTCGCGATCGCCGGTGTCGACTGGATCGTGCTGCAGCCCGATCTGGCCGAGGCGGACCGCACCGCGCTCGCCACCCATCCGCAGCGCGCGCGCATCCACACGGTCCGCGGCCTCGACGATTTCGCCGCCACCGCCGCGCTGATCGATCGGCTCGACGGCGTGGTGTCGATCGACACGGCCGTCGCGCACCTGACCGGCGCGCTCGGCAAGCCGCTGTGGCTGATGCTCGCGTTCGCGGCCGACTGGCGCTGGTTCACCGGCGGCGACAGCCCCTGGTATCCGCGCGCGGAACTGTTCCGTCAGGCCGCGCCGGGCGAGTGGGATGCGGTGGCGAGCGCGGTGGCCGCGCGGGTCGCGGCCGGCTGAGCCGCGGATCGAGTCGCACCCGATCGATCGGATCTCGCACCACCAACGAAAAAGGAGCGCCGCGGCGCTCCTTTTTTCATGTTCCGACGACGCAACGCGCGGGCGAACCCGCGCCCGTCAGACCGCCTTGTACTGCTTGCGCGATTCCGGCGTGCGATACAGCACGAGGGTCGCGATCAGGCCGCAGATCGCGGCCACGGCGAGCCACAGCCCCGGCGCCGCCTTGTTCTGCGTCTCGTGGATCAGCAGCGTCGAGATCGCCGGCGTGAAGCCGCCGATCGTGGTGGCCAGGCTGTAGGCCAGCGAGAAGCCCGCGGTGCGCACGTCGGCCGGCATCACCTCGGTCAGCGCCACCACCATCGCGCCGTTGTACGAGCCGTACAGGAACGACAGCCACAGCTCCACGATCAGCAGCCGCACGAAGGACGGATCGGCCACCAGCCACTGCACGGCCGGGTAGGCCGTGAGCAGCGTCAGCACCGTGAAGGTGATCAGCACCGGCCGGCGGCCGACACGATCCGAGATCGCGCCCCACACGGGCAGCCACACGAGGTTCGACAGGCCCACGCACACCGTCACCACCAGCGCGTCGATCGAGGACAGATGCAGCACTTCCTTGCCGAAGGTCGGCGTGTAGGCCGTGATCATGTAGAACGACACGGTGGTCATGATCACCATGCCCATGCCGGCCAGCACCACGCCCCAGTTCTGCAGCATCGACTGCATGATCTCGCCCATCGTCGGGCGGTGGCGCTTGGCGAGGAACTCGTCGGTCTCCTTCAGCGAGCGGCGGATCAGGAACAGGAAAGGCACGATCAGGCAGCCGATCAGGAACGGCACGCGCCAGCCCCACGCCGTCATCTCCTCGACCGGCAGCGCGCTGTGCAGCAGCACGCCGACCAGCGCCGCGAACACCACGGCCACCTGCTGGCTGCCCGACTGCCACGACGTATAGAAGCCCTTGTTGCCCTTGGTGGCGATCTCCGACAGATAGACCGACACGCCGCCGAGCTCCACCCCGGCCGAGAAACCCTGCAGCAGCCGGCCGAGCAGCACCAGCGCCGGCGCGAGCGCGCCGATCGTGGCATAGCCGGGTACCGCCGCCACCGCGAGCGTGCCGAGCGCCATCAACCCGAGCGTCAGGATCAGGCCTTTGCGGCGGCCGTGATGATCGATGTAGGCGCCGAGCACGATCGCCCCGATCGGCCGCACCAGGAAGCCGGCGCCGAACACCGACAGCGACAGCATCAGCGAGGCGAACGCGTCGCCGTTCGGGAAATAGGTCTTGGCGATCGCCGAGGCGTAATAGCCATAGACCATGAAGTCGTACATCTCGAGGAAGTTGCCGCTGACGACGCGGAACACGGTTCTGGCTTTCGATTCCTGTTTGACGGACGTGTGGGTCGCTGTAGACATGATGGTTCCCGGTCAGGCCTCCGCGCTCGGGCGCGGCATGTGGTGTCGTCGCCGCGTGCCCCGCGCCGGATCAGGCTGCGGCGGGTGCGCGCGACGTATGCGCAGTGTCGCGCATTTCGCTGCGGGAGAGTATGCGGGGAAGTGATGAGATAGGCGAATGTTTCTTGCACGAACATTACGTTCCTTGCAATGAATTCGCGGAATCGGAAAGGAATTCGTCAGTCTCGAGCATGGCCGCGCCGGCCGCCCACCGCGGGGCGGAGCACGACGCTCAGGGCTTCGGCCTGGCCGGCGTGATCCCGCGCTCGTTCTGCTGCTGCAGCTGCCGCACCTGGCGCTCGAGGTCGCGCAACTGGATTTGCGAGGCGCGCTGCTCGACGGCGAGCGCATCGGCTTCGTTCTGCGCCGCCTGCTGGCGGCGATCGATCTGCGCCTGCTGCGAGCGCGCGATGTCGATGTCGGCCTGCAGCCGCTTCGCGTGGTCCGCCGACAGGCCGATCACGCGCTGCAGGAACTGCTTCTGCGCGGCCAGCTCGGTGCGGCGCAGTTCGAGATCGGCCAGCTGCTCGGTCTGGGCGACGAAGTTCTGGTAGATCATTTCCGCGCGCGGGCGCTCCTGCGATTTCACGACACGCCAGAAGTGCTTGTCCTGAAACAGCGCCACGTAATAGGTCATCTCGCGCGGATAGAACAGCATGCTGGCGCCGTAGCTGCCGTTGTAGGTCGTGCGCATCTCGGTGAGCTGGTGATCGCGCAGCATGCCCATCAGCTCGGCCACGTTGCCCTGCGCCTCGCCGGCGCCGTCCGGCAGCGAGGACGCGGCCGCGCCGCTGCCGTCGTCGGGCGTGAGGGTGGTGACGTCGGGGCGCGTGCCGGCCACCGGTGGCGCCGAATCGGGCCGCGGCTGCGGTTTCTCGGGTGAGGTGGACGGGGAATTCGATGCGAGATTCGATTGCGCCGGGACCTGAGCCTGAGCCACCGGCGCCGCGCCCGAAGCCGGGTCGGCCGCGCCTGCCGCGCCGCTCCACGCGAACACGCCCAGCGCCACCACCCACGGCATCGCCCGGCCGATGCCGGCCACCCTGCTCCGCTTGCTCAAACCGAGACTCCCTGATTGATTGAACGACGCGCGATTATCGCCTGAAAACGCACGCCGGCCGTGCACGACGTGCGACGGCCGGCGCAGGGGACGCGCGCGTCACAGCCGCGTTTCGCGGGCCGCGCGCAGGAAGGTGTCGAGCAGCGGCGTGCAGTCGAGCAGCTCGGCGCCGCCCGCGCGGTGGAATTCCGGGTGCCACTGCACGCCCACCACGAACGGCGAGCGGCGATGACGGATCGCCTCGATGATGCCGTCCTCGGCGGACACGGCCTCGATGCTCAGGTCGCGTCCCACGTCGCGGATCGCCTGATGGTGGATCGAGTTGACGATCGCCTCGTGGCGCCCCGGGAACATGTTCGCGAGCGTGGAGTTGTCGGGGAAGCGGATCGCGTGGCGATGCTGGTCGTAGTGCTCGCTGACGTGGGCACCGGCCGTCGGCACGTCGGTGGCAATGTCCTGATAGAGCGAGCCGCCGAACGCCACGTTGATCAGCTGGCAGCCCCGGCACACGCCCAGCACCGGCTTGCCCGACTCGACGAACTCGTGCAGCAGCTCGAGCTCGTACATGTCGCGCACGCGGTCGCCCGGCCACTCGGGGCGCGCGTCCGAGGCCTCGTAGGTCTGCGGCGAGACGTCGGCGCCGCCCTGCAGCAGCAGGCCGTCCAGGTGCTTGGCGTAGTCGCGCAGCCGGATGTTGCTCGGGTGCAGCATGCCCTGATGCCCGACGGTCGGGATCATGAACACCAGCACGTCGCGCGACATCACCCAGTGCGCTATCGACTCCTCGAGGTATTGCAGGGTCTTGCCGCGCAGCCCGGGGGCACCGGGCTCCGGATGGAAGATCCGCGCCGACACGCCGATGCGCAGTGTGCGCTGCGTGATGCGCCGGCCGGCCCGATCGAAGATGCGCCGGGCGCGCGCGGCCACGATGCGGCCGAATACCGACCACGGCGTGTCGCTCTGCTTGAGGTAGGCGGGGGGCGCCTGCGTCTGGCCGGCGGTCGAGGCGGGCGGCGGGCGCGCCGTCTCGAAATCGGGCGCGGCACCGAAGCCGGGCGGCGCCGCACCGGGCTTCGGCGGCGCGCTCGCCGCGCCCGGCACGAGCACCGGCTCGGCGGCGGTCGGCTCGGTGGCGGACGCCGCCAGCGGATCGACCGGCACCACGGCGGGCTCGACCGACACGTCCTGCGCCGCCGGAATCTGCGCGGCGAATGCGGCGGGCGACGGCTTGGGCGGCTCGGGGGCCGGTGCTGCGGCGGAAGTGGAATCGGCCGTTTCGTGAAGCGGTTCGGCGGCCGTGGCGAGGTCCGGGCGCGGCCCGGACGGTGCTGCGGAAGGCGTGTTTTCGCTCATGACGAGGGTCTGGCGCGTCTGTCACGCGAGGGTTCGACGAGGATTCATTATCCTTCAGTACCGGATCAGCGGCAAATTGACCAGTATTCACGGCCATCGTTGCGACGATCGAAAAGGCCTGGGCGGGGCCTCGCCGAGCCCGGCCGGCCGAGGCTGGACGCGCCAAATCGATCCCCCTTACTATCATCTGCCACGTCCGCGTGTGCCGCGCCGGCCGGCGCCCGGCCCGCCGCCCGCTTCCGTCCAACCGCCCTCAGCTCCCCGACTCACCATGACCGAATTCGCTCCGTTCCCGCCGCTCGCCACGCTGGCCGCCGATCTGGCCGCCGGCCGCACGACCAGCCGCGCGCTGGTCGACACCGCGCTCGCGCGCATCGCCTCGCCCGACGGCCAGGGCGCGATCGCCTTCACCGGCGTCGACGCCGCGGCCGCCCGCACCGCCGCCGACGCCCACGACCGCCTGCGCGCGGCCGGCACCGTGCTGTCGCCGCTGGCAGGCATCCCGGTGTCGGTCAAGGATCTGTTCGACGTCGCCGGCCAGGTCACGCGCGCCGGCTCGCGCGCGCTCGACGGCGCGCCGCCGGCCAGCGTCGACGCCCCCGTGGTGGCTCGCCTGCGCCGCGCCGGCGCGGTGATCGTCGGCCGCACCAACATGAGCGAATTCGCGTTCTCGGGGCTCGGCCTCAATCCGCATTACGGCACGCCGCGCTCGCCGTACCGGCGCGACGTGCCCGGCGACGCGCGCGTCTCGGGTGGCTCGTCCTCGGGCGCCGCCGCCTCGGTGGCCGACGGCATGGCCGCGGTCGCGCTCGGCACCGACACCGGCGGCTCGATCCGGATTCCGGCCGCGCTGTGCGGGCTGACCGGCTTCAAGCCGACCGCGAGCCGCATCCCGCGCGACGGCGCCGTGCCGCTGTCCAGCACGCTCGACTCGTTCGGCCCGATCGGCGTGTCGGTGGCCTGCTGCGCGTTGGTGGACCGGATCCTGGCCGGCCAGGTGCCGCTCGTGCCGGCCGTGCGCCCGCTCGAGGGCGTGCGGCTCGGCGTGCTCAACCACTACGTGACGGACGGCATGGACGCCGAGGTGACGGCCGCCTTCGACGCCGCGCTCAGGCATCTCGAGGCGGCCGGCGCGATCGTGTCCGACCTGCGCTTCGCACCGCTCGACCGGCTCGGCGAGATCAACCGCTTCGGCTTCTCGCCGATCGAGGCCTACGCGTGGCACCGCCCGCTGCTGGCGAACCACCGCGAGCGCTACGACCCACGCGTGCTCGCGCGCATCGTGAAGGGCGAGCCCGCCACGGCGGCCGACTACCTGGACCTGATCGCCGCGCGCGCGGCCGTGCTCGACGAGGCCGCGCGCACGATGTGGTCGCGCGTGGACGCGGTGCTCGCGCCGACCGTGCCGGTCGTGCCGCCGCGCATCGCCGAGCTCGAGGCCGACGACGACACGTTCGCGCGCACCAATGCGCTGATCCTGCGCAACCCAAGCGCCTTCAACTTCCTCGACGCCTGCGCGCTGTCGCTGCCCTGCCATCCGCGCGACACCGCGCCGGTCGGCCTGATGCTGGCCGGCGCGCCGCACGGCGACGAGGCGCTGCTCGCGATCGGGCAGGCCGTCGAGGCCGTGCTCGCGACGATCCGCTGAGGCCGCGGCGCTCTCGCGGCCGACTCAGGCCTGACCGCCGCGCCAGCCGCGTGCCGGGCGAGTGCCGGACGCATGCCGCAAGGCGAAAACGCCGGCGCGGTTCGCGCTAGAATCCGACGACGTCATTTTCGGGACCGACCATCGATGAACGATTTCTCGCTGTCGCTGCGCCGCGAGCGCCGCCTTCTGACGCTGCTCGGCATCGTCTGCCTCGCGCTGCTCGGCGGTGCACTGTATCTGCAACTCGTGAAGGGCGAGGATCCGTGCCCGCTCTGCATCATCCAGCGCTACTTCTTCGCGCTGATCGCGATCTTCTCGTTCCTCGGCAACGGCCTGCGCAGCTGGCGCAGCCTCGCCGTGATCGAGGCGCTGATCGTGATCTCGGCGCTGGCCGGCGCCGGCACCGCGCTCCATCACCTGCAGATCCAGCTGCATCCGGGCTTCAGCTGCGGCTTCGACACGCTGCAGCCGATCGTCGACAGCCTGCCGCCGGCCAGCTGGTGGCCCGCCATGTTCAAGGTCGGCGGGCTGTGCGAAACCCTCTACCCGCCGATCCTCGGCATCCTGCTGCCGGGCTGGGCCGCGATTGCCTTCGTGGTGATCCTGCTGTTCGTGGCCGGCAGCCTGGTGCGCAACCGTCGTCGCATCGCGCGCGGCGCCTGATCCACCGGCGCGCGGGCGCCGTCGCCCCCCGGCCCGCGCGGCTTTCCGGCCGCCGGGCCCGCTCCCACCACACCGCCTCGACGCCGCGCGCCGCGCATCCGTCACCGCATCCCCGCGCCGAACGTACTACGATCGACATGATCGCCACCGAATAGCCCGTATCAATCAGGCGAAATATTTCCTGAATTTTGCGATGCTATCTTCAAAAACGGATGGCGATCTACGTGCGCGAGGCGGGAGTCCTCGGTGCTTGTCGAGCCCTGCGTAACGCGCGCCTGATCCGCAATGTCCTGTTTGGTTGACCATGACAACGCAACCCATCCGTATCCGCCTCCGTGGCGTCTCGCTCCATGCGAGCGCCGTCCGCCCGCCCCGGCCATCCAGTCCGACCGGATCGCCCCGGCCGTTCGCCGCCGTGCGCCAGCCCGCGCCGAGCACGAACCCCGGCGCCTCCCTGCCACCGCCCGTCGCGCCGCACGCGACGGCCGGCCGCTGACGGAGGCCGCGCCATGGAAACCTGGCTCACCGACGTCCAGCACCTGATCGCGCACGGCGAGGCGGCCGTGCTGGTGACGGTCGCGCGCGCCGAAGGCTCGGTGCCGCGCGAGGCCGGCACCAAGATGCTCGTCACGCGCGACACCGCCCGCCACACGATCGGCGGCGGCCACCTCGAATGGAAGGCGATCGAGATCGCGCGGCAGTTGCTGAAGGACGGCTCGCACCTGCAGCACGCGCGCCGCCTCGAGCGACTGCCGCTCGGCCCGAGCCTCGGCCAGTGCTGCGGCGGCGCCGTGACGCTCGCGTTCGAACGACTCGACATCGCCGACCTCGGCTGGCTCACCTCGCTCGCCAAGCGCGTGGCGACGGGCAGCGCCACGGTGCGCAGCATCGCGTTCGGGCCCGCGCCCGATCCGGTCATGCTCAGCGAACCGGAAACCGACGTGACGCGCGCCGACTGCCTGCTGTGGACCACCGGCGACGTCTCGCTGATGACCGAGACGATCGCGCCACACACCTTCGCGGTGGAGCTGTACGGCGCGAGCCACGCCGCGGCCGCGCTGGTGCGCGTGCTGGCCACGCTGCCGTGTCGCGTGCGCTGGGTGGACGAACCCGCCGCGCCGTTCCCGCCCGCCGAGGCGCTGGCCGGCATCGCCAACCTCGCGGTGGACGCCCGCGAGGCGCCCGAGCGTGCGGTGGCCGAGGCCGCGCCGCACAGCTACTTCGTGGTGATGACGCACGATCACGCGTTCGACTTCGTGCTGGCCCAGCACATCCTGCACCGCGCCGATTACGCCTACTTCGGCATGATCGGCTCGTGCTCGAAGCGCGTGCAGTTCGACCAGCGGCTCGCCGCGGCCGGCATCGACCCGGCGCAGACTGCGCGCATGCACTGCCCGATCGGCGTGGAAGGCATCGTCGACAAGGCTCCCGAGACGATCGCGATCTCGGTGGCCGCGCAGATCCTGCAGGTGGTCGACCGCCACGCCACGGCCGCGGCCGAGCCCGCTTTTCCCCATGTTTGACCGACCAGAAGGCCCCACCATGACCCCGAACTTCCAGGACAAGATCGCGCGCGCGCCGAAGGCCGAGCTGCACATCCACATCGAGGGCTCGCTGGAGCCGGAACTGATCTTCCGGCTCGCCGAGCGCAACGGCGTGCAGCTCGCCTACCCGAGCGTCGAGGCGCTGCGCGAAGCCTATGCGTTCACCGACCTTCAGTCCTTCCTCGACATCTACTACGCTGGCGCGAGCGTGCTGCTGACCGAGCAGGACTTCCACGACATGACCGCCGCCTACGTGGAGCGCGCGCTGGCCGACAACGTGGTGCACACCGAGATCTTCTTCGATCCGCAGACGCACACCGAGCGCGGCGTGCCGATCGCGACCGTGGTGGCCGGCATCGACCGCGCGCTGGCCGATGCCGAGGCACGCGGCCTCACCAGCAAGCTGATCCTCTGTTTCCTGCGCCACCTGTCCGAGGACGACGCGCTCGCCACCTTCGACGCGGCGCGACCGCTGTTCGACCAGTACCCGCGCATGATCGGCGTGGGCCTCGACTCGTCCGAGCAGGGGCACCCGCCGTCGAAGTTCGCGCGGGTGTTCGCGAAGGCCCGCGCGCTGGGCCTGAAGCTCGTCGCGCACGCCGGCGAGGAAGGCCCGCCCGAATACGTGGTGGAGGCGCTCGACCTGCTCAAGGTGGACCGCGTCGATCACGGCGTGCGCAGCATCGAGGACGCCGCGCTGGTGGCGCGCCTGGCCGATTCGCGCATCGCGCTGACGGTGTGCCCCCTGTCGAACCTGAAGCTGAAGGTGTTCGACGAGATGACCGAGCACACGCTGAAGGTGCTGCTCGACAGCGGCGTGGCCGTCACCATCAATTCCGACGATCCGGCCTACTTCGGCGGCTACGTCAACGACAACTACTTCGCGACCGTCGCCGCGCTCGAACTCGGCGACGAAGACGTCTACACCGTGATCCGCAACGGCTTCGAGGCGTCCTTCGTCACCCGGGCCGAGCGCGCCGCGCTGATCGCGAAACTCGATTCGCACTGGCATTCCGCATGACCTCCAGGTCCTGCCGGGGATACCGGTGCGTCTGCACCCGCGCGCGATCGCCACGACGGCGACGCGCGCGGGCACCGTCGTCCCCATGACAGAGACTGAGGAGAGCTTTTCCGATGGACACCTACAACGGCAGCAAGGCCCCGGCCTCGAGCTCCGCGCTCGACCGCTTCTTCGGCATTCGCGAATCCGGCTCGCGACTGCGCACCGAGATCGTGGCCGGCATCACCACCTTCCTCACCGCGATGTACATCATCGTGGTGAACCCGGGCATCCTCGCGCAGGCCGGCGTGCCGTTCGGCTCCGCGCTGACGGCCACCGTGATCGTGAGCTTCCTCGGCAGCTGCGCGATGGGCCTGTACGCGCGCAACCCGGTGCTGGTCGCGCCGGGCATGGGCATGAACGCGCTGTTCACCTTCGTGATGGTGCACGGCGGGCGCATGCCGTGGCAGACCGCGCTCGGCTGCGTGTTCTGGGCCGGCGTGATCTTCGCCGTGCTGGCCGCCTTCAACGCGCGCAAGCTGGTGGTGGACGCGATCCCGCCGAACCTGCGCCACGCGGTGTCCTGCGGCATCGGCCTGTTCATCTGCCTGATCGGGCTGGTGAACGCGAAGTTCGTGGTGAGCGATCCGGTCACCGTGGTGCACGCCGCCTCGCTGAACCCGGTGGTGGTGACCTTCCTGGTCGGGCTGGCCGTCACCACCGTGCTGGTGGTGCGCCGCGTGACCGGCGCGCTGATGATCGGCATCGTGGTGACCACCCTGCTCGCGATCCCGATCGGCCGCGTGTGGGGCGATGGCAGCGCCTACTGGCCGGCCGCGATCGCCACCAGGACGCTGGTCAACTGGAATGGCCTGGTGGCCGCGCCCGACTTCTCCGGCATCGGCCGGCTCGACCTGCTCGGCGCGCTGAAGGTGGCTTACTGGCCGTTCATCTTCGTGATGCTGTTCACCGCGTTCTTCGACGCGCTGTCCACCTTCATGGCGATCTCGGAAGCCGGCAATCTGGTGGACCGCGACGGCAACCCGCGCAACATTCGCCAGTCGATGATGGTGGACGCGTTCTCCGCCGTGGTGTCCGCGCCGTTCGGCACGAGCCCGGCGAACGCCTACATCGAATCGGCGGCCGGCATCTCGGCGGGCGGCCGCACCGGCCTGGTGGCGGTGGTGGCGGGGCTCTGCTTCCTGCCCTTCCTGGTGCTCTCGCCGCTGCTGTCGCTGGTGCCCGCGATCGCCACCGCGCCTGCGCTGATCCTGGTGGGCGTGTTCATGATGGAGTCGATCACGAAGATCGAATGGCACCGCTTCGACGAGGCGATCCCGGCCTTCATCGCGATGGTGCTGATCCCGCTCACCTATTCGATCACCGACGGCATCGCCTACGGCTTCCTCGCCTTCGTGGTGCTGAAGCTGTTCACCGGGCGCCGCCACGAGATCAAGCCGGCGATGTGGATCGTCGCCGCGCTGTCCGGCGTGCTGCTCGCGCAGCTGTGAGGCTGCCCGAGCGCCCCCTTCATCCGTTGCTGGAGTTTCCCTCATGACTCAAACCGCCTTCCGCGCCCGGCTGCTGACGTTCCGCGGCGATCCGTCCCGCTCGGACGACGCCGTCGCGTTCGAGGACGACGGCCTGCTGATCGTCGAGGACGGCCGCGTGGTCGCGGCCGGCGCCCACGCGGCGCTGGCCGGCCGGCTCGCGCCCGACGCGGCGCTCACCGTGCTGCGCGACAAGCTGATCGTGCCCGGCTTCATCGACACGCACATCCACTATCCGCAGACCGACATGATCGCCTCGCCGGCGCCGGGCCTGCTGCCGTGGCTCGACACCTACACGTTCCCCACCGAGCGACGCTTCGAGGATCCGACCCACGCGGCCGAGGTGGCGAACTTCTTCGTCGACCAGCTGCTCGCCGCGGGCACCACCACCGCGCTCGTCTACTGCACGGTGCACAAGCAGTCGGCCGACGCGTTCTTCGCGGTGAGCGAGGCACGCAACCTGCGCATGATCGCGGGCAAGGTGCTGATGGACCGCAACTGCCCCGAATTCCTGCGCGACACGGCGCAATCGGGCTACGACGACAGCGCAGAGCTGATCGCGCGCTGGCACGGCCGCGGTCGGCAGATGTATGCGCTCACGCCGCGCTTCGCGCCCACCTCGACGCAGGCGCAACTCGAGGCCTGCGCCGCGCTCGCGGGACGCCACGCCGACGTGTTCGTGCAGAGCCACGTGGCCGAGAACGTCGACGAGGTGAAGTGGGCGGCCGAGCTGTTCCCGGGCCACCGCAGCTATCTCGACATCTACGACCGCTTCGGGCTGCTGCGCCCGCGCGCCGTATACGGCCACTGCATCCATCTCGACGACACCGACCGACACCGCATCGCCGAGACCGGCACCGTGATCGCGCACTGCCCGACCTCGAACTTCTTCCTTGGCAGCGGGCTGTTCGATTTCGATCGCGCCACGGCGCAGCGCACGCATCTGTCGCTCGCCACCGACGTGGGCGGCGGCACCTCGTTCTCGATGCTGCAGACCATGAACGAGGCGCACAAGGTCGCGCGCCTGTCCGGCCATCACCTCAGCGCGGTGCGCATGTTCTGGCTCGCGACGGCCGGTGCGGCGCACGCGCTCGCGCTCGATCACGAGGTGGGCACGCTCGCGCCGCGCACCGAGGCCGACTTCGTGGTGCTCGACCCGTCCGCCACGCCGCTGCTCGCGCGGCGCACCGCGCGCGCCGAATCGCTCGAGGAACTGCTGTTCGCGCTGGCGATGCTCGGCGACGACCGCGCCGTGCACAGCACCTGGGCCGCCGGGCGCTGCGTGCATCGGCGCGACGCGCTCGCGGGCGCCGAAGCTGCGGCGGCCTGAGCGGGCCGATCCGGCCAGGCCTCGCCGCGGTAAACGAAACGGGCCCGACGCACGATGCGTCGGGCCCGTTTCCCTTGTGGAGCAGACAGGCGGATTGCTCGCCCGCGCCCTGCTCCGCTTACTTCACGGCGCTGGCCGCCGCCGGCGCCACCGCGCGTTCGTTCGACGCCGGCGGCATGCCGGCCCCCGGCGCGCCATTGACGACATTGCCGCCGTTCGGCACGTACGGCAGGCGCACGGTGCGCGTCGCGCCGTTGCCGAGCGGAAAATCGGCCAGCGCCGAGCGGGCCAGATACGGCATGACCGCCACCAGCGAGCCGCCGCCGCCCGAATTGCGCGCGCTGACGTTGTACACCTCGCGACCCGTGGCGCGCTCGGTGAAGCGCAGGTTCAGCGTGCGATCGTACACACGGTAGGTCTGGTTCACGTAGCCGGCCGGAAACGGTCCCCACGGGCCGAACGGGCCGCCGAAGGCGCCACCGCGCCAGTAGGGGCCGGGGCCGAACCAAGGATCGTAGTAGACGGGTTGCGGCACCGACACGAGATCGCCCTTGATGCCGTAGGTCAGCGCCACGAGATAGCGGGCCTCGGCGGCCGGCACGCGGCGGAACGCCAGCGCCGCGAGCTCGCCGGCCACGATGTTCTCGTAGGTGGCCTGCTCGAGGCCTTCGGGCTGGTCCGACGCGTTCGCGAACGCGTAGGTGCGCGTGGCGTCGCTGCCGCGCCAGTCCGAAAAGGCCGTGACCTGCGTGCTGACGTAGCTCGTGCAGCCCGACAGCAGCACGACGCAGGCCCCCGCGAGCCACAGCACGGCGCGCAACGTTCGATTCGCTTTCATGGTGATTCTCTGATTCGGATTCCGGGTTTCGATGCCAGCCCCGCTGGACGGCATCGCGATCATACGCCGCGCCGCGCCCGGCGGCTCCCTGACAGACCCTCCGGCCCGCCGAAAGTTCGAACCGCGCGAAGCGCCACGGCTTTGTACAATGGCTGCACGTCCCCCGCCACGAGCGGGCTCACGAACCCTTCATCCCACGCACGACATGTCCGATACCGCAGCCCATTCCGCCGTGATCCGCCGCGCCGACTACACGCCGCCCGCGTTCCTCATCGACAGCGTCGCCCTCGAATTCGATCTCGTGCCCGCGCGCACGGTGGTGCGCAACACGATGCGCGTGCGCCGCAACCCCGACGCCGCCCCGAGCCCCCATCTCGAGCTGCTCGGCGAATCGCTCGACTTCATCGCCGCGACGATCGACGGCCGGCCCGTCGAGGCCGTGCGCGCGCACGAGCACGGCCTGACCGTCGAGAACGTGCCCGACGCGTTCGAGCTGACGATCGACAGCGCCTGCGCGCCGGCCGAGAACACCACGCTGTCGGGCCTGTACGTGTCGAGCGGCAACTTCTTCACGCAATGCGAGGCCGAGGGCTTCCGCCGCATCACCTACTTCCTGGACCGCCCGGACGTGATGTCGACCTACACGGTCGAGCTGCGCGCCGAGAAGGCCGCCTACCCGGTGCTGCTGTCGAACGGCAATCTGGTCGATTCGGGCGAGCTGCCCGACGGCCGCCACTTCGCCAAGTGGGAAGATCCGTTTCGCAAGCCGAGCTACCTGTTCGCGCTGGTGGCCGGCAAGCTCGTCTCGATCGAGGAAACCCTCACCTCGGGCTCGGGCGCGAAGAAGCTGCTGCAGGTGTGGGTGGAGCCGCACGATCTCGACAAGACGCGCCACGCGATGGATTCGCTGATCCACTCGATCCGCTGGGACGAGAAGCGCTTCGGCCTCGAGCTCGACCTGGACCGCTTCATGATCGTCGCGGTGGGCGACTTCAACATGGGCGCGATGGAGAACAAGGGGCTCAACATCTTCAACACGAAGTATGTGCTGGCGAACCCCGAAACGGCCACCGACGTCGATTTCGCCAACATCGAGGCGGTGGTCGGCCACGAATACTTCCACAACTGGACCGGCAACCGCGTGACCTGCCGCGACTGGTTCCAGCTGAGCCTGAAGGAAGGCCTGACCGTGTTCCGCGATCAGGAATTCTCGGCCGACATGTCGGCCGGCGACGCGGACGACGCCGGCGCGCGCGCCGTGAAACGCATCGAGGACGTGCGCGTGCTGCGCCAGTTGCAGTTCGCCGAGGACGCGGGCCCGATGGCGCACCCGGTGCGCCCCGAGAGCTACGTCGAGATCAACAACTTCTACACGATGACCGTCTACGAGAAGGGCTCGGAAGTCGTGCGGATGTACCAGACGCTGTTCGGCCGCGACGGCTTCCGCCGCGGCATGGACCTCTATTTCGAGCGCCACGACGGCCAGGCCGTGACCTGCGACGACTTCCGCCACGCGATGGCCGACGCGAACGGCCGCGATCTCGCGCAGTTCGAGCGCTGGTACAGCCAGGCCGGCACGCCGCGCGTGTCGGTGAAGACCGCCTACGACGCCGCCACGAAGCGCTACACCGTCACGCTGCGCCAGGGTTACGGCGAAGGCTCGGCCGCCGCGCGCGAGACCCAGCAGGGGCCGCTGCTGATTCCGTTCGCGATCGGCCTGATCGGCCCGGACGGAAAGGACCTGCCGCTGCGCCTCGACGGCGAGGCGCAGGCCGGCGACACCACGCGCGTGATCGAGCTGACCGAGGGCGAGGCGTCCTACACCTTCGTGGACGTGCCGGCCGGCGCGCTGCCGTCACTGCTGCGCAATTTCTCGGCGCCGGTGGTCGTCGAATACGACTATCGCGAGGACGAACTCGCGTTCCTGCTCGCGCACGACAGCGATCCGTTCAACCGCTGGGAAGCGGGCCAGCGCCTCGCCACGCGCGCGCTGCTGACGCTGGCCGAGCGCGCGACCGGCGGCGGCGAGCTGTCGCTCGACGGCGCCTTCGTCGATGCGTTCCGCCGCGTGCTGGTGGACGATACGCTGTCGCCGGCGTTCCGCGAGCTCGCGCTGACGCTGCCGTCCGAGGCCTACCTCGGCGACCAGATGCGCGAAGCCGATCCGGCCGCCGTGCACCGCGCGCGCCAGTTCGTGCGCGGCCGTCTGGCCGAGGCGCTGCGCGACGACTGGCTCGCGATCCAGGCGCGCCACCGCACGCCGGGCAGCTACGCGCCCACGCCGGAGGATGCCGGCCACCGCGCGCTGAAGAACCTCGCGCTCGCCTATCTGGCCGAGCTCGCCGATCCGGCCGACGCGGTGCGCCTGGCCACCGCCCAGTACGACGCGGCCGACAACATGACCGACCGCGCCGCCGCGCTCGGCGCGCTGCTGTCGGCCTCGGCCGGCTCCGCCACGGCCGAGGCGCCGGCTCAGCAGGCGCTGGCCGACTTCTACCAGCGCTTCGAGAAGGAGGCGCTGGTGATCGACAAGTGGTTTTCGATGCAGGCCACGCGCCGCGGCACGGCCGAGCACCCGACGCTCGGCACGGTGCGTGCGCTGCTCGGCCATCCGGCCTTCAACCTGAAGAACCCGAACCGCGCGCGCTCGCTGATCTTCGGCTTCTGCGCGGCGAACCCGGCGCAGTTCCACGCGGTCGACGGCTCGGGCTACGCGTTCTGGGCCGACCAGGTGCTCGCGCTCGACGCGATCAACCCTCAGGTGGCCGCGCGTCTGGCCCGCTCGCTCGAGAACTGGCGCCGCTTCACGCCGTCGCTGCGCGAGCGCATGCGCGAGGCGCTCGAGCGCGTGGCCGCGGGCGTGAAGTCGCGCGACGTGCGCGAGATCGTCGAGAAGGCGCTCGCCTAGGCTCGCTACGTGCTCCCGGCGCCGTCGGCGCCGAGGCACGACGGCCGGCCCGCTCACGCGGCGCCGGCCGTTTTTTCATGCCGCTTTTCCTGCCGTCGCGCGCCCCGGCGATGCTGCCTTGCCACAAAAGACCGGAGCCTCGCCGGTGGAGGCAGGTAAAATTGCCGGCAAACAAGGATTTTCCCGCCTCTCGGAGTTCAGCAATGTCCATTTCCCGACGTACCACGCTCTCGAAGTATCTGATCGAGCAGCAGCGTGAGAATCACAACCTCCCGGCCGACCTGCGCCTCCTGATCGAAGTCGTGGCGCGTGCCTGCAAGGCGATCAGCTACAACGTGGCGAAGGGCGCGCTCGGCGATGCGCTCGGCACGGCCGGCAGCGAGAACGTGCAGGGCGAGGTGCAGAAGAAGCTCGACATCCTGTCCAACGAAATCCTGCTCGACGCCAACGAATGGGGCGGCAACCTCGCCGCCATGGCGTCGGAGGAAATGGAAACCTTCTTCCCGATCCCCGAGAACTACCCGCGCGGCGAATACCTGCTGGTGTTCGATCCGCTGGACGGCTCGTCGAACATCGACGTGAACGTGTCGATCGGCACGATCTTCTCGGTGCTGCGCTGCCCGGACGGCCAGCAGGCCACCGAACAGTCGTTCCTTCAGCCGGGCACCGAGCAGGTGGCCGCCGGCTACGCCGTGTACGGCCCGCAGACGGTGCTGGTGCTGACCACCGGCCACGGCGTGAACTGCTTCACGCTCGACCGCGAGCTCGGCTCCTGGGTGCTCACGCAGAGCAACATGCAGATTCCCGCCGACACGCGCGAGTACGCGATCAACGCCTCGAACGCGCGCCACTGGTACGAGCCGGTCAAGCGCTACGTCGACGAGCTGAACGCCGGCACCGACGGCCCGCGTGGCGAGAACTTCAACATGCGCTGGATCGCCTCGATGGTGGCCGACGTGCACCGCATCCTGAATCGCGGCGGCATCTTCATGTATCCGGCCGACGCGCGCACGCCCGATCGTCCGGGCAAGCTGCGCCTGATGTACGAGGCGAACCCGATGTCCTTCATCGTCGAGCAGGCCGGCGGCGCGGCGTCCACGGGCAGCGAGCGCATCCTCGACGTGCAGCCCGCGGGCCTGCATCAGCGCGTGCCGGT
Source organism: Burkholderia sp. (assembly GCA_030151225.1). Lineage (GTDB taxonomy): Bacteria > Pseudomonadota > Gammaproteobacteria > Burkholderiales > Burkholderiaceae > Burkholderia. The sequence goes on along the minus strand of JASLEG010000012.1, from coordinate 25,953 downwards.
GATCCTCGGCTCGAAGAACGAAGTCGAGCGCGTGGTGCGCTACCACGAGGAAGCCGCGAAGTAAGCATCGCGGGGGAGGCAATGCAGAAATTTGAAAATTTCTTCGCTCAACCTCTTGCCAGCCCCGCAGAAATCACCCTATAATTTCATCTCTTTGTTGCCGGTGTAGCTCAGTTGGTAGAGCAGCGCATTCGTAATGCGAAGGTCGTAGGTTCGACTCCTATCTCCGGCACCATCAGAATCAAGTGAAAAGCCCGATCCTCGCGATCGGGCTTTTTGCTTTCCGCCGCCGTTTTGCCGCATTCCTGCCGCCCACCCGCGCCTTCCACGCCTGCCCGAATCTTTGGTAACGCCTGACGGCGCTCACTAACATTACTTAACGGTTCCGACCCGTCCATTGCAGTACATTGCGTGGGCACCGGGCCGAGGGCCGGCGACAGGCCCGCGCCCGGTTCGTTTCGACCGTTCAACAACGCTCTGGAGAACCAACATGGCTCATGGCTTGATTATGTGGCTGATCATCGGCGCGATCGCCGGCTGGCTCGCCGGCCTGCTCGTGAAGGGCAGCGGCTTCGGGCTGATCGTCGACATCGTGGTCGGCATCCTGGGGGCGATCATCGGCGGCTGGCTCGCCGGCCGGCTCGGCATCTTCGTCGGCACCGGCTTCTTCGCCTCGATCATCGTGGCCGTGATCGGCGCGGTGATCCTGCTGTTCATCATCCGGCTGATCAGGCGCGTCTAGCGACCCGCCCTTTCGGTCCGGCGGCTTCGCAATCGCGAGGTCGCCGGGCCCTCGTCACCCCCACCTCACCCCCGCCTCGCCCCTCCGCCGTCGTCCGATTCCTTCCCCGTTTTCCTCGCATCGCCGCCTCGCTCGACGCACGCTCGCACGCGTGCCGCGCCCCGGCGAATCTGCAACATCCCGCATCGTTCAGGGATCACGCAGGCTCTCGACGCGTTCGCAACCCTTGTCGCAGCGAAGCCGATGGTTGCGTGCGCATCGATCAGGGTGGCGTGCCGCACACTCGCGCGACGCCATCATTGCAGCAGCTGTGCGGTTTAAACAACACCGACAAAATGAAACGATTCCCCACTGGAAATCTTCGAGGTAAGCGATCGATAATCAATCCACCGCAAGGAGATTGATCATGGACGAGAAACCGCTTCGCATGCCACCTCCCGAGAAAGTGATGAGCCCGGACCCGGAGCCAGTGGCCGTCGAGTTTCTCGCGGAATTGCCCGATCACGTACGCGCCTTCTTCGACGAGCAACGCAAGACGGGCTCGATGAAGTAATCGCCGGGCGCTGCGTCGTCCGCGACCGCGCCCCGTTTTCAACCGGCTCGGCGCGTGCCGCAGCCCGTTGCTCGACCGTTTCCGGTCGATTTCTCGCTGGGCCGCCGTTCTCGTTCGGGCTCGCTTTCCCGCTTTCCCGCTCCGCTCACCCTGCCATGCCATGCCGGCGAGGGCCTGCCGCGCCCGCGCGCGACATTCGTTTATCCTCGGGTTTTCCGCTTCGTCCGGCCCACCGCCGGCGCTCGTCGAACTCATGACCTTCCCGATCCGCACGGCCATCGCTTCCGCGGCACTGGCCCTCCTGCTCTGCACCGCCCCGCTCGCCGCCTCCGCCGATGGCGACGACACGCCGCTGACCAACCTGGTCGCGCTCGCCTCGCAGCGCATCGCGCTGGCCGAGCCGGTCGCCCAGTGGAAATGGCTCAATCACAAGCCGATCGAGGACAAGCCTCGCGAAGCCCAGCTGCTCGCCGACGTCGAGCGGCGCGCGGTGGCGAACGGCATCGATCGCGACTACGCGCACGCGTTCTTCGCCGACCAGATCGAGGCGAGCAAGATCATGCAGAACACGCTGTTCGCGAACTGGCGCGCGACGCGGCCGCCCGAAGGCACGCCGCCCGACCTCGCCACCACCACGCGCCCGCAGTTCGACAAGCTCACGCAATCGATGATCGCAGCGCTCGGGCGCGTCGCGCCGCTACGCGACGCGCCCGACTGCCAGGCCCGGGTGGCCCGCAGCGTGGCGAACTGGAAGACGCTGACACGCTACGATTCGCGCCAGACGCCAGCGCTCGACGCGGCCCTGTCACACGTCTGTGCGGGCGGCGGAGCCAGCGCGGTGGGCTGAAGCGGCGGAATCGGAATCAGCCGGCCACGATATCGACCGGTTCGAGCTCGACCGTACGCACGCCGCGCGCGAGATGGGTCTGCAGGATGCGGCAGATCACGGCGTCGAAACCAGCATCGGCCGACGCGGCGGCCAGCGCCCCTGCCTTGGCCAGATCGGCCGCCGCGCCAAGATACCGCCAGCGGTCGACCACGAGATACGGCGCCGCCGTGCCGGGCTCGACCACTGCCACCGGCCCGTCGAACGGCCACGGCTCGCTGGTGCCCGTCGCGGGGCGCCGCGCAGCCTTTCGATTCAGCGCGGGCTTCAGCTCGGCGAGCCACGCCGCCTCGGCCAGCATCGCGCCGAGTTCCCCACCTGTTTCGCGCCACTCGATGCGCCGCACCTGTTCGGCCAGCCGGCGCTCCTTGGCCGAGCGCTTGTCGCCGGCCAGCAGGGCGCGCAGCCGGTTGCGCACGCGCACGCTGCGCCCGACGAACAGCGGCGCGTCCCCCTCGCCGAACAGGGCATAGGCACCGAAGCCGGCCGGCGCGCGCTCGAGATCGTCCTCGGTCAGATCGCCGGCAAGCCGATAGCGGCGCGTCGTCAGCGCGACCTGCTCGGCCAGCCGCTCGGCCGGCACGGCGGCATGCAGGCGCTGCCAGAACTGCCACACCAGATCCGCATCGGCCAGCGCGCGGTGGCGTGCATTCGGCACGAGCGCATGCCGCGCGATCAGCGCATCGAGCCCGTGGCGCGATTCGCGCGGAAACAGCGCGCGCGACAGGCGCACCGTGCACAGCACGTCGGGATTGAACGCCAGGCCGGCACGCTCGAATTCCGCGCGCAGGAAGCCGCGATCGAAACTGGCGTTGTGCGCGATGAACAGCTTGCCATCGAGACGCGCATGCAATTCCTGCGCGACCGCCGCGAAGGTGGGCGCGCCGCGCACCATCTCGTTGGTGATGCCGGTCAGCTGCTGGATGAAGGCCGGGATCGACTGGCGGGGATCGATCAGCGAGGTCCAGGTGGAGACGCCGTCGGGCCCGACCTCCACCACCCCGATCTCGGTGATGCGGTGCTCGGCTGCGGAGCCGCCGGTCGTTTCGAGGTCGACGAACGCGAGCGGCGTGTCGAAGGGCGGCAGGAAGGAAGGCAGTTCGGACATGTAAGCGGAAAGCGATACCGGTTGATGAGGCGCGCGTCACGCGCACGGTGTCGATTCTACTCGCCAAAAACAAAGCCCCCGCCAAAGCGGGGGCTTCGATTCACGGGTTAACCCGAATTAAACCGACTGAATATTCGCGGCTTGCTTGCCCTTCGGGCCCGTCTTCACCTCGAATTGAACACGCTGGTTTTCCTTCAGCGTCTTGAAGCCGTCCATACGGATTTCCGAGAAATGAGCGAAGAGGTCTTCGCCACCGTTGTCCGACGTGATAAAGCCGAAGCCTTTAGCGTCGTTGAACCATTTCACGATACCGGTATCCATAATTTTTGATTCCCCAACAAACAAATTGAATAAAACGAGCAACCCTGAGTGGTGCCGTCACCGAAAGCCCCGGCCCCGCCGAATCTACTGGACGTTGAGCAGTAAGCACCGCAGACTTCGTGGTGCTTTTATAAATTGGACGCTCAGGGCTCGTCAAGAAAATTCTTCACATCTTCTTATTCGATTTGATGTACCTCCCGGTACAAACAAGATTTCTGCGGAAATGCGCGCCATTTAGCCTCATCCCACCTGTCATTATTACTAGGGACACGGCGCAACTTTAACAAATAATGAAAAAAATACCGGACAAGTAAAAAGTATCGATATCTCGGTATTTGTCCCGGTTGCGACCGACATGACGATTTGCGAAGCTCGAAGCGGATAAAGAAGTACAGGGGGTCAAGATGCTGCTCGACGGAATGAAACGCTTCGCACATCGCTTCGGCATGCTGCGTCGCCACAAGACCATCGCGCCGACCACGCCGTCGGCATGCGCGCTCGATGCCGAGTTCGAATCGAGCTGGCACGGCGACCACTGGCAGAACCTGCTGGCCTCGCCGCTCGATGCGCGTCATTACGTGATGGAAGACTGGGCGCAGCACACCACGATGTCGCTGCACGACCTGCCCGATACGACGCCGACCGCACGCGGCCGCCGCCAGGGCTGAGGAATCCGCGCCCGGCTGCCCGAGGTCACGCTCGGGCGGCCATCTCTCGCCATCTCTCGAATGCCCGCCGCGACGCACGAAAAACGCGGGCAAAAAAAAGCGCGACCGGAGAGTCGCGCTGACAAAGGTTTGGAGATCTTTTCCGTCAACGAAAAAGTCTGCTTCGGAAAGCAGAGATGCCAGTATAGCCAGAGCATCGAGCTCCATTATCGGCGGTCTTCACAAACCTCTATTGTCGAAGCCTCAACAATCGCCGAGGCACCGATCGGCCCGCTCATCCCCGAACTTCTGTGTCCGTCGCGCAACGCGATAACTTTCGCGCATTCCTCACCACTTTCCTCGCATCACCCGAAAGCCACGCCAGGCAAGGCTTCCCGGTTCACGTCAGATCATTCCACATTTCTAAATTCATTATTGCTTAAAGTGGAATCGACGCAGGACGGCCGCACGCTCGACACTGCGCTCCGGGTCTGGAGATTTGCGGCGCCGCGTGGCGCCAGCCCTCTCATGCCACACCGCCGCTTCCGGTGCGGATCACTATCTCGGAGAAAGTGGGGAGCCAGACTTCCCCAATCAGACGGAGACGGAGCAATGAAAAAGACGCTAATCGTGGCGGCGCTGTCCGGCGTTTGCGCATCGGCGGCACACGCGCAAAGCAGCGTGACGCTGTACGGCCTGATCGATGCCGGCATCACGTACACAAACAATCAGGGGGGACACTCCTCGTGGTCGGAAACCAGCGGCTCGGTGAACGGCAGCCGGTGGGGGCTGCGCGGCAATGAGGATCTCGGCGGTGGCCTGAAGGCGATCTTCGTGCTCGAGAACGGTTTCGGCATCAACAACGGCACGCTCAAGCAGAACGGTCGCGAATTCGGCCGCCAGGCCTTCGTGGGCCTCGCGCACAACCAGTTCGGCTCGGTCACGCTGGGCCGCCAGTACGACAGCGTCGTCGACTTCATCGGCCCGCTGTCGCTGACCGGCACGCAATACGGTGGCACCCAGTTCGCCCACCCGTTCGACAACGACAACCTGAACAACTCGTTCCGCGTGAACAATGCGGTCAAGTATTCGAGCGCGAACTGGAACGGCCTGAAGTTCGGCGCCCTGTACGGCTTCTCGAACACCTCGCAGTTCTCGAACAACCGCGTCTACAGCGCGGGCGTGTCGTACAGCTACATGGGCTTCAACCTCGCGGCCGGCTACATGCAGCTGAACAACGACATCAGCGGCCTGACCGCGGCTGCGGTGACCAACGCGAACGGCGCAGTGGCGGGTGACAACACCTTCGTCGGCAAGCGTCAGCGCGTGCTCGGCGGCGGCCTGACCTACACCTTCGGTCCGGCGACGGCGGGCTTCGTGTTCACGCAGACGCGCGTGAACCGTGCGCTCGGCATCGGCGGCGGTGCGTCGGGCACCTCGGCCGGCGTGGCGCTCGACGGCACCTTCGCCCGCTTCAACAACTACGAAGTGAACGCGCGCTACGCGCTGACACCGGCACTGTCGGTGGCAGGTTCGTGGACCTACACGGCCGGCTTCCTCGACGGCCGTCATCCGGGCTGGAACCAGTTCAACCTGCAGACCTCGTACGCGCTGTCCAAGCGCACCGACGTGTACCTGCAGGGCGAATACCAGCACGTGAGCACCGACGGCCTCGGCATCGGCGCCTACGTGAACGGCCTGGGCGGCGCATCGTCGACCAACAAGCAGATCGCCGTCACGGCAGGCCTGCGTCATCGCTTCTGACGCAGCGCGCGAGCCCAACGAAAAAAGCGCCCCGCGGGCGCTTTTTTCTTGGCGCGGCCTGACAGCTCAGGCGCCCGGTGCCGGATAGCGCACGTCGAGCACGTCCACCGGCTGCGGGCCGACCGGCGTCATCAGCGTGACCGTCTCGCCGATGCGCGACTTCAGCAGCGCGCGTGCGATCGGCGACACCCAGCTCACGTGGCCGCGATCGAGATCGACCTCGTCCACGCCGACGATCGTGATCGTGTGCTCGTCGCCATCCTCGGTGGCGTAGTCCACGGTCGCGCCGAAGAACACCTGATCGGCGCTCTCCTGCCGGCTCGCATCCACCACCTCGGCCAGATCGAGCCGCTTGGTCAGGAAGCGGATGCGCCGGTCGATCTCGCGCAGCCGGCGCTTGCCGTAGATGTAGTCGCCGTTCTCTGAGCGATCGCCGTTCGAGGCGGCCCACGACACGAGCTTGACGACCTCGGGCCGCGCCTCGTCGATCAGATGCAGCAACTCGTCGCGCAACCGCTTGTGGCCGGCCGGCGTGATGTAGTTCTTCGCACCGGCCGGAATCGCGGGCAGGGCATGGTCGAGATCGTCGTCATCGCCGTCCGACTCCTTCACAAACGCCTTGTTCATGCTGTGTTCGACTACCTCTGCGCTGTCGATGGGGATTCCGCAAGAGTACACGAACGCCTCCCGCGAAGAAATTGTGACGAAACCCTTCCCATCCATGGAAAACCTTGCTATAGTCTCACTCCTGCGTGCGGCTGTAGCTCAGTTGGATAGAGTACTTGGCTACGAACCAAGGGGTCGTGGGTTCGAATCCTGCCAGCCGCGCCACTTTTTTAACGCATGTTGACCACCGGAGCAGATTGTGATCAGTACAAGGCAGTAACTGTTTTGCGTGCGGCTGTAGCTCAGTTGGATAGAGTACTTGGCTACGAACCAAGGGGTCGTGGGTTCGAATCCTGCCAGCCGCGCCACCTTTTGAAGGGCCTTCCTCCGGGAAGGCCCTTTTGTTTTGTCCGCGCATTTTCGCCTCGCCATGAAAAAAGCGGCACGACGCTCGATGGGTGTGCCGCCCTCTCTTAAGCGCCCGCCTTCGCTGCGGCGCACTTGCCCGTCAGTAGTCCTGCCGCTCCCGGTCGATGCGCATGCCGCCGTCGTGACGGGCATGCGCCGTATCGTCGCTCGAGCGCTCGCGCATGATCCGCATCACGTCGGGGTTGGTCCGCACGCGCCGCATCACGTTGGCGAGATGCACGCGGTCACCCACCTGGATCACGAAACGCAGGATCGTGGATTCGTGCGAGGTGTCTTCGTCCATCGCGATGTGCACGATGTTCGCGTCCGCCGAGGTGATGTCGGCCGCGACGCGCGCGAAGATGCCCTTGGTGTTCTTCACGAGCACCTTCACCGTCACGTCGAACAGGCGGCCCGGCTGCGGCGCCCATGCCACGTCGATCCAGCGGCCCGGATCGCGGCGATGGATGCGCTGCGCCACGCGGCAATCGGTGGTGTGGATCGCCATGCCGAGACCGATGCCGATGTAGCCCATGATCGCGTCGCCCGGGATCGGCCGGCAGCACGCCGAGAGCTGCACCGACATGCCCTCGGTACCCGTGATCGCCACGGGCGGCGCATTGTGCACGGGGCGATCGCGCGACGTGTCGTCGTCGGCGTCGCGCCCGCTCATCAGCACCTCGATGCGCTTGGCCATGACCTGCGGCACGCGGCGGCCGAGGCCGATGTCCGCGAAGATTTCCTGTCGGCTCTTGTTGCCGGTCCACTGCACGAGCTTGTCCCACACGTCCTGCTCGACATCGGCGAGCGCGAGGCCATAACCCTTCAGGCTCTGGTCGACGAGACGCTCGCCGAGCTGCACCGATTCGTTCAGGCGCATCGTCTTCAGATAGTGACGGATCGCCGAGCGCGCCTTGCCGGTGCGCACGAAACCGAGCCACACCGGGTTCGGCTTCGAATATGGCGCCGTGATCACCTCCACGATGTCGCCGCTCTTGAGCTCGGTGCGCAGCGGCAGCAGTTCGTTGTTGATCTTGACAGCCACGCACTGGTTGCCGAGATCGCTGTGCACCGAGTACGCGAAGTCGAGCGCCGTGGCGCCGCGCGGCAGCGCCATGATCTTCGACTTCGGCGTGAACACGTACACCGCGTCGGGGAACAGGTCGATCTTGACGTGCTCGAGGAACTCGCTCGAATCGCCAGCCTCGCTCTGGATGTCGAGCAGCGACTTCAGCCACTGATGGGCGCGCATCTGCACGTCGTTCAGATCGGCGCCGCCGTTCTTGTAGAGCCAGTGCGCGGCCACCCCGGCCTCGGCGATCTCGTGCATCTTGCGGGTGCGCACCTGGAACTCGATCGGCGCGCCGAACGGCCCCACCACGGTGGTGTGCAGCGACTGATAGCCGTTGACCTTCGGGATCGCGATGTAGTCCTTGAACTTGCCCGGCACCGGCTTGTATAGCGCATGCAGCGCGCCGATGCAGGTGTAGCACTCGAGCGGATGCTCGACCGCCACGCGGAAGCCGTACACGTCGAGCACCTGCGAGAACGACAGCTGCTTGTCGCGCATCTTGCGATAGATGCTGTAGATGGTTTTCTCGCGGCCGGTGATCTCGGCCTCGAGCTTCGCGTCGCCCACCGCGCGCTGCGCCGACTCGAGGATCTTGCCGATCACCTCGCGGCGATTGCCGCGCGCGGCCTTAACGGCCTTCTCGAGCGTCGCATAGCGATGCGGATTGAAATTCGCGAAGCTCATGTCCTGCAGCTCGCGATAGGTGTTGTTCAGGCCCAGGCGGTGTGCGATCGGCGCGTAGATATCGAGCGTCTCGCGCGCCACGCGGCGGCGCTTCTCCATCGGCACTGCGCCGAGCGTGCGCATGTTGTGCAGGCGGTCGGCGAGCTTCACGAGGATCACGCGCACGTCGCGTGCCATCGCGAGCAGCATCTTGCGGAAGTTTTCCGCCTGCGCTTCCTCGCGGCTGCGGAACTCCATCTTGTCGAGCTTGGACAGGCCGTCCACGAGTTCGGCCACCTTCGGGCCGAAGCGCTCGGCCAGCTCGCTCTTGGTCACGCCCTGATCTTCCATCACGTCGTGCAGCAGCGCCGCCATCATGGCCTGGGCGTCGAGCTTCCAGCCGGCGCAGATTTCCGCGACGGCCACGGGATGGGTGATGTAGGGCTCGCCGCTCTGGCGATACTGACCGAGGTGGGCCTCGTCGCTGAAATGGAACGCGGCCTTGATCTGCTTGATGTCTTCGGGAGGCAGATACTCGGCCAGCGCGGCCGTCAGTTTCGCGATGGAAACGACGCCGTGCTTGCGAGGCTGCTCCGGAGTGGCGGTGGGCCCGAACAGATGGCGAAACGACTGTTCGAGCACCGCATCGATGTATTGCCGCGCCGGCGATTGCGACGTGACTTCGTCAGCCGACGCGGCCTCTTCGGAGGTGGACGATGGTGTGTTGCTCATGTTCGCCTCCAGGGTTGGCACGTCGGTTGAGCGGATTACATGGCGGGAAGGATCGAGTGTGCCTTAAACGGGCACTTTCTTCAGCATCTCGATGCCGACCTGGCCGGACGCGATTTCACGAAGGGCGACGACGGTGGGCTTGTCGCGGCTTTCGATCTTCGGCGTATGGCCTTGCGCGAGCTGCCGCGCACGGTAGGTGGCGGCAAGCGCCAGTTCGAAGCGATTGGGGATCTGCTTCAGGCAGTCTTCGACGGTAATGCGAGCCATGGTGGGTATTCCTTCTGAATATGTTGCCTATTCTACCTTATGTCCCTCGTCCGCCGCCTTCACTCGGCGTGCGGGAGATGGATGCCGAGCTCGATGAAAAGCTCGGTGTGTCGCGCGTACTGCGAGACGACGCGCAGCCGCGTGGCCGCCACGATGCGCTGCAGCTCGGCGAGCGCCGTGTCGAAGTGCTCGTTGATCACCACGTATTCGGCCTCCGACGCATGCGCGATCTCGCTGCCAGCCGCGAGCAGGCGCCGCGTGATCACGTTCGGCTCGTCCTGGCCGCGCTTCTTCAGACGCTCCTCGAGCGCCGCCAGCGACGGCGGCAGGATGAAGATGCCGACCGCATTGCGGAACTGCTTCTTGACCTGCTGCGCGCCCTGCCAGTCGATCTCCAGCAGCACGTCGCGACCGCTCTGCATCTGCTCCTCGATCCACACGCGCGAGGTGCCGTAGTAGTTGCCGTGCACCTCGGCGCTCTCGAGGAATTCGTGCTGCGCGTGGCGCGCACGAAAATCCTCGACGCTCGTGAAATGGTAATGCTCGCCATCCTGCTCGCCGGGGCGCGGCTTGCGCGTGGTGTACGAGATCGACAGGCGGATCTCGTCGTCCTTGGCGAGCAGCGCGTTCACGAGCGTGGACTTGCCCGCGCCCGACGGCGCCACCACCATGAACAGGTTGCCGGGATACGCGCCGGCATGCAGCGTGTGCGCGTCTCGGTTCGATTCGGTCATCTTGCGTTACTCCAGGTTTTGCACTTGCTCGCGCATCTGCTCGATCAGCAGCTTCAGCGCCATCGAGGCGTCGGCGAGTTCCTTGGCCGCCGCCTTCGAGCCGAGCGTGTTCGCTTCACGGTTCAGCTCCTGCATCATGAAATCGAGGCGCTTGCCGACGCGGCCGCCCTTCTCGATCACGTGACGCGTTTCGTTCAGGTGCGCGGTGAGGCGCGACAGCTCCTCGGCGATGTCGATGCGGATGCCGTACATCGTCACTTCCTGGCGGATCCGTTCGGCCGCTTCCTCGCGCGTCACCACCGTCTGCCCCGCTTCCGATGCCGCGAGACCGAGCGCTTCCTGCAGGCGCTCGACGATCTTCTGCTGGTGCCGGGCGATCAGCTCCGGCACCAGCGGCGTGATGCGCGCGACGATCGCCTCCATCTCGCCCACGTTGCCGAGCAGCATCGCGGCCAGTTGCGCGCCTTCGCGCTGGCGCACCACCACGAGTTCGCCGATCGCCTCCTTGCCGCAGGCGAGCACCGCGTCGCGCAGCGTCTCGGCCGACACACCGCTCTCGGCGAGCACGCCGGGCCAGCGCAGGATCTCGCCGGTGCGCATGCGCTCGGCGTTCGGGAACGACACGAGCACCGCACGCTCGAGCTCGGCGAGCTGGTCGAGCGCCGTGCGGTTCAGCGCGCCGGCCTGGCTCATCTGCTCGCTGCGCTGCAGGTTGATGCGCACGTCGACCTTGCCGCGCGAGAGCTTGTTCATCAGCATCTCGCGCAGTGCCGGTTCGCACACGCGCACGTCGTCGGGCATGCGGAAGTTCAGGTCGAGGAATCGCGAATTCACCGTGCGGAATTCGACCGAGACGCTGGTGGCGCCATTGCCCGAATTGGCCACGAGCTCGCGCGTCGCGCTCGCGTAGCCGGTCATGCTGTAGATCATGGTTGGTCTCGCCGGTGAGAGGGCCCGAGCGGGCCCGGAAATCCAGGCGCGTGCCGGTGCGCACGAGGCACGGGACGCGAAACGCTCATTATCCCATTTTTGACGGCAGCCCCGCCCGCAAGCGCGGTTCGCGCCGGGCGGTGCGACTCGGCCGGGCCGGCGGCATGCGCGGTAAAATCGCGGTTTCCCTCCGAATGCTCCACTTCCCCATGACGAATTCCTCTTTTCGCCCGAGCGGCCGCCAGGCAGATCAGCTGCGCGAGGTGCGCCTGACGCGCCACTATACGAAGCATGCCGAGGGCTCGGTGCTCGTCGAATTCGGCGACACGAAGGTGATCTGCACGGCCAGCGTGGCCGAGCGGGTGCCCGAATTCCTGCGCGATCGCGGCCAGGGCTGGCTGACCGCCGAATACGGCATGCTGCCGCGCGCCACCCACACGCGCAGCGACCGCGAGGCCGCGCGCGGCAAGCAGACCGGCCGCACCCAGGAAATCCAGCGCCTGATCGGCCGCGCGCTGCGCGCCGTGGTGGATCTGAACAAGCTCGGCTCGCGCACCATCCACATCGACTGCGACGTGATCCAGGCCGATGGCGGCACGCGCACGGCCAGCATCACCGGCGCGTTCGTGGCGGTGCAGGACGCCGTCGCGAAGCTGATCGCGGCCGGCAAGCTCGAGGCCTCGCCGATCAGCGATTCGGTGGCCGCGATCTCGGTGGGCGTGTACCAGGGCACGCCGGTGCTCGATCTCGACTACGCCGAGGATTCGCGCTGCGACACCGACATGAACGTGGTGATGACGGGCGCGGGCGGCCTGGTCGAGGTGCAGGGCACGGCCGAGGGCGTGCCGTTCACGCGCGCCGAGATGAACACGCTGCTCGATCTCGCGCAGAAGGGCATCGGCGAACTGATCGCGCTGCAGAACGCGGCGCTGGGCGCCTGACATGACGCTCGACCACGCCCCCGCATCCGGCCCCGCCGCGGTCTTCCCGCGCATCGTGCTGGCCTCCAACAACGCGGGCAAGCTGCGCGAGTTCGCGGCGCTGTTCGAGACGGTCGGCATCGAGATCGTGCCGCAGGGCCAGCTCGACGTGCCCGAGGCCGAGGAGCCGTATCAGACCTTCATCGAGAACGCGCTGACCAAGGCGCGTCACGCCGCGCGCGCCACCGGCCTGCCCGCGATCGCCGACGATTCCGGGCTGTGCGTGCGCGCGCTGCGCGGCGCGCCCGGCGTGCATTCGGCGCGCTATGCGCAGCTCGCCGGCAAGGACAAGAGCGACGCGGCGAACAACGCGCATCTGGTCGAGCAGCTGCGTGGCGTGGACGATCGCCGCGCCTACTACTGCTGCGTGCTCGCGCTGGTTCGGCATCCCGACGATCCCGAGCCGCTGTTCGCCGAGGGCCGCTGGCACGGCGAGGTGGTGGACGCGCCGCGCGGCGCGCACGGCTTCGGCTACGACCCGCACTTCCTGCTGCCCGCGCTGAAGCAGACCGTCGCCGAGCTCGATCCGGCCGTGAAGAACACGGTCAGCCATCGCGCCATCGCGCTGCGCGCGCTGCTCGCGCGCCTCGGGGAAGACGCGTGAGCCAGGCCGCCGAAACCGGTCAGCGCATCGTGGCGACCTTCGCCTCGCCGGGCAAGGTGCGGCTGACCTCGCTGCCGCCGCTCGCGCTCTACGTGCATTTCCCGTGGTGCGTGCGCAAGTGCCCGTACTGCGATTTCAACTCGCACGAATGGAAGGGCGAACGTTTCCCCGAGCAGGAATACCTCGACGCGCTGCGGGCCGACCTCGAACAGGCGCTGCCGTTCGTGTGGGGCCGCCAGGTGCACACGATCTTCATCGGCGGCGGCACGCCGAGCCTGCTGTCGGCGGCCAGCCTCGACCGGCTGCTGTCGGACGTGCGCGCGCTGCTGCCGCTCGACGCCGACGCCGAGATCACGCTCGAGGCGAACCCGGGCACCTTCGAGGCGGCCAAGTTCGCGCAGTTCCGCGCGAGCGGCGTGAACCGCCTGTCGATCGGCATCCAGAGCTTCAACGAGGCGCACCTGAAGGCGCTCGGCCGCATCCACGACACGGCGCAGGCACGCGCGGCCGTGGAGATCGCCGCGAACACCTTCGAGAACTTCAACCTCGACCTGATGTTCGCGCTGCCGAGCCAGAGCCTCGACCAATGCCGCACCGACATCGAGACCGCGCTGTCGTACGCGCCGCCGCATCTGTCGCTGTACCACCTGACGCTCGAGCCGAACACGATGTTCGCGAAGTTCCCGCCCGCGGTGCCCGACGACGACGCGTCGGCCGACATGCAGGAGTGGATCCACGAACGCACGGCGCAGGCCGGCTACGGGCGCTACGAGGTGTCGGCCTACGCGAAGCCGCATCGGCAGAGCCGGCACAACCTGAACTACTGGCGCTTCGGCGACTACCTCGGGATCGGCGCAGGCGCGCACACCAAGCTGTCGTTCCCGAACCGCATCCTGCGGCAGGCGCGCTACAAGCACCCGGCCACCTACATGGCACAGGCGATGGCCGGCACGCCGGTGCAGGAGGAGCGCGAGGTGGGCCCGCGCGATCTGCCATTCGAGTTCATGCTGAACACGCTGCGGCTGGTGGAGGGCTTTCCGGTGGAAAGCTACGGCGAGCGCACCGGGCTGCCGCTGCGCACCATCGAGACGGCGCTGGGCGAGGCCGAGCGGCGCGGGCTGATCACGCGCGATTTCGAACGCGTCGCGCCGACCGAGCTCGGGCAGCGCTTCCTCAACGATCTGCAGGAGCTGTTCCTGCGCGATGCGGACGATGCGACGGGCGATGCCGCGAGTGCCGGCGCCCCGCCGGCTTCGCGCTGACGCACCGCGGTTCCCGGCACGCAAAGCCGGGGACAGCGGCAGCATTTCGGTTACAATGCCGGCCGTGGAAGCGTGGCCGAGTGGTTTAAGGCACCGGTCTTGAAAACCGGCGACGGGCAACCGTCCGTGAGTTCGAATCTCACCGCTTCCGCCAGATCGTCGCGACGCACGGGCCCCGCGCCCGCTGTCACGTCAGTTCCGCGACGATTCCGTATACTCCCGCCCGCAGCACCCGCCCGTCCTTTCCTCAACGAAGATCCCGTTTCTGCCATTGGAGGCATGTAATGCCGGAGTACTACGTCACCGCGCGCATCGTTCTGTACAAGGACGACAAACGGACCAAGGAGCTCGCCCTCGACGCGAAGGAATACGTGAAGCTCAATGCCGAGATGCTGGCACGCGGCTACGTGCGCCATGCGGTCGACGACGTCAGCCAGGTGATGTACAAGTTGCCGTCGGGTGAATACAACATCGCCCTCAACGCGTACGACGGCGCCGCCGCCCGCTCCGAGGCACTGGCCCTCGCCAGCGCCGCGGCCACGACCGCCTCCTCGAAGCATCGCTTCTCGGCCTACGTCACCGGCGACGGCGGCCGCTGCTGGACCCAGCTCGAGCCGGTCAGGAAAGCCCTGCGCGCCTGACGCCGCCGTCGCGAAGCCCCGCCAGCCGATCGAGCTCGCGGGGCTTCGTGCTTGACGACGACCCGACATCGCCACGCACTTGCCCTCGGCGATCGTTTATCCCAATGCATTCCGCAGCGCGAGCGCCTATGCTCGACAGGATCCGACCGTCCCGTCACGCATGCGCCCATGCCCAATCTGCCCCGCCTCGCACCGTTCGCCGGTTTCGCGCAAAGGATCTCGCCGCCCGCGATCGCGGTCTTGGTCGCCTTCGCCCTCGCCGGCTGCACGGTCACGCTGCCACAGCGCGCCGTGATCCTGTCGCCGTCCACACCGACCACCGCCGGTGCCCCCGCGCGCGCCCAGTATCGCGACGCGGTCGCGCAGCGCATCCTCGACGCCAACGCCTCGCAGGTGCTGCACGGCACGCCGCAGGCGATGCTGCGCTCGCTGGTGGTGTTGTCGTTCACCGTGGATCGCGACGGCAGGCTCGCGCAGTCCTCCGTCTATCGCAGCAACGGCGACGACGGCGCGGAAGCGATCGCGCTGCAGTCGCTGCGCCGTGCCGCGCCGCTGCCGAAGCCGCCCGCGGGCCTGCTCAACGGCCGCGGCCAGGTGGAGATGATGGAGAGCTGGCTGTTCAACGACGACGGCCGGTTCCAGTTGCGCACGCTGGCCACCGCCCAGGCGCAGACGATCGACTGATGCACGGGCCGCGCCGCTCCTGCCCGCCGCCCCGAGGCACCGGGCCGCCCGGCCGCGCTTGGTATAATGCGCGCCTACCCGCTCCGTCCATCGAGGACGACTCGTCGCGAGCCGCCTACCCGGCCGGCCCGCCCGCGAGCAGACAGGTCGGCGCCCGCGCGACACGCGCGGAACGCCCAGCCGCCGGCCCTGAAGCCGGCACCCGCGCCGCCGTCACGCGCATCGGCACGGGATGAAACAACGAATCGAGACCCGAACATCCGCAGCAGGCCCCGACGCCCGCTTCGCACCCGCACCACGGAACCATCATGTCCTCTACCCCATCGGCGGTCAGCGCCGCGTCGCCCGGCTCGCAGCCCGTCAGCCATGCGCGCATCGTGTTCGCGAGCTTCATCGGCACCGCGATCGAGTTCTACGATTTCTACGTCTACGCCACCGCCGCCGCGCTCGTGATCGGCCCGGTGTTCTTCCCGCACGGCTCGAGCACGGCGCAGGCGCTGTCGGCCTTCGTCACCTTCGGCATCGCGTTCATCGCGCGCCCGATCGGCTCCTTCCTGTTCGGCCACTTCGGCGACCGCTTCGGCCGCAAGTCCACGCTGGTGGCCTCGCTGCTCGTGATGGGCGTGTCCACCACGGCGATCGGCTTCGTGCCCGGCTACGACTCGATCGGCGCGCTCGCGCCCATCCTGCTGTGCGTGCTGCGCTTCGGCCAGGGTATAGGCCTGGGCGGCGAATGGGGCGGCGCGGCGCTGCTCGCCACCGAGCACGCGCCGGCCGGCAAGCGCGGCTGGTTCGGCATGTTCCCGCAACTGGGCCCGTCGATCGGCTTCCTGATGTCGAACGGCCTGTTCTTCTCGCTCGCCGTGGGCCTGTCCGACGAACAGTTCCGCAGCTGGGGCTGGCGCGTGCCGTTCATCGTCAGCGCGGCGCTGGTGGCCGTGGGCCTCTACGTGCGCCTGAAGATCACCGAGACGCCGGCCTTCCAGGCCGCGATCGATCGCAACGAGCGCGTGCGCGTGCCGGTCGCGGCGCTGCTCACGCGGCACTGGGTGCCGACGCTGCTCGGCGCGCTGTCGATGGTGGTCTGCTACACGCTGTTCTACATCTCGACGGTGTTCTCGCTGTCGTACGGCGTGGGCACGCTGCACATCGCGCGCCCGAGCTTCCTCGGCCTGCTGTGCATCGCGGTGGTGTTCATGGCGCTGGCCACGCCGCTGTCGGCCTGGGCCTCGGATCGCTTCGGCCGCAAGCCGGTGCTGATCGTGGGCGGCGTGGTGGCGGTACTGTCGGGCTTCACGATGGAACCGCTGCTCGGCAGCGGCTCGATGCCGCTGGTCGCGCTGTTCCTGATCATCGAGCTGTTCCTGATGGGCGTGACGTTCGCGCCGATGGGCGCGCTGCTGCCGGAGCTGTTCCCGACCCATGTGCGCTACACGGGCGCAGGCGTGGCCTACAACCTCGGCGGAATTCTCGGCGCGTCGATCGCGCCGTATATCGCGCAGGTTCTCGCGGCGCGCGGCGGACTCGCGTGGGTCGGCGGCTATGTGTCGATCGCGGCGGCAATCAGCCTGCTCGGCGTGCTGCTGATGCGCGAGACGCGCGACGCATCGCTCGTCTGAACATCCCCGGGGGCGGCACGGGTTGCCGGGCAGCGCGCGCTGCCTATACTCGAGACGTGACGCGCCGGCCACGCGCACGATCCGTTGCTGCGACAGCCGGCGGGCATGAGCCGGCAGCGATCCGATGCCGGCCGCACCGGCGCCACGGCCCGCATCCACGCGTATGCCCGCCGCAAGCATCGGCGACAGCCAGTTGAAGGCCTTCTCCCGCGACATCTCTCTATAATCGGGACTTTGCCGACGGCCTCGCCGAAATGCAACGCACTGCCCTGTTCCCCGCCCTCACTCGCCGCACCCAACGTATCTGGCGCCAGTACGGCGTCTTCTGGCTCGGCGCGATCGCCGTCGGCCTGACCGCGGTGCTGTACGCGCGGCTGATCGACTGGGGCTACGACACGTTCCGCACGCTGCAGCACCGCGTAACCTGGCTGCCGCTCATCCTGACGCCCGCGATCGCAGCGGCCTCGGTGTGGCTCACGCGGCGCTTTTTCCGTGGCGCGGAGGGCAGCGGCATTCCGCAGGTGATCGCGACGCTGCACGCGCAGCCGGGCGCGTTCGGATCGCGGCTCCTGACGCTGCGGATCCTGCTCGCGAAGATCGCGATCTCGTTCCTCGGCATCCTCGGCGGCTTCACGATCGGCCGCGAAGGCCCGACCGTGCAGGTCGGCGCGGCGCTGATGTTCAACCTGCGCCGCTTCTATCCACGCTCGAACGCGCAGATCGAGCGCCAGCTCGTGCTCGCGGGCGCGGCGGCCGGGCTGTCCGCCGCGTTCAACACGCCGCTCGCCGGGATCGTGTTCGCGATCGAGGAGCTGACGCGCAGCTTTTCTGCGCGCGCCAGCGGCGTGCTGATCACCGCGATCATTCTCGCCGGTGTGGTGGCACTCGGCCTGAACGGCAACTACACGTACTTCGGCACGATCGACATCGGCCCGCATTTCCCGGATCTGCTCGCGGTGGCGGTGCTCGTCACGGCAGTCGTCACCGGCGTCGCGGGCGGGCTGTTCTGCTGGCTGCTGCTCAATACCGGCCGCTGGCTGCCGCCGCGCCTGCTCGGCCTGTATCGCGAACGCCCGATCGCGTTCGCCGCGCTGTGCGGCCTCGCGATCGCCGTGGTGGGCCTGCTGTCGGGCGGCACGACGTTCGGCAGCGGCTATGCGGAAGCGCGCGGGCTGCTCGACGGCCACGAGCAGCTGTCGGTGTTCTACCCGTTCCTGAAGATCGTCTCGATGGTCGCGTCATACCTGCCGGGCATTCCGGGCGGGATCTTCGCGCCGTCGCTGTCGATCGGCGCGGGCTTCGGCAACCTGCTGCACCTCGTGTTCGGCGACATGCGCCTGCCGGTGCTGGTCGCGCTCGCGATGGTCGGCTACCTGGCCGCCGTCACGCAATCGCCGATCACGTCGTTCGTGATCGTGATGGAGATGATCAACGGCCACGCGCTGGTGATCTCGCTGATGGCCGCCGCGCTGATCGCCAGCCGCGTATCGCGCTTTTTCGCGCCGCCGCTGTATGAGACGCTCGCGCAGCGCTATCTCGCGCCGCCGGCGCCGGCGCCTTCGCCCGCGACGCCGCCCCGCTCCGGGGTCACGGCACCGCAGGACGCGGCCGCGGCGCCCGCCGACCCGCTCGACACGCTGCGCGACGAGGGCGACGGCGCGTCAGGCCGGCACGCCCCGGCCGGCGACGAACCGGCCGCGGCCGCGACGGATGCCGTCGCGCGGAGCGGCCCCCGCGACGCGCAATAAATGACGACGGGCGCGGGCCGTCAGGCCTGCGGAATCTCGATCTTCACTTCCAGGACCTCGAGATCGTCCTGGCGCTCGAGACTCACGCGGATGTCATCGTTCGAGATCTTCACGTACTTCGAGATGACGGCCACGAGCTCTTTCTGCAGCGCGGGCAGGTAGTCGGCCGGTGGCCGGCCGCCGACGCGCTCGTGCGCGATGATGAGCTGCAAGCGCTCTTTCGCGACCGAAGCGGATTTTTTCTTCTCGCCGAGGAGAAACGACAGAATCGACATGGACGCCCTCCGTTACTTGCTGCCGAAGAGGCGCTGCAGCAGGCCCGGCTTCTGGTAATCGGTGAAACGCAGCGGCTTGTCCTCGCCGAGGAAGCGCGCGACGATGTCCTTGTACGCTTCGGCGACGTCGGTGCCGTCCAGATGCACCGCCGGCAAGCCTTGGTTCGACGCGTGCAGCACCGCCTCCGATTCCGGCACGACGCCGATCAGCTTGATGCGCAGGATCTCGCTGATGTCCTCGAGCGACAGCATCTCGCCTTCGTTGACGCGCTTCGGGCTGTAGCGGGTGATCAGCAGGTGCTCCTTGATGGGGTCCTTGCCGTCGGTCGCGCGCTTGGTCTTCGACGACAGGATGCCGAGAATGCGGTCCGAGTCACGGACCGACGACACTTCCGGGTTCGTCACGACGAGCGCCTCGTCGGCGAAGTACATCGCGTGCAGCGCGCCCGACTCGATGCCGGCCGGCGAATCGCAGACGATGTATTCGAAATCCATCGCGATCAGGTCATTGATGACCTTCTCGACCCCTTCACGCGTCAGCGCATCCTTGTCGCGGGTCTGCGACGCGGGCAGGATGAAGAGGTTCTCGCACTTCTTGTCCTTGATGAGCGCCTGGTTCAGGTTCGCCTCGCCGTGGATCACGTTGACGAGGTCGTACACGACGCGGCGTTCGCAGCCCATGATGAGGTCGAGGTTGCGCAGGCCGACGTCGAAGTCGATCACGGCCGTCTTGTGGCCGCGCAGCGCCAGACCGGACGCAAAGCTCGCGCTCGTCGTCGTCTTGCCCACGCCGCCCTTGCCCGAGGTCACCACGATGATTTTTGCCATTTACCCTTTACCCTGTGTTCGTCAATGAGAGCCGATCGAGCCGGTTCGCGCCGCGTGCGTCACGTCAGGCGCAGCGGTTCGATCATCAATTTTTCCTCTTCGAGCCGGATCTGCACCGGTTTGCCCTGCACGTCGGCCGGCAACGGGTTCTCGGTGGTTCGATAGATGCCCGCAATCGAAATCAGTTCCGGCTCGAGACACGTGCAGAAAATGCGCGCGTCATGGTTGCCGTGCACGCCCGCGAGCGCGCGGCCACGCAGCGGCGCATATATGTAGATATTGCCTTCCGCGATCACCTCGGCGCCGTAACTGACCAGGTCGAGCACCACGAGGTCGCCCTTCGCGTAAATCTGCTGCCCCGAGCGCAGCGGCTTGTCGACCACCAGCGTCTGGTTGCCCGCGGGCGCCTGCACCACCGGCGGAGCCGGCGCAGGCGCGGGTTCGACCGCCGGCGCCGCCTCGGCTGCGGCGGCCAGCCCGGCGGCCTCCTCGTCCGGCTTCGCAGCCGGCGCGCGACGGTCGCGCGCCTCGAGCAGCGGCAGGCCCGCTTCGCTCGCCCACGCCTGCTGGCCCGGCTGTGCGACGACCCCGACCGGGCGCATCCGCACGTCGTTGAGCATCCGCCGGATCTCGGCGAGCGGCACGCGCTCGTGGTCCGCAAGGCGGCGGACGTCGATCGCGACGACGTCATCGGCAAAGAATTCAGGAGTCGCTTCGAAGCGCTTGACCAACTCGGTGCGCAACACGTCGAGATCGGTCGTCTTCACGATGAAGAACAACGTGTCGACGGTCCCGCTGCGCAGTTCGAAGAATGGCGATTTTTTAAGCGACATGGACGTTCAGCAAAAAAATTTTGCGTATTTTACAGTCGTCCACGCCACCGGCCATTATTTTTGGCGGGCGCGCGTCAGCGCGCCACTTGCGAGACGAACAGCGACTTCATCGCGCCGGGAACCCGGGCGATCGGCGCCTGCTCGCCGGTATTGTTGAAGCCGGCCCGCTCGTAGAAGCGGACCGCGTTGCGGTTCGCGTCGGCGATCCACGCATAGATTTCGCGCGCGCCGCGCTCGGCGAGCCATGCGCTCGCCGTATCGACGAGCAGCACGCCGCCGCGCAGGTGGCGCACCGCGTGTGCGACCCACAGCTCGCTGACGAACGCGCGGCGCTGCGGCGTGCCGTCGAAATACGCGCCGATCATGCCGGCCGGATGGCCTTCGGTATACAGCAGGAATGTCGTCGACTGATCGGAAGTCGCGCGCTGCGCGGCGAGTGCCTCCGCCGCGGCCGCGTCGACAGCCATCATGTCGGCCTCCGGCGCTTCGCCGGGCGCGTAGGGCTCGCGCAACGACGCCGCGCGGAGTTCGCGATAGACGCCGCCCTGATCGGCAGCGATACGACGAACGGTCAAGATCGAACTCATGCAGGCACAGCCCCTGTCGGACAGCAAGCTACTAGCTTCAACCGAAAGCAGGGCATGAGTCAAATCGTAATTTTCAAATGGCGGCGCGAATCGAAAGGCGATAGTCGTCGCGGCGGCCCGAAGCGACGCGCGCACGCGGTGGCGGCGGCACTTTTATTGCACCGCACCATCCGCGGCGCGCTCAGGCCGCCATGCCGCCGCGCACCTTGAACACCGACACGGCGTGCCTGAGCGCGTGCGCCTGCTCCGCGAGCGACTGCGTCGCCGCCGACGCCTGCTCGACGAGCGCCGCATTGCGCTGCGTCGCTTCGTCCATCTGCGTGACGGCCACGTTGACCTGATGGATCCCGCCGCTCTGCTCCTGCGACGCCGTCGAAATCTCGCCGACGAACGTCGTCACGCGCTGCACCGCGCCGACGATCTCGTGGATCGACGCGCCCGCCTGGCCGATCAGCGTCGCGCCGACGTCGACGCGCGCCGTCGATTGCTCGATCAGCGTCTTGATCTCCTTCGCCGCGGCGGCGCTGCGCTGCGCGAGCGTGCGCACTTCCGACGCGACGACCGCGAAGCCGCGCCCCTGCTCGCCTGCGCGCGCGGCCTCGACCGCCGCGTTGAGCGCGAGGATGTTGGTCTGGAACGCGATCCCGTCGATCACCGAGATGATCTCGCCGACCTTCGCCGAGCTGTCGGCGATGCCGCTCATCGTCTCGACCGCCTCGGCCATCACGCTGCCGCCGGAGGACGCGATCCGCGACGCGTCGTCGGCGACCTGCGACGCGTGTTGCGCGTGCTCGGCGGCCTGCCGCACGACGCTCGTCAGTTCCGCGATGCTCGACGCGGTTTCCTGGAGCGATGCGGCCTGCGCCTCGGTACGTGCGGACAGGTCATGATTGCCCGATGCGATTTCCGCGCTTGCGGTCGCAACCGACTCGGCATGCTCGCGCACCTCGAGCACGACGCCCGACAGGCTGGCCTGCATCGCCTGCAGCGCGCGCAGCAGATCGGCGATCTCGTCGCGGCCGGTGGTGTCGACCTCGCGGGTCAGGTCGCCGCTGGCGACCGCCTTCGCGCAGGCCACCGCCTCGTCGAGCGGGCGCAGGATGCTCCGGCTGAACATGAAGCTGCCGATCATCGCGAGAACGAGCATCACGAGCATGATCGAGAGGCTCACGGTCGTCGCGTGCTGCGCATCGCGACTCGCCTGCGCGGACACCCCGGCGCTCTCGTCGGCAATCATCCGCGCGGCGCGCTCGAGCAACGCGGCCGGTTCGCGGTCGATGCCCGCGACCGCCGCATCGCCCACGGCCGACTCGAAGCCGGCCGCCTTGAATGCGTCGAAACCGCGCCGGTAGCCCTGCCCCATCGCGATGTGCGCGCGCATGAACTGCTCGACGAGCTGCTTGCTGTCGCCCGGCGGCAACTGCCGGTCGAGCTCGGCGGCGAGCGTATCGACCGTGCGTTCGCGCTTCTGGAACGCGGTCCAGTACTTGTCCAGCTTCTCGGGCTGCTTGCCGCGCAGCAGCGTGTCCTTCCATTCCTGGACTTGCAGCTTGAATTGCACGAGCGTGGTCAACACGAGCCGTTCATTGGCCACGTTCGACTGGACATCGGTCGAGAACGTATCGATCGAATGGTTGAGGATGTGATTGCCGTAAAGGGCGCAGGAGAAAATCAGCAGCAACGCGACTGCGAATGCGAAAGGGATCTTGTAACTCAGCTTCATATCACGTGAATCGTCGGGGGCGGCGGCACCATGATGCAAACAAAATACATGGCCCCGAATTCCATTAACGGCGCGCCAACGGCAAGCTTGAAGCGGAAAATGAAAAATGATGCGCGCACGGATTCGCTGCGCACGTCGGGCGTGGCGCGGCGACCGCCCGAATCGGCGCATGGCGCGCCTCGACATCACTTCGGCAAAATGAATGACGCGCCCAAAACGAAAAACCCCTTGATCCTGCTGGATCAAGGGGTTTCGTATTTTGGCGGAGAGGGTGGGATTCGAACCCACGGTACGGGGAAACCGTACGCCTGATTTCGAGTCAGGTACATTCGACCACTCTGCCACCTCTCCTTCCTTACTGCTTTACTGCATTTCCCGGCTGGTCGTTTCCGGGAAAACAAGATTATAGAACGATCTTTTCGAAACTTCCAAGCACTTTTCACAAATTTTTTTGCGAGGGCGTCGGAAGCTTGCCGCCGCGCGATCTTACGACGCCTGTGCCGGCGCGTCGATACGCTCCAGACCACCCATGTACGGACGCAGCACCTCCGGCACCGTGACCGAACCGTCGGCGTTCTGGTAGTTCTCCAGCACCGCCACGAGCGTGCGGCCAACCGCGAGGCCCGAACCGTTCAGCGTATGCACGAGCTCCGGCTTGCCCTGCGCGTTGCGATAACGCGCCTGCATCCGGCGCGCCTGGAACGCCTCGGTGTTCGAGCAGCTCGAGATCTCGCGATACGTGTTCTGCGCGGGCAGCCACACCTCGAGGTCGAACGTCTTCGCGGCCGAGAAGCCCATGTCGCCCGTGCACAGCGCGAGCACGCGGTACGGCAGGCCGAGCTTCTGCAGGATCGTCTCCGCATGGCCGACCATCTCGTCGAGCGCGGCATACGACGCTTCCGGCGCGACGATCTGCACCATCTCGACCTTGTCGAACTGGTGCTGGCGGATCATCCCGCGCGTGTCGCGGCCGTACGAGCCCGCTTCCGAACGGAAGCACGGCGAATGCGCGGTCAGCTTGATCGGCAGCGCGGACGCGTCGACGATCGACTCGCGCACGGTGTTCGTCAGCGAAATCTCCGACGTCGAGATCAGGTATTGCGTGATGGTGTTCTCGCCGCCGCCCTTCTCGACGCGGAACATGTCGTCCGCGAATTTCGG
Organism: Burkholderia sp.; assembly: GCA_030151225.1. Classification (GTDB taxonomy): domain Bacteria; phylum Pseudomonadota; class Gammaproteobacteria; order Burkholderiales; family Burkholderiaceae; genus Burkholderia. The sequence continues at coordinate 1,575 of JASLEG010000012.1, read as the reverse complement.
CAGCTGGCCCGTGCCGTACAGGATGTCCGGGTTCACGATGTAAGGCGTGTAGGTCTCGCTGTAGCCGTGCTGCTGCGTGTGCGTGTCGAGCATGAACTGCGCGAGCGCGCGGTGCAGGCGCGCGATCGGGCCGCGCAGCATCGTGAAGCGCGCGCCGGCGAGCTTCGCGCCGGTTTCGAAGTCGAGGCCGAGCGGCGTGCCGACGTCGACGTGATCCTTCACGTCGAAATCGAACGCGCGCGGCGTGCCCCAGCGCTTCACCTCGACGTTGTCGTTCTCGTCCTTGCCGACCGGCACGCTGTCGTGCGGCAGGTTGGGCATGCCCAGCAGCAGGTCGGACACGCGCGCCTGGATCTCGTCGAGCTTCGTGGCCGACGCCTTCATCTCGTCGCCGATGCCGCCGACTTCCGCCATCACGGCCGACGTGTCCTCGCCCCGCCCCTTCATCGCGCCGATCTGCTTGGAGAGGCTGTTGCGGCGCGCCTGCAGTTCTTCGGTGCGGGTCTGGATCGCGCGGCGTTCCGCTTCGAGTGCGGAAAACGCGGCGACGTCGAGGGTGTAGCCGCGATCGGCGAGGCGCTTGGCGACGCCGTCGAGGTCTTTGCGCAGCAACTGGATGTCGAGCATGGGAGGACAGGAAAAATCGTTGTGTGAGACGGGGATTCTAACGCACCGCGCGTCCGCCACGGCGCGCGCGTGGCGGATGCAGGGGGGAACGTGCGCTAATCCTTCTTGCCGGCCTCGCGGTCGAGTTCGCGCAGCCACGCGAGCTTGTCGGCAATCTTCGATTCGAGCCCGCGCGGCACCGGCTGGTACCAGCGCGGCTCGCGCATGCCGTCCGGCAGGTAGGTCTCGCCGGCCGCGTACGCGTTCGGCTCGTCATGCGCGTAGCGGTACGCGTGGCCGTAGCCGAGTTCCTTCATCAGCCTGGTCGGCGCATTGCGCAGGTGCACCGGCACCTCGCGCGACTTGTCCTGCTTGACGAACGCCATCGCCTGGTTGAACGCGTTGTAGCCCGCGTTGCTCTTCGCCGCGCACGCGAGATAGATCACCGCCTGGCCGAGCGCCAGCTCGCCTTCCGGCGAGCCGAGCCGCTCATAGGTCGCGGCCGCGTCGTTCGCCATCTGCATCGCGCGCGGATCGGCGAGGCCGATGTCTTCCCACGCCATCCGCACGATCCGCCGTGCGAGGTACTTCGGGTCCGCGCCGCCGTCGATCATCCGGCAGAACCAGTACAGCGCGCCGTCCGGGCTCGAGCCGCGCACCGACTTGTGCAGCGCCGAGATCTGGTCGTAGAAGTTGTCGCCGCCCTTGTCGAAGCGGCGCGCGTTCAGCGTCATCGCGCTGCTGACGAAATCGGCGTCGATCGTCGTCACGCCGGCCGACGCGGCCGCCGTCTGCGCCTGCTCGAGCAGGTTCAGGAAGCGCCGCGCATCGCCGTCCGCGTAGCCGACCAGCGTGTCGACCGCCTTGTCGTCGAACGCGAGCCCTTCGAGCGCGATCGCCTGCGCACGCTTGAGCAGCAGGCGCATCTCGTCGTCGGTCAGCGACTTCAGCACGTAGACCTGCGCACGC
>JASLEG010000287.1 GCA_030151225.1 Burkholderia sp. | reverse complement strand
GCGAGCGCGGCGGGCAGCGCGCTGCCGTGCGCCACGGCGCTCAGCGCCTGCGCGGCGCCGTCGAGCGCGAAGCCGAGCGAATCGGGCGGCAGGTGCAGCGCGCTCAGGCGCGCGGGCGACGCGTGCTGCGGCGCGGGCCGCGACGGCTTCGCGTGACGCGGACGGGACGACGGACGGGGGGAACGGGGCGGCTGGGTCATGGAATACGGGCGGCGGATACGGGCAGGCGCGGGCGCCGGCGCGGCACGGAGTGCGCTGCGGGCAAGCGAGGCATCAAACCGCGCATTGTAGCGCGGCGTGGGAGCGGCCCGGGCGGTGGCGGGGGCCGCCGGTTGGGCGTCGGCGGCGGGCGGGGCCCGGAAACGAAACGGGCCGCGCGTCTCGACGCGCGGCCCGCGAAGGCAATACCGGTGCGACCGGGGGCGTCAGTCGAAGCGCCCCGTGCGTGCCATCTCCATCAGGCGCGCGACGCGCTCCTCGGTGGCCGGGTGGGTGCTGAACAGGTTCGCGATCGAGCCCCCGGCCAGCGGGTTCATGATCATCATCTGCGCCGTGGCCGGATGCGCCTCGGCCGTCTGGAACGGAATGCCCGACGCATAGCGGTGGATCTTGTCCAGCGCGGTGGCCAGCGCCTGCGGATCGCCCGAGATCTGCGCGCCGCCGCGGTCGGCCTCGAATTCGCGCGCCCGCGAGATCGCCATCTGGATCAGCGCGCCCGCGATCGGCGCGAGCAGCGCCACGGCGATGCCGGCGATCGGGTTGGTGGGGCGGCCGTTCTCGTCGCGGCTGCCGAAGAACATCGCGAAGTTGGCCAGCGCCGAGATCGCGCCGGCCATGGTGGCCGAGATCGTGGAGATCAGGATGTCGCGGTGCTTCACGTGCGCGAGTTCGTGGGCCATCACGCCGCGCATCTCGCGCTCGGACAGCACGCGCAGGATGCCGGTGGTGGCCGCCACCGCCGCGTGCTGCGGGTCGCGCCCGGTGGCGAACGCATTCGGCGCGGCCTCGTCGATCAGGTAGACGCGCGGCATCGGCAGGTTCGCGCGCGTGGCGAGCTCGCGCACCATGCGGTAGAACTGCGGCGCGCTGGTCTCGTCCACTTCCTGCGCGTTGTACATGCGCAGCACCATCTTGTCCGAGAACCAGTACGAAAAGAAATTCATCCCCAGCGCGATCACGAGCGCGATCGCCATGCCGCGCGACCCGCCGATCACCCCGCCGATCACGATGAACAGGGCCGTGATCGCGGCCATCAGCATTGCCGTCTTGACCCAATTGAACATAGCGGACTCCTTGACCGAAAACTCGATGCGTCGGCATCTCGAAAAAGCCGACGGACGATTGTAAGCGATTCGTTAGATAAGGGCGCACCGAAAAAATTCAATGGCGCGAAACGACGACGGCGAGGGTTGCCTCGAATCGCATGCGCGTCGGTGCGTCAGCGCTGCGTCGCCACCGCCAGCCGCAGGCCGAGGCCCACGAACACGCTGCCCACCCCGCGGTCGAGCCACTGCTTCACGGCCGTCCTGCCCGACAGGCGCCGCGTGAGGCTGCCGGCCACCCACGCCACGATCACGCTCCACGCGAGCCCCTGCAGCGAGAACACGCCGCCGAGCACGAGGAAGGCGAGCGTCTTGTGGGGGCTGTCGGCCGCCACGAACTGCGGGAAGAACGACACGAAGAACAGCACCACCTTGGGGTTCAGCACGTTGGTGGTGACGCCCTGCAGGTAGAGCTGGCGCAGCGAGCGGGCCGCTACCGGCCCCGCGGCGTTCGCGCCGTCGGGCGAGGCGGTGGCAGCGGGCGGCGCGGCGGGTCGGCTCAGCACGAGCTTCACGCCGAGATAGACGAGGTAGGCCGCGCCCGCGTACTTGATCAGCGTGAACGCGAGCGGCGACGCGGCGATCAGCGCGGTCAGGCCGAACGCGCAGGCCAGCGTGTGAACCGCGCAGCCGGATCCGATGCCGAGCGCCGACACGATGCCGGCGCCGCGGCCCTGCGCGACGCTGCGGCCGATGATGTAGGCGGTGTCGGGGCCGGGCGTGACGTTCAGCAGGAACGCGGCCAGCATGAAGAACGCGAAGTGGGTGATGCCGAGCATGGGGATGGGGACGATCGCTGGGACGACGGGAGGAGATTCTACGCGCGCAGACGCGTGGCGGCAGCGCCTGGCGAGGTGGCGGCCGCGATGGCAAAGCGGGCCGCGACGGCCCACCGCCATCAGACGGCCCGGATCAGTCCGTTTCCGTCAACGCGAACCGCTGACCCGCGGCGAGCGGCGCGCCGGCGAGGAACTCGCGCGCGGGCAGGCGCTTGCCGCCCGGCTTCTGCAGCTGCGTGACGCGCAGCGCGCCGCTGCCGCACGCGATCACCACGCCGTCGGCATCGGCCGCGACGATGGTGCCCGGCTCGGCCGCCGCGCCGCGTGCCGCGATCGCTTCGGCGGCCCACAGCTTCAGCACCGCGCCGTCGAGCGTGCCCGCGCCGCCCGGGAACGGGTCGAAAGCGCGGATCCGCCGGGCCAGCACCTCGGCCGGCTCGCGCCAGTCGAGCGCGGCTTCCTGCTTGCCGATCTTCTCGGCATAGGTCACGCCGTCGGCCGGCTGCGGCGTGGCCGCGAGCTGGCCGTCGCGCTCGAGCTGCACCAGCGCCTCGACGATCAGCTTCGCGCCGAGCTCGGCCAGCGTGTCGTGCAGCGTGGCGGTGGTGTCGGTGCCCGCGATCGCCGCGCGCGCCTCCGACAGCATCGCGCCGGTATCGAGCCCCGCATCCATCTGCATCAGCGTGACGCCGGTTTCGGCGTCGCCGGCCTCGATCGCGCGATGGATCGGCGCGGCGCCGCGCCAGCGCGGCAGCAGGGAAGCGTGGATGTTGATGCAGCCGTGACGCGGGATGTCGAGCACCTCCTGCGGCAGCAGCAGCCCGTAGGCGGCCACCACCATCACGTCGTGCGGCGTGGCGTTCAGCAGCGCGATGGCGTCGGCGGCCTCGGCGGGAAACTTGCCGGTGCGGCGCAGCGACGGCGGCTGCGCGACGGGCAGGCCCTGCTCGAGCGCGTAGCGCTTCACGGCGCTGGCCTGCAGCTTCATGCCGCGGCCGGCCGGGCGGTCGGGCTGGGTCAGCACCAGCGGCACGGCGAAGCCGGCCTCGTGGATCGCGGCGAGCGCCGCCGCGGCGAATTCCGGCGTGCCGGCAAAGATGACGCGCAACGAATGAGTCATGGGGGATCGGTCCGTTGGCGTGCTCACATCGCCCGTTCGAGCTTCTTCATCTTGCTCTTGATGCGGTTCTGCTTGAGCGGCGAGAGGTACTGCACGAACACGCGGCCGAGCAGGTGATCCATCTCGTGCTGGATGCACACGGCGAGCAGGCCCTCGCACTCGAGCTCGAAGGCGTTGCCATCGCGATCGAGCGCGCGCACACGCACGTGATCGGACCGCTCCACCTCGTCGTACACGCCCGGCACCGACAGGCAGCCTTCTTCGTAGGTCTGCCTGCCGTCGCTCGACCACACGATCTCGGGGTTGATGAACACCTGCAGCGCGTTCTTGTCCTCGGAGGTGTCGATCACGATCACGCGCTCATGCACGTCCACCTGGGTGGCCGCCAGGCCGATGCCGGGCGCCGCGTACATGGTCTCGGCCATGTCGTCGACGAGGCGACGGATGCGGTCGTTGACCTCGGCCACCGGCTTGGCCACCTTGTGCAGGCGTTTGTCGGGGAAATGCAGGATGTTCAGAAGCGCCATGATGTTCGATTCGGAAAGCGGTTGGGACCGGCCGTTCGGCCGACTGGCCCGGCCATCGCGATACCCGGAAGATGAGGCTCGAGTCGCGCGGAATGCACCGCGCAGCCCAACGCCGCGGGCGGGTGCGCGCGATTCGCTGATGTATTTCGGATGATGAAAATTTTAGCATGGCGGCCGGCGTGTCGCTGCCGGTGGGCGCGGCGGCGGCCATGAGACCCGCGCCGCTCACCCGAGAGGCGCTGGCCGCGTGGCTGCACCTGGCGTCCGCGCCGGGGCTCACCACCGCCGCAGGCGAGGCGCTGCTGCGCGCGTTCGCCTCGCTCGACGCGCTGTTCGGGGCCGGCCACGCCGCGCTCGCGGGCATCGCCGGCCAGGCGGCCGCGCGCGCCGTGCTCGCGCCGCACGCGGCCACGCTCGAGGCCGATACCGATGCCGTGCTCGGCTGGCTCGCGCGCTCGGGCGGGCAACTCGTCACGCGCCACGATCCGGCCTATCCGCCGCGCCTCGCCACGCTCTACGATCCGCCGCCGCTGCTATATGTAAGAGGCGATCCGCAGCGGCTGCAGCAACCCGCCGTGGCACTGGTCGGCAGCCGGCTCGCCACCGCGCAGGGGCGCGCCGATGCCGCCTGGTTCGCCCGCGCGCTGGCCGATGCGGGCTTCGTGGTGATCTCGGGGCTCGCGCGCGGCATCGATGCCGCCGCGCATCGCGGCGCGCTCGCCGGCGCGGCCGGCACCGTGGCCGTGGTGGGCACCGGGCTCGATCGCGTCTATCCGGCCGCGCACCACGCGCTGGCCAGCGAGATCGCCGCGCACGGCGCGCTGCTGTCCGAATGGCCGCTCGGCACACCGGCGCGCGCCGCCAACTTCCCGCAGCGCAACCGGCTGATCGCGGCGCTCTGCCTCGGCGTGCTGGTGGTGGAAGCCGCGCCGCGCTCGGGCTCGCTGATCACGGCGCGGCTCGCCAACGAGCTCGGCCGCGAGGTGTTCGCGATTCCCGGCTCGATCCACGCGCCGCTCTCGCGCGGCTGCCACGCGCTGATCCGCGACGGCGCGAAACTCGTGGAAACGCCGGACGACGTGCTCGAAGAGTTCGGGATCGCGCCGGCCGCGAGCGACGCGGCGCCGGCCCCCGCTCCGGCCCCGGCTCCCGAGCGCCGGCCGCAGCGCGCGAGCGGCAAGACGCCGCGCGTGGCCGCATCTGCCCCGCCGGCGCGCCCCTCGCCCGCCCCGTCGTCATCGCCGTTGCCGCCCGACGCCCTCGCCGTGCTCGACGCGCTCGGGCACGGCCCGGTACCGGTCGATCTGCTCGCCGCGCGCGCCGACGTGGGCCCCGACCGATTGCCGCACCTGCTGCTGCGCCTCGAGCTGGCGGGGCGCGTGGCGAGCCTGCCCGGCGACCGTTTCCAGCGCGTCGACCCCGCCCCCGGGGCGGCCCCCGCAGCCGGGCCGACGGCCCCGCCGGTTTCGCGCGCCGTGCTACATTCCGGCGACGAGGCGCACTCCGCGCCGCCGTCATCAAGCAAGGAACCGCAATGCCCGCGCTGAATCTCGATACCGATGCCGATCGGATCGCCGAGCGCCTCCGCGACCCCGACGCGCTGCTCGTCGCCTGCCTGTGCGCCGCGTGGTGCGGCACCTGCCGCGACTACGACACGGCGTTCGACCGGCTCGCCGCCGCGCACCCCGAAGCCTGCTTCGTGTGGATCGACATCGAGAACCACGCCGACCGGCTCGACGATTTCGACGTGGAGAACTTCCCCACGATCCTGATCGAGGACGCGCAGGCCGTGCGCTTCTTCGGCACGGTGCTGCCGCACGCGGGCATCGTCGAGCGCATGCTCTCGGATCTCACGGCGATCCCCGGCGTCACGCACGCGCCGAAGTTGCGCAACCTGCTCGATGTTGCTGTCTGACCCCTTATTTTCTTTCGACCGGGTGCCCGAATGCCGCGGATGCCCGCCCCGTCTGGCATTTCGGCGGGCTTGCGGGCGCATCGGCCCCCACTTATGATGGGCCGCTTTTTACACGCGCGGGGTGACAGCCCGGCGCCGTGTGCTATAAAGCCGTCGTAAAAGGGCCGTCACCCGGCCATCCGGTCTATCCAACCCACTCGAGTCATGTCCAAAGCACTGATCATTGCGGAAAAGCCCTCTGTCGCGAACGACATCGCGCGCGCCCTGGGCGGCTTTACCAAGCATGACGAATATTTCGAAAGCGACGACTTCGTCCTGTCGTCCGCGG